>DASTMP010000271.1:0-2151 GCA_035714085.1 Blastocatellia bacterium
ATGCCCCCAGGACGACCCCAACAGCGGCACGTTGGTGGTCGAGCCTACGCTTCGAACGCCGGGAACAGCCGCCACTTCCTCGAGCAACTCGCGATGAAAGCCTTCCAGACGTTCCTTGGGCATGCTCCCCGGCATTCCAACGAACGCGATGGAAATGCCCTTCTGACGCATTCCGGGGTCGAAGGTCATCAGATTTTGGAAGCTGCGCACAAACAGCAGCGCGCCGCATAGGAGCACCAGCGAGACTGCGATCTGCGTGACAACCATCAGCCGCTGCATCGAGAACCGATCACGGCCGGCGGTCAATCCGCGTCCGCCGGCGCGCATTACCGATTCCAGCCGCATTCGCGTAACGCGCGCCGCTGGAAGCGTTCCGAAAATAATGCAGGTGATCGCTGCAATAGCGCTGGCGAACAACAGAATGCGCCAGTTGAGATCCAGCGCCAGATAGATAGAGTCGCTTTGCGTCGATAGCGAGGCAACCAGGACTCGAATCATAATCTGCGCGAGCGCGATTCCGAGCACGGCGCCAATCAAGGTTAGCATCGCTGTCTCGGTAGTGAGCTGCCGGAGCACTCTTGCCCGCGAGGCTCCCAGCGAGAGCCGTATTGCAATCTCCCGCTCACGCGCGCTCGAACGCGCCATCATTAGGTTCGCCAGGTTAGCGCACGCGATCAACAAAACCAGTCCGGTCATGCCTAACAACAGCCAGAGAGCCGAATCGTAGTCCTTGCGAAGCTTGCTTACGCCATTATGCGCAGGATATGCGGTCAAGCGGAACTTCCGGTAGCGCGCTATGGTGTCCGAGCCGTAACCTTGGATCTCAGTCGCCTCCATAACGCCTGCGCTTAGGGCCTCCAGGTGCGTTGCTGCCCTTTCTAACGTCCATCCGGGGCGCAGCCGCCCGATGACACTGTACGCAAAGACATCGCGCCGGGGTTCCTTATTCGGCCGGCAGAACGGGACCACGATATCGAACGTTTCACCCACTGCTATGCCGGTGAAATTGGGGGGAGTCACTCCGATTACTTCATATGGCTGGTCGTTGGCGAATATCTTGCTGTCCGAGGCCAACTCGCGGCCGCCCATCTCCCGCTGCCAAAACGAGTAGCTGACGACGGCGCGATTGGCCGGGCACGCGAAGGATTCATCGTCCGGCTGGAACAACCTGCCCCGCCAGGGCGCCACACCGAGAACGGGAAAGAACTCGCCGCTTACTTCGAGACCCTTTGCGCGCCTACGCGCGTTGTCCTTGCCCAGCCTCAGACCGAATTGGCTCCATGCCGCCAACCCGGAAAAGGCCTTCTGCTCGCGCCGCGCCGCTTCCCACATTGGTCTCGTGACGCCGCCGTATGTTCCGGGGTTAAGCCCCATGCCGTCATTTCCACCCACAATCCGCATTTCGGCGAGCTCGTGCGGCCGGTCGATCGGCAAGCTGCGTAGGCGCACGGTATCGAGCAGTTGAAAGATCGCCGTGTTCGCGCCGATGCCCAGCGCCAGCGTGATGACGGCAATCAAGGTGAAGCCGGGTTGTTTCATCAATATTCGCGCGCCGTAGCGCAGGTCTTGCAATAAGCCTCCCATAAATCCTCCATCAGGTTGTCGGTCTGTGTCGCGAAACAGAAGCAGGTCCGTTCGCTCTCGACATTGCGCGGCGATTATCGTACAAGTCAAACTCAAGAAAAACCGTCTTCGATAGATTCAGGAGGTCATCAAATGCGGCGCTGTTCCCTAGTTCTGTGTCTTGCCGTCCTTTGCGCCTGCTCTGCAATGCTGCTCGCGCAACACAACAATCCCGGTCAGAAGAATCCCTTCGCCGACAACCCCGAAGCCGTCCGAGTCGGCAAGGGCGTCTACGACCAGATGTGCGCCGGTTGTCACGGCTCGAAAGGCGATGGCGGCCGCGGCCCCGCCGTTAACAAGGGCGTCTTCAAACATGGCAATGAGGACGCCGCGCTCTTCAATGTCGTCAAGAACGGGATTACGGGAACCGCAATGCCCGCAATGGGCCTTGCGGACGACGAGGTCTGGCAGATTGTCAGCTACCTGCGTTCGATGAGCGGGGAGTCGGAAAAGATTGCCGGGAATGCGGCGGTTGGCGAGGGACTCTTTTCCGGCAAGGGCGGTTGCGTCTCCTGCCATATGGTCAAC
>DASTMP010000272.1:0-7752 GCA_035714085.1 Blastocatellia bacterium
CTCTTATCAGGTCTCGCCACAGGGCAACGTTGATTGGGAACGTCACGCAATGGCTGATTCTCAGACTACCACAAAGACTTTCGAGTATCGCCTGCGCACGAATAAGAAATTCGTCGCCGCATTCGAGAAGGCGCTCGACGATTCGCGATTTGTCTACAACTGCGCCCTTGAGCAGCGCATTCGCGTCTACAACGCCAGCGGCAAAACCATCAGCTTTTACGAACAGTCTCGCCAGTTGACCGAGGCGCGCAACGAATTGCCCGAGCTGAAGAGCGTTCTCAGAACAATTCAGAGCGACGCTTTGGAGCGCCTGGACGAAGCCTTTGACGCATTCTTTCGGCGCTTGAAGAGCGGAGAGAAACCGGGGTTTCCCAGATTCAAGAGTCGTGACCGCTATCACACCTTCTCGCAGAAATACGAGAAGGTAAGACCGTGCCCCATCAAAGGCGATAAGTTGACCGTACCCGGGGTCGGCGCTTGCCGAGTCAGACTCAGCCGCCCGGTAGAAGGGCGCTGTAAGCAACTGCGAATTACCCGCCGCGCTGACGGGTGGTACGTCTTGCTGGTTTGCGAGACTCCGACACCTGAGCCATTGCCACCGACGGGAGAGACGGTCGGAGTGGATGTCGGCATCAAGAGTTTCGCCACGCTCTCGACCGGCGAGGAGATTGCCAACCCGCGCCATCTCAAACAAGCGGCAGACCAGCTTGCGAGAGAGCAGCAACACCTGTCCCGCAAGGTAAAGGGCAGTCGGAATCGGAAGAAAGCTCGCGTCAAAGTCGCGCTCAGACACCTGAGAGTGCAGAGAGCGCGCAAACATTTTCATCACGAAGAGGCGGCGAAGCTGGTCAATCGCTTCGACCGAATCGCGGTTGAAGACTTGAACATTCGCGGGATGGTGAAAAACCGCCATCTTGCAAAGGCCATTCTTGACGTGGCCTGGGGACAATTTTTCGCGATAACGAAAGGCAAAGCTGAAAACGCTGGTCGGACGTTTGAAAGAGTGAACCCCAGATACGCCACGCAGACTTGCAGCAATTGCGGCCACAGGCAAAAGATGCCACTGGCGATTCGTATATTCGAATGCGAGAAGTGCGGATTTGTCTGTGGTCGTGACCATAATGCTGCGATTAACGTTGATACGGTACGGTCGAGCGGGCCGAAACCTGACGCCTGTGGAGAGCGGCAGCGCTCTAAGAAGCAGGAACGCGATGGCAGACCTCAATCGGAACCCCAGCGGGGTGGAGATTGAGCGCCTCAACCGTCTGCGACGCTAAAGCCGTGCATAGCAGTTGCTGGGAGTGAACGCTGACTCTTCAAATCCAAACGAAACAACCCCGTGAATTTTCACAAGTCGCCCTGCGTAGTCCTGCGGCGCCAGCGCCAATGCGCAGAGATCAACCTCTTGCGTCGCATCGCTGCCACTCGCGTTCCGATGAGCCAAAAGGATCAAGCATGCGCTCGCAAGCAAAAGCGACAAAGCCGACCAGCTCCTAAGCATCCAGTCTCCCTATCGCAGATATGACGAATAGCAAAAATTCCCGCTTGCGCCAAAAGCTCGGGTGAACCCAAATCAAATTGCTAAGCTCAACAGGCAAACTCCGAAAGTACAAAGACGACAGCCATTTTCTTGTCGCCGATCTATGCGATATGGCATTCTTAGCTCCCGCAAGCAAGATTTTCGGATCGAGAAACTTAACATAGAACCGCTTCGATTTCGGTTGAAGCCGGTGAATGCGAGGGAAAATATTGTCTTCGGAGGTTAGATGCTACGTCCTTTACGCCTGACAATTGCACTGTTGCTGCTTGGATCCGGTGCGATATTCACACAAAATGCCTCCAGTGGCGGCAATGCCCTGACCTTCGACCGAACGTCAATGGCTGCAAAATCAACTACTGAAACCAGATTTACCGAGACTGATCTGGCGCAGAGATTCAAAGAAACCGTCCGCCCCTTCCTGAACACATATTGCACGGCCTGCCATAGCGGTCCGGAGCCCGCTGCCAGCTTTGATCTGCAGCGCTATACCAAGATGGAATCAGTGGCTGACGACCTTCCACATTGGGCCCTAGTGCTGGGCAAACTCAGGGCCAAGGAGATGCCGCCTTCATCGATGAAGCAGCCGCCGGATGAACTGCGGGGGGAGGTGATCGAGTGGATCAGCGCGCTGCGGAAGTACGAGGCGCGCAAATATGCTGGCGATCCTGGTCCGGCGCCGGCAAGACGGCTCAGCAACGCCGAGTACAACTACACCGTTCGCGAGCTGACGGGAGTCGACTTGCGTCCGGCCCGCGAGTTCCCTATCGATCCCGCCAACCAGGCTGGATTCGACAACTCGGGTGAGTCGCTCGCCCTCTCGCCGGCGCTGATGTCCAAATACCTGGACGCAGCGCGCAGGATTGCGAATCATCTCGTCCTCAAACCGGATGGGTTCTCCTTCGCGCCCTATCCGATGCTGGTGGAGACGGATCGCGAGAAGTATGCGATTCAGCGGATCGTCGCTTTCTATGATCGCCAGCCCACCGATTTCGCCGACTACTTTCAGTCAGCATGGAGTTACAAGTATCGGTCGGCCTTGGGGCGGCCGGGGGCCACTCTGCGCGGTATCGCGACCCAGGCGAAGCTGGCGCCTCGATATCTGACCATGGTCTGGCAGGCGCTGGAGCAAGCGAACGAGGAGGTCGGCCCGCTCGCCAGGCTTCAGGAGATGTGGCGGCGGTTGCCCGCTCCGAAAGCCAAGCAACCCGGTGGCGTGCGCGCAGGCTGCGTAGAGATGCGCGACTTCGTCGCAAAAATCCGGCGTCACACCGAGTTGCTTTTTCCCGTCTTGGAATCGCGGCGTTTCAGCACCAACTTTCAACCGATAACCATGTTCCGTAATCGGGAACTCGCAGCTCATCGCCGCGATTTCGACCGCTCCGCCTTGAGAGTTGAAGGTGGACTGCAGCAGGATTTCATACCGACCCGAGGACCCACATTCGGCAAGGGGGAAGAGGAAGAGCTCAAGCTGGCCATCGCCGCTTATATCAAGGAGCGGCAGGAGGATCCAGACCTGGCGGTTCCGGCTGGTGAGCGTGAGCGTTACGAAGCTGCGTTCGCCCGCTTCAGTTCAGTGTTCCCCACCGCGTTCTGTCTGAGAGAGCGTGGCCGCTTCTATCCCATCAATTCTATGGACAAGGGCAGGCTTCTAGGGGCGGGATTGCACAATGTGATGGGCTATTTTCGCGACGATACTCCGCTGATCGAACTGATTCTGGATGAAAAGGGAAAGAAGGAGATCGATCAGCTCTGGCGCGAATTCGACTTCATCGCCGATTACAACATCCGCACCTACTCTCAATTCGTGTTCAACGGCGGCGACGGCGGGCGCTCGATCCCGGTGGAACGGCCAAACCCCAATGATTTCGCCACTCAAGACTCTATTTTCTGGATGCGGGATCAATATCTGACTAAGGCCCCTCCAGATACCGATCCCCGAGTTCTGGAAGCCATCAAGTACTATTTCGACCGCGTAAACGATGAGATCCGCTGGGTGCAAAAAGCGCGCCTGGAAGCCGAGCCGCGCCAGCTGGAGGCGTTGCTCAAATTTGCGGCGCGCGCCTACCGCCGGCCTCTAGTCCAGGAGGAGCGCGACGAGATACTCGCTTACTATCACAAGCTCCGTGAAAAGAGCGGTCTGACTCACGAAGAAGCCATGCGCGGATCGGTCGCCAGCCTGCTCGTCTCGCCGGATTTCCTCTATCGCGTTGATCTGGTCGATGGTGATGGGGGGACTTCCGCCAAATCCGCCAAATCCACCGAACTTATCAGGGCCTCGGCCTATCGGCCGCTGTCCGCTAACTCTCTTGCCAGTAGGCTGAGCTACTTCATCTGGTCCAGCATGCCGGATGAAGAATTGCTTTCTCACGCCGCCGCCGGCGACCTCGGAAGGCCGGCTGTGCTGAGGGCACAGGTTCGCCGGATGTTGAAAGATGAACGTGCGCTTGGCCTGGCTACTGAATTCGCGGGCGCATGGCTGGACTTTCGGCGGTTTGAGGATCACAACGGGGTGGACCGCGAACGCTTCCCGAGTTTCACGAACCAGCTGCGAGAAGCGATGTTCGAGGAGCCGATCCGTTTCATCGCCAACCTGATCCAGCACGATCGCCCGGTTCTGGATCTGCTCTATGGTGAATACACCTTCGTGAACCGCGCGCTGGCCGAACACTACGGCATGCCCGCGCCGGCCGGCGCGGACGAGTGGGTCAGAGTAGATAATGCTCGCGCGTATGCGCGCGGCGGAATACTGCCGATGGCGGTGTTCCTGACGCAGAACGCGCCCGGATTGCGTACCAGTCCAGTCAAACGAGGATACTGGGTTGCGCGCCGGGTGTTGGGTGAAGTGATACCACCGCCGCCGCCAGTGGTTCCGGAGCTGCCTGGCGATGAATCGAAGTCGGATCTTCCGGTACGCGATCTGCTGGCCAAACACCGAGAGAATGCGACCTGCTCTGCCTGCCACGCTCGATTCGATTCCTTCGGGCTCGCTTTCGAAGGTTACGGGCCGATAGGCGAGCGCAGGACCAAAGACCTCGCCGGGCGAGCCATCGATGTGCGAGCGACTTTTCCTGGTGGAGACCAGGGCGTTGGCCTCGCTGGCCTGATCGCCTATATCCGCGCCCATCGAGAGAAGGATTTTCTCAACAACCTGAGCGAAAAGATGCTGGTTTACTCGCTCGGACGCTCGCTGTTGGTCTCCGACGAACCACTGCTCGAGGAGATGCGGTCAAGGCTGGCGGCGAGCGGCTATAAAATGTCTGCTCTGATCGAAACCATCGTCACCAGCCCGCAGTTCCTGAAGAGAAGGGCCACGGAGCTTTCGCAAAGAAGGATCAGCCAATCATCTCAATTGAAAGGAAAATAAGATGCCCGATCGACCGAACCCAGTTTCCAATCGGATTACTCGCCGCGCCATCCTGCGCGGCGCCGGCGTTACCCTAGCCTTGCCGTGGCTCGAGTCATTCGACTCCTTCGCCTCAAACGCGTCAACCACAGGCGCGGCGACAGGCGCGAGTGCGGGCGCATTCCCCAAACGCTTTGGCGTTGTCTTTCTCGGCTGCGGCGTCAATGAGAATCACTGGGGATCGGAGGGATCGGGCTCGGAGATGAAGCTGAGCAAGTCGCTCTCGCCGCTAGAGCCATTGAAGAGCAAGATCAACGTCATTCACGGCCTTTTCAATAAAGGGGCGACGGGGCTTGGCATTCATCCTCCGCAAACCGGCAATCTGCTTACAGGCGCGACGCTCACCAGAGGCGCAGTGCTCCACTCCGGAATTTCGGTCGATCAGATGATTGCGCGGCGGATGGGCGAGGAGACCCTGCAACCGAGCCTGGTTTTAGCTTGCGAGCAGCCCATCACCGGATTTCACGAAAGCAATTTCTCGCTGGCCTACAGCTCTCACATTTCATGGCAGAGTCCGGAATCCCCGGTTCCCAACGAATTGTATCCCTCGCTGGCCTTCGACATGCTGTTTGAGAACCGGGGCAGCCTGATCAATCTCAGCATTCTCGACCGCGTAAAGGACCGCGCCGAACGCTTGAGCCGGAAAATCAGTGCGAGTGACAACGCCAGGCTGGATGAGTTCATGACGAGCGTGCGCGAGGTGGAGCAGCGTGTTGACGGGATGCGGAAGGCGAAGGAGAAAGCGGACGACCTCGCCAGGCGGCAATCCCGTCCAGTGTGGACCATGGAGCGGCCGGCTAATGGTCTGCCGGAAGACCTGCGCGAGCACGCCAGGCTGATGCTGGACCTCATCGCAATCGCGTTTGAGACCGATAAGACGCGCGTCGCCACGCTGCTGATCTCACGCGACCTATCGGCTATGTACTATCCCTTCCTCGATGTCAAACAGGCGCACCACGGCGCATCACACTACAACAACAACGATGAATATGAACGGATCACTCGCTGGCACGTGAGCCAGTTCGCGTATCTGGCGTCGAAACTCGATTCCATGCCGGAAGGCGAGGGCACGGTACTGGATAATTCCTGTCTGATGTTTATTTCCAATCTCTGGATAGGCAGATCGCACAACAACTCGCGGCTACCCCTCGTGCTCGCCGGAGGACTCGGAGGAACGCTGCAGACCGGGCGTACGCTGGATTACTTGAAGGCAGGCGACGAGAAGCGGAAAGTGTGCAGCCTCTATCTCTCGCTCATAGACCGCATGGGTATCAAAACTGATCGATTCGGCGACGCGGATACCAGGCTTGAAGGAATTTGACATCCTCCCGCCGCCAAACGCTTCGCGTTATGGCGGGTCGTCGCGCTCTTGGCGTGTTCGCTTTCTGATCTTTCTCAAAATCCTTGCAAAACAGAACTGCCAGGCGCGTTCCTAAATCGTGGCATACGCCATAGGCGTATCAACTCAATAGCGAAGGAGGAATCATGATCGAACTGCTTACTCTGGCGCTTTCGGGAATTCTGGCCGCGCAAACGAATTCATTGTCGTCATCTACCATCAGCCTGCAGTCATTTGTCGAACAACAAGACGAAGGTCGCCGGACGCCACAGAGGCGTGAGACAATCCTGATTGAACATACTTCCTGGGTAGAGATTGAAATTGTCGGCGCCAGAATGATTTCCAGCCAGCAATTGCTTGCGCAGATGCAGCTTCCGCGCGATCCTGCGCAGCCGGACCGTCTTGCTCTTCAGGCTCCGTTTTACTTTGATAGCCTGCTGGACGACCTTGAGCGAGTGAGATACTTTCTTGGCTCTCGTGGGTTTCTTGAAGCGAAAATTGGAGAGCCGAAGATTGAAAATTTAGGCGATCACGCAAAGATCACTGTCACAATTGAAGAGGGATTGCGCTACCGCATCGGAAATATCAGCGTCAAAGGCGCAAAGTTATTCACGCCCGAACGGATCATTGAAATCTCAGGTCTCAGAACAGGCGAAATCGTCAATGCCTGGGTCATTTCGGAAAATGTATACAAGGGAATAAAAGAAGTTTACGGCGACCAGGGATACATTCAGGCGGATGTCGAGTTCATCCCCAATTTCAGGCCAATTTACCCCGGCGCTCCGGAAGGGATCGTTGACATCACGCTTGATATTGATGAAGGAAGGGTCTTCTTCATCAGTTCGGTCGACTTCTCCGGTCTTGTGGAAACCGACGAACAATACTTACGCGATCTGTTGTTGGTCAAAGAAGGCGATTTCTGCAGCCGGCGAATGCTCGTTGAATGCTTGAAGAGACTCAATCAACTTGGACTGTTCGAAGAGATTAAAGAGAAAGATATGATTATCAGGACAAATGACAAAGACCAGCAGGTCAGACTCCGAATTCAGGTCAAAGAGATAAAGCGGCAATGACAAAGCCGGTGTTTGTTCATCCGGGAACTGATAGTCGAGAGTAGCGCAAGCTGTCCGGCTAAGGTTTCGCCGGACAGCTTGCCGCTGAATGTCAGGTCATTAGCCGGACGAGAACATGAGTCACCTACTCCATCTAAATCGCTACGCTGAAGCTCCGCGATTGTAGATGGAGCTTGTCTCTCGGCTTACGCGGCTATCCGCCGCTGCGGAGACTTCGTGCGCGATGACCAGCGCGCCTGATCGAATGTTTTTCGCCCCGACGATGTCCGCATGATCAAAATACCCGCATTCATCGCACAGGAACACATCTCGTCTTATTCGATTCTTTTCACTCACATGATTGCATTCCGGACATCTCCTGCTCGTGTTACGAGGGTCTACAGGTTGCATTTTCACT
>DASTMP010000273.1:0-6967 GCA_035714085.1 Blastocatellia bacterium
GAGTTGGCGATCAAAAACTACGAACGCTCGGTCGAGTTGGCCCCCAGCAACAAGAACGGGATCGAGATGTTGAAGAAGCTGCGCGAGAACAAACAGGAGTGAAGCGAGCAATAGTCACGATTGAATGTCAGCGGAATCGAAAAAGCGCTGGGAGTCATGCGCAATGCGCTGGCTCTCGCGCAAAACAGCAAGCGCGAATAAATGATGGAGATTGCATGATGAAAAAACATCCGTTTTTGCCAGTCATCGCTTTATGCGCTTTGGCAGCGGTCACTGTACATGCCCAAGTCATTAAGTTGGACGTTCCCAAGGCCGATTTACAACACAACGTCAAAGCTGAAAAAGTTACTTATCAAGGCAAGCCTGCATTGCGGGTGACAGAGGCACCTGCGGGGCAAGGCGATTTTGATGATCGCGTGTTGATTCTGCCTGAGACGAACTTTCAGGATGGCGAAATTACCCTTGAACTTGCTGGGGACCTGGAGCCAAATGCGGCCGCCGGCGCGCGAGGTTTCGTCGGCCTCGCTTTTCGCGTCACACCCAATGCCGACAAGTTCGAGTGTTTTTATTTGCGCCCGACCAATGGCCGCGCTGAAGACCAGGTGCGGCGTAATCACTCGGCGCAATATATTTCGCATCCTGAGTTTCCGTGGAGCCGGTTACGTAAAGAGTTTCCTGAAAAATACGAAAGTTACGTAGATCTGGAACCTGGAGTGTGGACGAAAGTCCGCATAGTGGTGAAAGGCGGGCAGGCGCGGCTGTTCGTGCATGGCATGTCGCAGCCTACGTTGATCGTGAATGACCTGAAGCTGGGTATATCAAGCGGCGCGTTGGGTTTATGGATTGGACCTGGCACTGTGGCGCATTTCACCGATTTGCGAGTAACCAAATGATCGACGCTAAACAGTCACGTTGAACGGCTGGATGCCTTCAGGCGCACTGTCATTCCGCATCGAGCGGCGCCGTCAGGTTCATTCCTGGTATTGTGAGGCCGCCTCTTTCGCCTGGCGTGATCTGTCCATATCGTTCGGCGAAGACCGGCGGGAGCGGGCGCGCGTTAGCTGGCGCCAGCCACAATCGCAGCAGGTGGCGCTTGCGCTCAGGCTCCGGCCAGTCCTCGAAAGCAGTGCGGTCGTGCAAGATCGTGTGATTGTGAACCAACTGTACGTCGCCCGGACGAAACTCCATATGCATATTCAATGCGGCGTCGTTGGCCAGCGCTTCGAACATATCCATCGCCTCGATTTGACAGGCGGTGAGTGGAGGAACATCGGGAAAGCGGCGCGCCGATTCGATGTACTGTCGCTGATAGATCGTCGAGAGCAGGGCGCCGTACCAGTTGAAGACCGGGATGCGGAAGTACGGTTTCTGCCCGTCATCCATTTCTCCGCGCCGGTCAGTTTCGACAGGCTCGAACAATATTTTTGCCAGGTCGGGGCGCCGGCGTCTCATCTCGTTGAAGATCGCTACCGAGCTGACCAGGCTCGACAGCCCGCCCGATTTCGCAGGACGCAGGCAGAGCAGCGCGACTATGTCGCAGGAGTCGGTGTGAAAGGTCTGCCGTTCGCGTGTTTGGTAGATGCGCGTGGCCGGATCGCTGCTCGATAGCCCCAGGTCTTTGACGTGGCCAAGCGCGTGGCCTTTCGCGTTCTGCGCGCGCGCGGCGCCGATGTGGGCGCCGATTCCGATGAAGGCGATGGCGGATTCAAGCTTCGTCCAACGCTCGACGGGCAAACCTCGAATCAGCGCGAAGCCGCGACCGTTGAGCGTATCGTCCAGGATCCGCTGAATGCGCATGCCGAGCGTGGGCAGGGGGAAATCAACCCGGCGGATGGCAGTGATGTCTACGCCCAGGTCTGACAAGAGCTTCGTCGCGCGTTCGACCTCGGCGATTTCGGTTTCGGATAGATGTTCGACCCAATCGGGGCGAGTGAGCATTTCGGGGCCGTACCATGCGGACGGCCCCTGGATTTCGGGCGGCAGATCGAGAATTGTATTTGTCACAATACGGTTCTCCGATTGATGCGACGAGGGGAAGCCTCAGGTTGAAAAGTAGACTTATCGCAGAGTTGGCTCAACGCCGACAAGCGACTCTGTGGATTAATCTCCTTTGTTCGCTTTTGGGATTAATTCTTCCCACAACCGGACGCTCTTCGCTTCCCATAAGTCATTTATTCGATTAAACTCCACGCTTTCAGTCTCTTGCCATCTGGTTAAAACGGGCACGGTAATTGATAAGGCAAGGCAGAAGAAAGCGGTGAGCATAGGGTTCACTTCCAATGTCAGCCACTGATCAGGGAGAAAGATATGCGATCACTCTTTCAAGATGTTCGTTACGGTTGGCGGATGCTTCTGAAAAAGCCCGGCTTCACGATAGTCGCAGCGCTGGCATTGGCGCTGGGCATCGGCGCCAACAGCGCGATTTTCAGCATCATCAACGCGATTCTGCTCAAGCCTCTGCCGGTTGATGACCTCGACCGGATCGTCGCGGTATGGGAGAAGGCTCCCGGGCAGGGCGCCGAGCGAAACGAAGTTTCGGTCGCCAATTACCTCGACTGGCGCGAGCAGAGCAATTCATTCGAGAACCTGGCCATTTACAGGTACTGGAGCGCAAACCTCGGAAGCATCGAACCGGCCGAGCGCGTGCGCGGCTATCACGTTTCGCCTAATCTGCTCGACGCCGTCGGAATAAAGGTAGCGTTGGGCCGAAACTTCCGGCCCGATGAAGATCAACCGGGCAATTACCAAGTCGTGATATTGACTCACAGCCTGTGGCAGCGTCGCTTCGGCGGCGATCCGAATGTGGTGGGCCGGACGGTCAGAGTCAACGACGTCGCGCGCACGATCATCGGCGTGATGCCGCCGAACGTGATCTATCCGCAGGGCGCTGAGATTCTGGCGCCGATGGCGATGAGGTCGGAAGCGACGCGCGATCGCAACAATCACGAAAGTCAAGTGGTCGGGCGGTTGAAAGCCGGCGTCTCGGTCGGACAAGCGCGATCCGATCTGGACTCGATCGCCAGGCGATTGGGACAGCAATACCCGAACACGAACACCGGACGAAGCGTGGGAGTTTTTCCGATTCTCGAAGACACCGTGCGCGAATACAAAGCGGCGTCGCTGATGATGATGGCTGCGGTCGCATTTGTGCTGCTGATCGCTTGCGCCAATGTCGCCAATCTGACGCTGGCCCGCGCGACGGGAAGAATCAAAGAGATCGCGCTGCGGCTGGCGCTGGGCGCGAGCCGGGGCCGGATCATCCGGCA
This sequence comes from Blastocatellia bacterium, assembly GCA_035714085.1. Classification (GTDB taxonomy): domain Bacteria; phylum Acidobacteriota; class Blastocatellia; order RBC074; family RBC074; genus JAJVID01. Next base: position 3,267 of record DASTMP010000273.1, read on the forward strand.
ACTGCTGACCGAAAGCGTCATCCTGGCGGTGATGGGCGGCGCAATCGGCGTTCTGCTCGCCGGGTGGGGAATCGAGGTTTTCAAAATAACGCTGCCTGAGGAAGCGCCCGGACTGATGCCAGGTTACAGTCATCTCGGCGTCAATTCGCGCGTGCTGGTTTACACGCTGATCGTTTCCGTCGTGACCGGAATCCTCTTCGGCCTCGCGCCGGCGATTCAGGCGTCGAAGCCGGATTTGAACGAAACCTTGAAAGATGGCGGGGCCAAAACCCCGGGCGGCGGGCGCCATCGGTTGCGCGCCGCGCTGGTCGTCGCTGAAGTCTCGATGTCGCTTGTGCTGCTGGCCGGCGCCGGGTTGTTGATGAAAAACTTCCTGATGATTTTGAAAATAAACCCGGGCTTCAATACTGACAACTTGTTGACGATGGGAATTACGCTGCCCTTCGCCAAATATGAAAACGATGCGAGCCGCCGCGCGTTTTACGACGATTTGATGCGGCGCTCGCGCAGTTTGCCGGGAGTCGAATCGGCGGCGTTGATCAATCATCTGCCGCTGGGCCAGAGCGATTCAACGTCAAGTTTTCTGGTCGAAGGCGCGCCAACTCCGCCGCCCGGACAGGAACCCGAAGCGGGATATCGCGTCTGCACGCCCGATTACTTCAAAACGATGGGCGTACCCGTAGTCCGGGGCCGCGAGTTCAGCGAATCGGACACCGCCGATTCGCATCGAGTGATCATCGTCAACGAGACTCTAGCGAAGCGTTTCTGGCCCAACGGCGACGCCATCGGCAAACACATTCGCGTCGGCGATTCCCAGCGGGAAATTGTCGGCGTCGTCGGTGACGTGAAGCACGGGCTTGTCACTCCGATAACGCCGGATTTTTACCTGCCACTGGCGCATCAAACGGGGGAGACTATGACTTTGGTCGCGCGCACTCGAACGCAGCCGCTCGCGCTGGCCGCGCCGATTCGCGCGGAGGTTCAGGCGATTGACCGCGACCAGCCTGTCTTCGATGTCAAATCAATGACTCAGGCGCGCGACCGCTCAATCATGCCTTTCCGAGTTCTCGGCATGCTTCTGGGCGGCTTCGGCGTCTTCGCGTTGATACTGGCCGCGACCGGAATTTACGGCGTGATGGCTTACGCCGTCTCGCAGCGCACGCGCGAAATAGGCGTCCGAATGGCGCTCGGCGCTGAGCGCGCAGACGTCTTGAAGCTGTTGGTCATCGGGCAGGGATTGCGGATGACCGCGATTGGAATTGTTGTAGGACTGGCCGGAGCCATTGGGCTGGCGCAGGTGTTGAAAGGCGTTCTCTTCGGCGTGAACACGATCGAATGGGCGACTTTCACCGGCGTCACATTGCTGCTGACCGGCGTCTCACTGTTGGCTTGTTACATTCCGGCGCGACGGGCGACCAAGGTCGATCCGATGGTCGCGCTCAGATACGAGTAGGTGTCAGGTGTCAGCTGTCAGGTGTCAGGTGTCAGTGGGAGTGGAGCGCAAGATCCTTTCACTTGAACCTGAAACCTGAAACCTGAAACCTGAAACCTAACGCCTGTTAAATTCACCAGGAGTCTTAGCTATGATCAGAATGGAAAACATCGAGAAGTTCTATCCGCAGGGAGTCCAGAAGTATTTCGTCCTGCGCCGCATCTCGCTAGAGATCAAAGAGGGCGAGTTCGTTTCGATTATGGGCCCTTCAGGCGCGGGCAAATCGACGCTGCTGCACATTATGGGCATGCATGATTCTGGCTGGAGCGGCGAGTTTTACTTTATCGAGCAGCCGATCCATAAGATGAGCCCGAAGCAGCGCGCCGAGACCCGCAACAAGAACATCGGCTTCGTCTTTCAAAGCTACCACCTGCTGGATCATCTGACGGTATACGAGAACCTCGAAATCCCGCTTTCTTACCGCGACGTCAAGAAATCGGATCGGCAGGGGATCGTCGGAGACGTCCTGGACAAATTTCAGATTGTCGGCAAAAAGGACCTCTACCCGAACCAGCTCTCGGGCGGACAACAGCAACTGGTCGGCGTGGCGCGGGCGGTGATCGCAAAGCCGAAGATGATTCTGGCCGACGAGCCAACCGGTAACCTCCATTCGTCGCAGGGCAAAGAGATCATGGAGCTGTTCAGACAGTTGAATGATCAGGGAACGACGATTGTGCAGGTGACCCATTCGGAGGCGAACGCCGCTTACGGCAACCGCATCATCAATCTGGCTGACGGATGGTTGGTAAAATGAATACCTCTCGATCATCCAACCCGAAAGTGCTAATCGCCGATGATCAACAGGATGTGATTGAAGCCCTGCGCCTGTTGCTCAAGGGCGAAGGCTTTCAGATAGACACGGCCGCTTCGCCCGACCAGATCATGTCGTCCATCGAGTCGCGCGATTTCGACGTGGCGCTGATCGATTTGAATTACACGCGCGACACTACGTCAGGCCAGGAGGGGCTCGATCTGCTGACGCGGATGGGCGCGGTCGATTCGACGCTTCCCGTAGTCGTGATGACCGCCTGGGGGAGCGTTGACGTGGCGGTCGAGGCGATGCGCCGCGGGGCGCGCGATTTCGTTCAGAAGCCGTGGGAGAACGAAAGGCTGCTTTCGATCCTCTGGACTCAGGCCGAGCTGAGCAGGGCGCTGCGCAAAGGGCTGCGGCTAGAAGCCGAGAACCAGTTGCTCCGCAATCAGGGCGGGGCCAGCCTGATCGCCGTGGCGCCCGCCATGCAGCCCGTTCTGCAGATGATTACGCGCGTCGGCCCGTCTGACGCCAACGTCATGATCACCGGCGAGAACGGAGTGGGCAAAGGCGTCATCGCGCAGGCGCTCTATTCGATCTCTCACCGCGCCAACCGCCCTCTGGTCACGGTCAACGTCGGCGGATTGCCGGAAGGCGTCTTCGAGAGCGAGTTGTTCGGTCACATCAAGGGCGCGTTCACCGACGCCAAGATCGACCGCGTGGGCCGCTTCGAGATGGCCGACGAGGGCACGCTCTTCCTCGACGAGATCGCGAACATCTCTCTGCCACAGCAGGCCAAGCTGCTTCGCGTGCTCGAAACCGGCGAGTTCGAGCGCGTGGGCTCATCGAAGACGCGCAAGGTCAACGTGCGGATCATCTCGGCCACCAACGCCGACTTGCATGGCGAGGTCGCCGCCGGTCGCTTCCGCCAGGACCTGCTCTTTCGTCTGAACACAGTCGAAATTCGCGTCCCAGCGCTGCGCGATCGCAGGGAAGACATCCCGCTGCTCGCCAATTATTTTCTGAAGCAGCACTCCGAACACTATCGCAAACTCGTCACGTCGTTCGACCCGGCGGCGATGAACGCGCTCTCGGAGCACCCCTGGCATGGCAACGTGCGCGAGCTGGATCATGCCGTCGAACGCGCCGTCTTGATGGCGCAGGGTACAATCGTCAAGGCCAGCGACCTGGGCCTCTACCAATCTTCGGACAGCTCGTCGCGGCTCGAAGACATGAACCTCGAGGAAGTCGAGTGCTTCCTGATCAAAAAGACGCTGGCCCGCTTCGACGGCAACGTCAGCAAGGCCGCTGAAGCTCTCGGGCTGAGCCGTAGCGCCCTTTATCGCAGGCTGGAAAAATTCGGACTTTGAAGAATGGGAGTAGGGAATGGGGAAAGATGAATGCGACGCTATGGCTCAGATTCTTTTCCACTCTCTTTCTTTTCAAATCGCTCGCGGC
>DASTMP010000274.1:0-3797 GCA_035714085.1 Blastocatellia bacterium
TCAATCCAGGCCTCCCAGCCGCGGTAGTAGACCTCGCTCAAGACCAGGAATCCGGGCTGAGAATTCCTCGTCTGCAACTCAATCCGCTGTGGTTCGTAGCGCGTGACCTTCGCTTCGGCGTTCGCCGGGTCGCCGATTTGCAGGTGTTCACGATCCCCGCCCCATCCCTCCTCGATCAAGACCGTCTCAGCAGGGTCGAACGCCGTCCCGTCTTTCATCCTCCCTGTCCTGATCGTCTTCAGCACTTCCGCGCTCGGACTGATCACCGCCCGTCTCACGAACCAGGCGCGCGGCAGCGCTTTCAGGTTTTCGTAGACCTCTATTTCTCCGAAAGTCGCCAGATTCCGCCAGTGCGCGCCTCGGAAATGCATCGGGATGAGTGTCGTCACGGCCCCGCTCGCCGCATCGAGCAGCGACGCGCGGATGATCAACACTGACGCGTTCACCGCCAGGCACTCGAATTCGACTCCGACGATTTCCGCTCGCTCGAATGGCAGCCGCGCCAGATAATTATTCGCGGAGAATCCGCCCGCCGGAAAACTCTCCGCCACTTTCGCCCGCCTGTGTTTGATCGCGGGCCGCACGTCTTTCCTATCGTATGCCCATTCGGCGGTGTCGAGTCCGGCCCTGAGTTCCCGCTCGATTACGCGCCCGTCTTTGGTTCGCAACCTGATCCGCGCCACCGGCGTCTCGTCGGGAATGTGAGTCGAAGTGGTCATCGTGGAGACGATCGCCATCTCGGACGCCATACTCCCGGCCAGCGGCGCCTCGGCTCTGGAATCGGGCGTCAGGTTCAAGCTAAGCGACTCCGCGTCGAAGCGGACCCCTTCGATCTCGACAACGCGCCTCTGATCCTCGCTATGCAGCGCGTATTTTACGTTGAGCAGGTTGAACCCTTGATGATAGGGGCCGAAGACCGAAGGATCGGATATCAGTCCGTCTCCTCCCATATTGCCCGCGACGGCGCCCTGCCTTGTTAACCGCAGCAGGTCGTATCCGTTCACGCTCTGCAACCCCCGCGCGATCGAGACATTCGGGCCGTTCAGTTCGTCATATCTGTTACCGAATAGCGCGTTCGAATAGCTGACGATGCGGAACGAATTCAGATCAGCCTCGCGCGACTTGATGAACTGGACCGCTGGCGGATCCTGCAACCGCGCGTTGACGTCGGTCATGAATTCCCGCCATCCACTGTTGAACTCCAGGCCGAAGAACAGCAAATCCGCGAAGGCCACGACCACCATCAGCGCGCCCGCGTAGCTATTCCGCAGACGCCAGAAAATCCCAACCGCGACCAGGCTCAGGGCCGCGACCATCACCGGAACCCAGGCCTCGAAGTTCGTCAACGCGTTGGCGGCGGCCGCCCGTGGCGTATCCCCAACCGGCAGATAAGGAACCAAGAGCCGGTAGACGATTATCGTCATTCCCATGATCACCGCGAATAGAATCGCGCCGCATCGCATCGCCCGTTTGGACGCCTCTGACCTGCTCCGAGCGATGTAACTCGCCCCAAGACCGCCGAGCACACCCAGGCTGAATGTGAATTCGTACATATGCCGCGCTGGCGCGCGAAATAGGTTATAGATCGGGAGGCCGTACAGAACACGATTCAAATCGAGCGGCAGATAGTGGCCTAACGAGAGCGCTAGCGAGACCCCAGCCGCCACACCCCAGAATGACGCCAGCGAACGCCTCCGCGCCGCGAATAGCGCGACCAGCGCCAGCAATAGCGTCACCAGCCCGAAATAGCCGCATGTCTCGTCTATCGTCCATTTCCCCCAATACGAAACCTTCGCCTGCTCCAGCGTCGCCCCGCCGAAGAAGAAGGGGAAGACAAACGTCAGAATATTCAAGGGCGGGAACGAATAAGCGGAGAAGTATTCGTAGCCGATCGCCGCCCGCTCGCCCATTCCCAATAGCTCGCGTTCGGGCAGCAGTTGGATCGCCGAAAGCAGCGCCCCGCAAACGGACATCGCCGCCGCGCCGAACTGAAATCTTCGTCGCCTCTCGCGCTCTTCGCGCCGATAGGTTGAGAACAGGAAGTAGCCGCCGCAAACCAGAATGGTGTAGAAATTCATCTGCGGCTCGCCCGCGAATAGCTGCAACGCGATGAAAGCCGCCCCCAGGGCCACCCACCGCCATGTCAACCTCGAATACAAATTCTCGATGGCGAGCAGAATCCAGGGCATCCAGGCGCCCGCGGCGATACGTGAGGTGTGCCCCATGTGCGCTATCATAAAGCCGCCGAAAGTGAAGGCGACGCCCGCTATCAAAGCTCCGATCCGCGTCATCCCGACGCGGCGCCCGTAGAGGTAGGTCCCGATGATCGTCAGGTGATAGGTGGTGATGACGACAATGTTCATCGCCGTCGTGGGCTGGAACAAGGCGAAAAGAAAGTTCGGCGGGTAGAGGGCGCCAGGATAAATGCTGGCCAGCAGCGGCGTCCCGGCGAAGATGTAAGGGTTCCAGAGAGGGAGATGGCCGTCGCGAAGCATCTGCCCGATCAGGATTCGGACGCCGAGGTTCTGCGACAACCCGTCACCCGGGACGAGAGTGATCTTCCCGATCACCGCCGGGAAGAAATAGATGAGCGGGAGCAGGATGAGCGCTGCGGCTGTCACAGCGCGAGCCAGGAGGCAGGCGGGCTCTTTTTTTTGTAAGTAATCGTCTTTTGATGAGCGATCGTCCTCGAATTCATCCCTCGGGCCGTTAGCCGAAACGTCTTTCATAATCTCCGATTCTATTCTGGCTGTTCAATGACAGCTGGCGCGAATTAGGAAGGCCTCGGCTTCTGGCGTCCGCGCCCCGGGGGCGATTGTTTATGGGGACTTGATTTAAGGGAGGGCGGATTCTATCGGAGCGTCGCGCCGAATGTCCAGATCAATCTATGCGTCGGAGCCGCGATTTGCGCCGTTGACACCATTCGCCGTTCATCGCTAAGATAGTGGCCCTTTAAGATAGACGCCTAGTGGAGTCTTTCAAAAGCGCCCATTGCCTTCGCGAGCGACACATCACACAAGTGATTCCGATAATGACCAATAACCAAGTGGGATTAAATCTATCACTCGCAATCGGACGAGAAACTGGTTTACGAGACGGTGGCGAAGAAGAACGGCGCCGAGGCCCGCACATTCGAGCTTTGCAACTTCAATATCGGACGCGGTCCCTTTCCCCGGCCCGACGATCATTTTCGCGCCGCGCTCCGCTGCGAAGTCATCGAACACTTGCAGAGCGATCCGATGCATTTGCTCTGAGAGCTTAACCAGGCGCTGGCGCCGGACGGCATTCTGCTGTTGACGACGCCAAATATCGCCAGCGCCCGATCTATCGAAGGGCTGTTGGTCGAATGCGCGCATTACCTACTCGCGCAATACAACCGCAAGATGCCCGTCGACCAGCACAACCGCGAATATGCCCCCTATGAATTCGGAATAGCGTTGGCCGCGGCGGGCTTCGCCGTCCTGGAGCTTAAGACCAAGGACATGTGGATGCGATCGAACCCGGCGATCATCGAATTATTCAAAGAGGTCGCCCTCTCGACCGAAAACCGGGGCGACAACAATTTCATCCTGGCGCGCGAGACCAGCGCGCCGATCGAGTGTTTCCTGGAGGAACTCTATGTTGACTGACCTGCGTTCCGCGGTAGCTGCAATCGCCGCCCTGCTCTCGAGGCTGCGCAAGAATCCGATCTTGCTCTTTCTCGCCAGGCGTGGTCCAGCGATCGCCGCGCTTCTAATAGCGGTAAGTTTCATCATTGTGAGGCTTCCATTCTTCTTGCACTTCCGATTGATTGACAT
>DASTMP010000275.1:0-5179 GCA_035714085.1 Blastocatellia bacterium
TCCCCCCGTCTTTCTCCCTCTCGGTTCCCCCTGAGGCCGAGGATCAGCGCCTCGACCTTTTCCACGCCTCGCGTTTCAGCGAGACGAGCCGGTCGGCTATTCAGCGCGCGATCAGCGGCGGCGACATCACCGTCAACTGCAAAACGGTCAAACCCAGCCACCGCGTCAGGGCCGGCGAAGAGATAGCCGGCGAGGTTCCCGCATCTCCTGTCATCGACGCGATTCCCGAAAACATTCCGCTAGATATCGTTTACGAAGACGAGGAAATCATCGTCGTCAACAAACCCGCTGGAATGGTCACACATCCGGGCGCGGGGGCCGCTTCGGGCACGCTGGCCAACGGGCTGGTCTTTTATCTCAGTCAGATCGGGCGCCAACCGCCAAGACGTGGAGGAGCGTCACGTCCCGGCATAGTGCATCGCCTGGATGTGGGCACTTCTGGATTGATTGTCGTTGCGAAAACGGACCGCGCTCATCTCAACCTGGCCGAGCAGTTCGAATCGCGGTCGGTTACGAAGAGCTATATAGCGTTGGTCTACGGAGTATTGAATGAGGATTCCGGAAATATCGAGGCGCCGATCGGCCGCGACCCGCGCAACCGTGTGAAGATGGCCGTCACGCGTGACGGTCGGCAGGCTACGACTCTCTACCGCGTGGCCGAACGCTTCGACGAATTTACGCTGCTTGATATAGAAATCAAGACCGGACGCACTCATCAAATCCGCGTCCATCTGGCTCACATCAAACATCCCGTCGTGGGGGATTCGACTTACAGCGCCGGCCGGGCGAATTCAATTAAAAGCGCGAGGCTGCGCGCGGCGGTAGCCCGACTGGACCGGCCTTTTCTACATGCGGCTCGACTCGGCTTCGCGCATCCTACAAGCGGGGCAAGCGGGGCAAGCGGGGCAAGCGGGGCAAAAGGGGCAAGAGGAGCAAGAGGAGGGGCGACAGGAGAGAGGATGGAATTCACCGCCCCACTCCCCAGCGAGTTGCGCGCATTCCTGGAGCAGATTTCATCTATACCGTGTTGATCTCGGTCACCTTCAAGCCACGCTGCTTCGCCTCTTCCAGAAAATGCTTGGTCACGTCCTCTTCACCGCGAGCCTGGCCGTTCCACACTACCACCGCAGACAATTTCTCTCCGGTCTCTTCGGCCAGATCTTCAGCCTGATCCAGAATGTCGTGGTTCGCGGCGAAATACGATTCTTCGTCCTCATCGTAATCGTCCACGATCAGGTCGCCATTCTCATCCACTTCGGCCAGGATGCGGTCATAACGTTCTCCCCAATCGCCGGGGCGGTCAATGACCGATGCGTGCTTGAACGTCACTTTATCATAAGGCAGAACGACGCGGCGGCGAATGCCCAATTCACCCGCGGCTTCCAGAGCCAGAATGTCGGCGCCGCAAGCCGCGGCGCTAACCAGCGCGGTCGCTTTCTCCGTCCGCAGGAATTCGCGGATCCGCTCTTTGACACTCTCAGCATTTTCGGGTGAAAAACGTTTTTCTTTTGCGTCTGGCGCGTCAACGCGACGGCCAGCTAATGCGACAATCATCCCGTTATCCTTTTTTATCTAGAACATGGTCGATCAAAATCCAATTATCTCAACGAACCCGAAAAGTTTCCACAAGCAAATCTCAATTTTTTTTTCTGATTCTTCGCTCCACTTCTAAATCGTCCGGAGCGGCGGGCGACGCAAGCAATCCGCCTTTGACCTGCGGCGCGATTTCGATGCGGCCGAGCAGTATCTGTCGAATCCTCCTCGGCAAGACATAACGCGCGGCCTTTTCGATCCCGCCGACCAACGCGGCCAGATCACCTCCGCCGTCCCAATGCTCACGCAATATCTCGTCATTTGTCCGGTTCAGCAACCGCAGGACGACCAGCGCGACCAGATAGATATCATCGACCTGGCCGATGAACGGAAACAGATCGGGGATGAAATCGAGCGGGGAGACGACGTAGATGATCGTTCCGGCGAGCAGAGCCTTCTCAGCCAAAGGCGCGCGGGGGTCTTTAACCAGCCTATAAAGCAGCTTGAGAAAATTGGGGATGAGCGTTATCGCGTCTCTCAAGACGCCACGCCCATGCTTACGTTCTTTCAGGTCGATGTCCATTCGTGTCTTTGTGCGCGTTTGCCGCGAGCAGCCTTCAATGATTAAATGTTCTGCCAAGCGGCAGAGCATTTAAACACTCATCGTAAATTGATTCAACAAAGTTATGGCTCAAGAACACGATTTCAGCGAAGCATTTCCACAATCTTTAGAATTGACCGACGATGGTTCGGTCCTGCAAATCGGGTGGGTCGACGGCCATACCAGCCGACTCCGGCTCGACGCGTTGCGCGCGGCCTGTTCGTGCGCGGTCTGTCAGGGACACCATCCGTCGCAGAGTCTGAATTTAAAACCCGAGCAGTTTCCGGACATCCGCATTGCCGACCTCGCGCCCGTGGGCCGATACGCCTATCACATCGTCTGGAGCGACGGCCACGACACTGGCATTTACACTTTGAAAATGCTGCGCGAATTGGAAACGCCCTGAAACAGTGGGCAATGGATAGTGGGTAGCGGGCAGTCTTGGTCTCTCACTGCCCACTACCCTCTACCCACTGTTTTCTGTGGCCTCTACTCTCTGAACCTCATCTGCGCGCGATACCGGGCCAGCAATTCTTCGAGAAAACCCTCGTAATTAAACCCCGCGGGATCGTAAAGAGGCCGCATCTTTTCGAGCAGCGGCATCGCGATGCGCCACGCCAGCCACATCCTGGGATGTTCGGGGATGTCGTAGCGGCGGCGGAGGAAGCTTTCGACTGCCAGGATTTCCGAAGAGGTGACGGCGCGCACGTCGCCCTGGAAATCCACCTGCGGAGCGACGCGGCGCATCGCAGTGTCAATCACTTCGCTCTCAAAGACCTCGTCGAATTTCGGCGCTTCAGCCACGCGCTCTTTGACGACGACCGTGTTCGCCACGTAATCGCCCAACCGCTTCGCGCGCTTGCTGGCGAAGACCGAGACGATCCCAACCGAATAGAACGGCGGAACGACCATGTCAGCGAACCGGATCAAGTTGCGCGCCAACGCGCCGAAAAAATTGATCGGACGTCCGTCTTCCTGAATAACGCGCAATTTGAGCCACCGTTTACCCGGAGTCTGTCCGCTCCAAACCGTCTCGAAAAAGATGAAATATCCGAAGAAGATTAAGAAGCTAACGATCACCATCCCGGCCACGAGCCACAGGCTGATCTCCCTCTCGGCGCCAAAGATTGCGCCCTCGGCGGAGCGCAGCCTGGGACTCAGATTCCGCGCGATGAAATAAACGATCACGGATGAAGCCACCTGAATGAAATGATCAACCGCGCAGGCGAGAAAGCGATTGCCGATCGTGGCGAGCGCGAATTGCAATTCGACGTGTTCCGGCGTCTCGATGACTAGAGTCTCCTCAATCATATCAACTCATTGGCATATCAACTCACTGGTCTTTTGGTTTTTCCGGCGCGCCCGGCTCTGTTTTCTTCTCTGGCGCGCGCGAAGAACAACAAGGACAGTTACAGGGCTTAGTCTCTGGCGCCTCCTGCTTCGTAGGCTTCTCCGGCGTTCCCTTCTCCACCTGTTTCTCCGGCGTCCCCTGATCTGCCGGCTTTTCTGGCGCGCCCTGATCTGCCGGCTTCTCCGGCGTTCCCTGCTCCGCTGGCTTCACTGGCGTTCCCTGCTCCGCTGGCTTCTCCGGCGCTGCCTGCTCAGGTTGCTTCTCTGGCGTCCCCTGCTCTGCCGGTTTCTCCGGCGCGCCGGCCATCGCTTTTGCGACAGCGCCGTTCAAAGCGCTGCTAATCTGGGGGCTGTAACCAACCAGGCGCCAGATTAGCTTCCCGTCAGGGCCGAACACCAGGGTATAGGGGATGCGAGCGGCCGCCAGGCCACTGAAGAACTGGTAGATCGCATGCGAGGCGAAGACGTTCTGGTAGTCCATTCTAAATCTTTTCACGAAATCCCTGACCGGCTGTCCTTCCGCCCTCGGGTCTTCGAGATTCATTCCAATGATTACCAGACCGTCCTTGCCATATTTTCGGTGTAGCTCAGCCAGGTGTGGAATCACCATACGGCACGGACCGCACCATGTCGCCCAGAAATCGATCAGGACCGGTTTACCCTCGCCGATCAGCGTGTTGAGATTGACGCTCTCGCCGTTGAGCGTCCTGACGGTGAAGTTTTTCTCCTTGAGCTGATCGAGGGTCGGCCCCGTCGGTTGTTGAGCGGGATATCGTTGAGCAGGATACTGTTTAGCATATGAACGCGTGGTGTGAGTGAATGAGAATAATGTGACCGTGAAGATGGACACCAGTAAGAGGATTGTCTTTCTCAAAGCTTAGCCTTTCTCTGTTTCGTATTTTGATTGAATTGCGGGATCGCAGGACCTGCGCCCGCTTCGATAATGTCCTTTCGCTCATCCGCGATCAGGATGGCAAGGACTCTGTTGCGGAACCTGGCGCTCTGTTCGACCGCCAAGCGTTCGACCAGCGTCAGCATCCGGAACCATGAAGATTCCAGATCATCGGCCAGCCGTGGGACCTGAGTGATGTCATAAGGCGTCGCGACTTCGGCCAGGCCGAGTCGCGCGAAGACCGCCAGGTATCGCGCCATAGCCAGATCGGGACACAGCAAACGTCGCTTGCCGATCTTCAACTCGACGCCGAGCAGCGTGTGCATGATTTCGACGGCGGTCTTCTTCACCGGGGCGTCGAGCCTGTAACTGCGCGTGCGCGTCGCGCGGATCCGGTCGCGATAGATGACCGAAGTCAGTTGATCGCCCATCTGGCGTTTGATTTCGGCCGCTACTTCTTCGGCGCGAACGGCGCGCGATTGCGGGTTGACCGTCGGGACTTTAGTCATAATCGAACGCATTAAATGGCGCGGATGCTTAGCCTTTTTACATTCAGGATTCTATTTTGGAGGAGAGTTTTACCACAAAGACGCAAGTGGCGGGAAGGCGCCCAGTTCGGCGCGCAAGCTGGCTGCGCCGGAGAACAAGCGCGGGACAGCGCCGGAAAAAATGTCCTTCTCCAGGCTGCCCCGCGATCAAGCCGGTCTATATGAAATGTTCAGATCAGAACGACAACCTCGCCGCGAACTGATATGCGCGAGGACCGCCGGTGCCGAAGATCTGATTGACGCGATTGCTCGGCA
>DASTMP010000276.1:0-21887 GCA_035714085.1 Blastocatellia bacterium
TCGAATCATCAGTCACGACATATTCAAGCAGCGCGCTCGTGGCGTCGGGCAGCAGGGCCGCCAGCTCTTTCATTTTGATGATCGAAGCTTCGCCGCGGTTTACTTTCAATTCGGGGTGCGCCACGTAGAGGCCAGTCTCGAGGGCTTCGAACTCCAGCCGGGCTTTTTCAACGCTCGACTTCAACTCAGCCACGCGCAATGAATCGGGTTTGCCGCGCCGCAATTCGCTCGTGAGTTGTGAATTGAGCGAAACCAGCCGGAAGCGCTTCTCCTCCTCGGTCTGTAGCTCCTGCGGCGAAAGCGATCCGCGGAGGCTGGAGCGACCCGCCTGAAGCGTGTCGAGCAGCGCCCTCGCCTTCGAACGTTCGGCGAAGCTCAGGGCTTCGCCGTATTCTTTTTGCGAAACGAGCAATGTGATCATGCCGAGCCAGGGGGAAATCCTGTTTTCAAGGAAGCTTTGTTGTTGCTGCCCGCCGCCAGTGACCTCGTGGCGCATAGATTCTATGGTGGCGATGGAGGCTAGAAAATGGCGGCGGGCTTCCGCGGGCTGGCCCAGCGTGCGGAGGGCTTTGCCGATGAGCTCCTGGGCGCTCCAGAGTTCTTCGCGCGCATTGATCTCTTCAGCCAGGCTGGCCGAGCGACGGCTGACTTCAAGCATCTCCTCATACCTGCCCTGGTCCTGATATAGCCGGCCGAGATTAGTTAATGACCGGGTAATCCCTACGCGGTCATTGTTCTCCTCGCGCAACCGGAGGCTCTTCAGGAGAGGGGCTACCGCCTGATCATAGCGTCCCTGCAGACGATAAGCATCGCCGATATTATTTAGACTCGTGGCTACGCCACCCTTGCGCCGTAGTTTTTCAGAGAGCCGCAAGCTCTTCTGAAAACACTCCAGCGCCTGCTCATAAAGTCCCTGCGATTTATATGCGACTCCGATGTTGTTCTGCGCGTTAGCGATTCCGCGTTCGTATTCGATTTCTTCGAAGATCTTCAGGCTTCTCTGATAGTACGCCAATGCCTGATCCGCGCGGCCAAACTGTTTGTAGACTATCCCGGTGTTTATTAGTCGGATGGCCAGATCCAGCTTATCACCGGCGCTTCCCATCTCTTCGAGAATTTTGATGCCCTGCTGAAGGCACTCCAGCGCCTCGGCGTAACGTCCATGATCGTTATAATATACACCGATGTTGTTCAGGGCTAATCCCATCGTCTCCTTGTCGTTCAATTCTTCACTGAGCGCCCGGCTCTTCTGGTACAACTCCAGGCTGAGTTCATAATGCCCGAGGGAGCTGTGGACGTTGCCGAGGTTGTTGAAAATCAAAGCGGCGGCGCTTCTATCTTCAGCCTCAAGACTGATCGCCAGACTTTTATCATAGTACTCCAACGCCTGATCGAAGAGTCCTTGTGATTCGCGGGTATGCCCAATTCTGAGAAGCGCGCGCGCCTTTCCCCTCTTGTCCCCAGTCTTTACAAAAATAGCGAAGCTCTTCTGCAAACAATCCAGAGCCTGCTCCGGGCGGTTCTGAAGTTCGTAGACAAAACCAAGATCACATAGCGCATTGCCCATTCCTACCGGATCTCCGATCCTTTCCGCAATCCGAGCCGCGAGCTGAGAGATTCCGAGCGCTTGAGCATAATCGCCTTTCTTTATTAAGGGTATGGCAATCGCCTTCAGCGCAGCTAAGAGCGAGCTGTTCATCAGGCCAGGATTCCGCGCCAACAGACGTTCTTGCTCTTCCTCGGACCCTGCTCCTACCAGCGCTGCAGCCAGATCACGCGTCTCTGGCGAAGTGGACGGACTGGGGACTGATTGAGACTGAACCAGGCCAGGACTGATGAGGCTCAAGCTCGAAGCCAGAAAACAAAACGATAAGCATAACGTGAATGACATAGAAAATCCTCCCTTCCAGTTATCGAAAGTAGCGTATTGACCGCCAAAAAAATTTTATAGGAGGCGGCTACATGCACGGGAGTTCGGCAACTTCCTTTGTTGAGTTCGACGCGTGAATTCGACCTGCGGAGTAAATTCCTGTCTGTGGGCTGCTACCCGAGCCGGAGTTTACTCCGCGCTAGAGAAAAAGCAAGGAGTCGCAGAAGGAGCTAGAATCATGGCGACCAATTTCACTGTCATTCAATTCCAAAGGCAACATTTCGGTAATGAACCGGGTGTCTTTAATGATATCGAACCCGACGTTCCATTCGCAGGATCGACAAAGGACTTCGCATTCGATTGCCCGGGTATTAATCCAAGCGAAACCGCCTTTTTGATGTTTCAATCGCGTGATGTTGACCACCAAAGAAATATCTTTCAAATCAATGGAGTGGATGTGTTTGGAGGGTTACCTGCAAGCCCCGCTAGAGATGCATGGAATGGCAACATCCTACTCGTAGAACCCCGTCACCAATTGAGAGCGACAGGTAACACATTACATGTCGAATCTCGCAATTTCAGGGGCGGGCGCGGTCTCGACATCGATGACTTCATCATCGATAACGTGGTCATCATGTATAAAATTCCTGACTTTTCCTTGCCGCTCCCCGCGGCCACCGGCGATTTCGCGGTTTTCCTTACCAAGGAGTTACTGCCCTCGATCCCGAATGTGCGCGGATCCGGCAGGGGCGCGAATCGCGCCGACCAGCTAAACCAATACGTGCTCCCCACGGCGTCCCAGCTGGCCTCGTGGCGCGCCGTCTTCCAAAGCCTCCTCGCCGGCGCCTGGGGTCCGGCGCACCGTCTGGCCCGGAGGATCAGTTCCACCTACAACGTGGTCCAGTTCCTCGACACTCCCACGGGCCGGACATACTTTGTCCTCATGGAGGGCGTCCCGGGCCAGATCCCTGACCCCGTGGACCATATCTCGGGCGTTCCCATAACCGATCCCGCTGACCATACGCGCCGAGGCTGGGGCGCTTATGTCTTCGCTGCGCAGCCCCAGCGGGCCCTGAGCTTCTCGGCGCCGCACCCCCACGACGACCTGGAGACAGAGGTCGAAGCGGTCGAAGCATTCCTGTCCCTGGGAGCCCATACCCTCCTCATCGCGGGGGCCGATCGGGACCAGAACACGGCAGAAGCGCGCTGCGAGCAGTCGAGCCGCCCCTACCTGGAGGCCGACGTGTCACATACGGCGGAGTCGGTCTTCCAGATGGCCTTCGAGGAGATCTACTCGAGCGACGCGTCCACGTGGCACCTCCAGTTCCACGGGAACGCCAATACCACCCTCGCATGCCGGGACGTGGATGTGTTCCTGAGCAACGGCGTCGAGGCCGCGCCATCCACACTATATACGCTAGGCGCGAACATCGCGGCGGCCTCGATCGCCGCGGCGGCGGGCGGGCCTGTCCTCGTGGTTGACGTCTATGACGCGCCGGGCGACTGCGAACTCCGTGGGACGGACAACATGCAGATGAGGTTCGCCTCGGGCCTGCCGCACGAGAGCATCTGCGCGCCAGGCAACGACCCGGTGGGGCCTTCGCGTTTCATTCACGTGGAGCAACGCATCGACGCGCGGCGCGCGCCGAATGACGTCACGCCCGGGCGGAACCGCGGCGTGGTCCTGGCTGGGATCCTGGCGACGTTCCCCTGAGGGGCTTGCAGAGGCGTAACACATTATTTGGAGCATCAAGCACGGCTTTGAATCTGGATTCTCAGCGGAAGCCGTGGGCTTCGACTTCGCGGCGCCGCGCGCCGATAAAACTGCCATAAGGAAGCGATGCGTTCATATTTACTCGACCCCCATTCCGCCTCAACTTTGATACTGGCTCTGCCTCAACGGCCGGACTGACCCTCATAAGGTAGTTATCTGCCGTCGCCCACCAGGACAAATCCCGCCCAGTAGAACGGGTGATTGGTCTCGGGATTTTTCATCAGCTTCAAGGCCGCTCGCCTTAAGCTTTCGGCCTTCGTCAGTTTGACCGCTGCCCGCGGCGCCTGCAGTTGACGATGAAAACCGAGCATCAGATCGCGCGTGCTGGCCGATTCCACTTCCCACTGGCTGACCAACGTCGCCGGCGCGCCGGCCACGAACAGCGCCCACGTCAATCCGATCACTCCTTCGCCCGCGCTCGTCCGGCCGCGCGCCGTCTCGCAGGCCGAGAGCACAGCCAGGTCGGCCTTCAAATCGAGTTGCATCAACTCCCAGGCTTCGAGCAGTCCGTCTTCGTTTTTATCTCCCTGGGCCAGCGCCAGGTAGGAGTAGAGTGGCGCGGCGTTGTTCAAAACTCCGTGTGTCGCGAAGTGAAGAATCCGGGCCTGTCCGGCTTCAGCCTTGAGGCGATCCTCGCGCGCCTCCGCGCCGATATAGACCTTGCTGCGCCGCGCCCCGTACAACCGCCCAAGCGCGCGGACCTCGTCTTCGGCTTCGGGCAGCGGGGAGAGCTTTTCATCGCGCAGCGTCAGACGGGCTCGCTCGACCGTCCCCTGGCCGATGAGCGGATTGCCGAGCGCCAGTAAAGTGGACGCCGCCGCCTCGGCCCGGCGCTTGTCGCTGCGCGCCCTCATTTCACGCAAGACCGTCAGCGAAGGCGCATAAGAGACGGCGCTCCTTTCAATCACATATCGGTCTCTCTCATCGAGCAGCGCCTGAAAGGGCAATTCCCAGAGCCGGTTGTCAGGGACGATAACCAGGCTGGATTTGCCGCTGAGCAGCGATTGAGCAGGCTTGAGCAGGAGGTCATAAAGTTTTTGAGCCGGAACGCGGACGCCGAGATTGCGTTCGGAGAGTCGTCGCCGAAAGTTTTCGATCTGCTTCGCCAAATCAGTTTGTTTGATCGGGATGGTGAAGACCTTGGTCTCGGCCGCCACCTGGTCCCGCGCTTTGGTCACGACGAAAAGGTAGGTCGCTTCATCCGTCACGACATATTCGAGTAGCGCGCTCGTGGCGTCGGGCAGCAGGGCCGCCAGCTCTTTCATTTTGATGATCGAAGCTTCGCCGCGGTTTACTTTCAGCTCGGGGTGCGCGGCGTAGAGCGAATTCTGAAAGTCTTCGTAATTAAGGCGGGCTTTTTCCAATCGTGTTTTAAATTCGCTGATGCGCTCGGCGTCCGGCTTGCCCGATTGTGTGCCGTGGGTCAGTTGCGTATTGAGCCGAGTCAATTCCGACTTCAGCCGTAGTTCCTGCTCCTGTTCCTCCGCGGTCATCGCTTTCTGAACTTTGGCTCGACCCTGTTGCAGCGCGTCCAGCAGCACGCGCGCTTTGGCGCGTTCGGCCAAGACCAGAGCTTCCCATGTCTGGTTCTCCTTCACCAACAGGCTGAGCATGCCATGGTGGGCGCGCAACCTCCCTTCAAAATAACGCTGCCGCTCATCGGCCCCGCCGGCCGTTTGCTCGCGCAGTTTTTCAATAATCGAGACGGCTTCGGCGAACGACTGCCGGGCCTCCAAAAGACGATTCAACCCAAGCTGACCATATCCCAGAGCCGTGAGAGCCAACCAGAGGTCGAGGAGCCCTCCCGTCTGACGCGACAGCGACACGGCTTGTCCGGCGAGCGGCAATGCTTCGGCGTATTTTCCTTGCGCCAGATAGAGACCGCTCATGTCGATGAGCGTCATGGCCGTTTCGTGTTTGAGTTGGGCGGCTTCAATATCAGGGAGCGCCTGTCGGAAATTATTCAGCGCATCGTCATACCTGCTCTGCGCAGCGAAAACCTTGCCGATCTGATACCTGATCATCGCGGCGCCGCCCGGATCACCAAAGCCTTCGGTCTGTTTGAGTAGATCCTGGTAGATTTCCAGCGCCCGCTCGTAGTTACCAATCTCATACTGTTCGGTGGCGACATTGTTCCGCAAAATCGCCACCCTGATTATGTCCCCCAGGTCCTCGGCAATCGCCAAGGCTCTCTCCAAGTGCGAGAGCGCCTGCTTAACATTGTTCTGATACCCATAGATGGAAGCCAGCCTTGAAAGCCCATCTGCCATCTTTGTGCGGTTGTTCATCTCTTCAAACAGCCGGAATGATTTTTGCTGGCAATCAAACGACTGCCGGTAATCTCCGAGCGCGAGATAAATATCCGCGAGTTTTTCCAGCGCGGTCGCCACACCGCGCTGAAGTCCGGCGGCTTCAAACAACGCTAGCGCTTTTTGCTCAAGCGGCAAAGCCTGTTCGTAGTCGCCCTGCACATATTTCATCAGCCCGAGGTTGACCCAGGCCCCAGCGATTCCGGCCTGGTCGCCGATCTTTTCCGCCAGAGACTGCTCCAACTGACTACAGCGCAGCGCCTTATCAAAATCTCCACGACCACGATGGCGAGCGCTCCTGACGCCCACAGCCATAACCAGAGAGTCAGTGACGAAGGCTTTCTCTTTTTCCAGGATCTCGTCGCGCTCATCCTCTGAAGCCGCGGCCTCAAGTCTGGCGGCGAGTTCTTCCTGGACATGGAACTCGCGCTCTATCTCCCATCCGGCGCCGGACTTGATCCATTCAAATGCGCGGCAGTATCCGCGAATGACGTCATGCTCGGATAAGATGGCTCCCGTTTTCTTATCCATCGGGAGTTCATTCGTCATCAGGTGTGAGACCGCCTTATCGCCCGTGATCTCCAGCCGGGTCACCTTGAGGCTGATGAATTCAATCCGTCTGTTTGTAAACAGTCCCTGATAAAACCTGAGGCGTGAAGCCAGATTGGGCGATTGTGGATTCCACAATTGGCGCATCGCCTCAAGATCGCCTGCCGTGATTGCCCGGCCATATTTCTCGGTGAGAGCGCGCACGGTCTCTTCGTCTGATGACTGAAGCGGATTCGGAGTTGAAGTCGGCGCCTTAGGAAGCGCCAGGAGGGATCCGTTGAAAATCATGCTAAGAGCTAGTGAGCGCAACAACACGCGGAACGCAAACGACATAGAACATTCTTCCTTCCAGTTGTCGAAAGTAGCGTATTGACCGCCGATAAAATTTTATAGGAGGCGGCTACATGCAAGGGAGTTCGGCAACTTCCCTTGTTGAATTCGATACGTGAATTCGACCTGCGGAGTGGATTCCTGTCTGCGGGCTGCTACCCGAGCCGGAGTTTACTCCGCGCTAGAGAAAAAGCAAGGAGTCGCAGTTCGGGAAATTAAATGGCAAACAAATCTAATACCGCCAATCAAACTATTTCCATACCGCAAGGCGGCGGCGCTCTTCATGGCATAGGCGAAACATTCTCTCCTGACCTCCATACGGGGACCGGCAACTTCACCGTCCCTATCGCTCTGCCGCCGGGACGGAACGGATTCCAACCACAGCTCAGCCTCACCTACAGTTCCGGAAACGGGAATGGGCCCTACGGCTTGGGTTGGGGCCTCACGATTCCCGGCGTGAGTCGAAAGACTTCAAAAGGAATTCCTCGCTATCGAAACCATTCTGGCTCGCCACATGAAGGCGATACGTTCATATTATCAGGGGCGGAAGATCTCATCCTTGTTACCGAAACAGTCGGCGGCGCCCGCTACCGACCTAGAACGGAAGGACTCTTCGCGCGGATCGAACACCATGCGACCCCGGAGACCGATCATTGGGAGGTCCGAAGCAAGGACGGCATGGTCAGTGTGTACGGAACTCCGTTCGCCTTGCTCAACGACCCTGCCGTCATCGCCAATCCAGAGAACCGAGCCGAGATCTTCAATTGGAAACTTACCAGGACTACCGATCCCTTCGGCAATACTATTCAGTACGAGTATGAAAGAGATGCAGGCGACACAATCGACCATCACTGGGATCAGCTCTATCTGAAACGGATACAGTATGCTGATTACACTGAACTCGGCGCCGGCGGCGCCCCGGTCGATAAGTTCCTGGTCTCCGTCACATTTGTCTACGAAGAACGGCCCGATCCGTTTTCGGATCATCGCGCGGGATTCGAGATTCGCACTCGCCTTCGCTGCACAGGCATCGAGATTCGTACCCACGCCGACCGTGAGCGCCTGGTCCGCGTCTATCGATTGATCTACCTAGATCAACGCGGGCTGCCGATCGAACAGCTACCGTTGAATGCTGCGTCACTGCTCAGTCAAGCGCTTGTCGAGGGTTATGACGACGAACGCGTCGAGTCGCTGCCGCCGATCGAATTCGGCTACACGGCGTTCGAGCCTACAAAGCGACGCTACCAGCCGTTCACCGGCCCGAGCGGATCGAGGCCCGAGCGATCGCTCGGCCACACGGACTACGAGTTGGTCGATCTGTTCGGCAACGGTTTGCCCTCAGTATTGGATTTCAACGGGCAGGCGCGTTACTGGCGCAACCGAGGCAATGGCCAGTTCGACATCATGCGTACCATGGAGACGGCGCCGGCGGGAGTACGGTTGGGCGAGCCGGGTGTACAACTGCTCGACGCAAACGGCAATGGGCGGGCTGACCTGATGGTAATCGACGGGCTGCGCAACGGCTATTACCCGCTCACCTTCCGCGGGGAGTGGAACGAGCGGGGCTTCGTGCGCTACCGCAGCGCGCCGACGGTCAATCTTGATGCGCGGGACGTGCGACTGATGGACCTCAACGGCGACGGTGTGACCGATGCGCTCCGCACCGGCCCGCAATTCGAGTTGTATTACAACGATCCCGACTACGGTTGGTCTGACCTCGAAGCGCGCCAGCGGATCGATAGCGACTCCTTCCCCAACGTCAGCTTTGAAGACCCTCGCGTCAAACTCGGCGACCTGACCGGCGCCGGCCTTCAGGACATTCTCCTCATCCATAACGGGCGTGTCGAGTATTGGCCATACCGAGGCTATGGCCGATGGGGCCGCCGCGTCACCATGCGCAACAGCCCGCGGTTCGAAGACGCCGCCTTCTTCCCCGGGATCGGCTTCGACCCCAAGCGGTTATTGCTGGGCGATGTTGACGGCGACGGCGTGGCGGATCTCGTCTACGTCTCGTCCGGGCACATCACTGTCTGGATCAACCAGGACGGCAATGCCTGGAGCGATCCCATTGTTATTCACGGCACGCCGCCGGTCACTGACACGACGGCTGTTCGGTTGGCCGACATGCTGGGTACCGGCACTGACGGCATCCTCTGGACCTATGATTTCGGCGCCTTCCCCGACAGCACATACAAGTTTCTGGATCTGACAGGCGGTGTCAAACCCTATGTGCTCGATCAAATGGACAACCACATGGGCGCTGTGACCAGGGTTACTTATGCCACCTCGACCCGGTTCTACCTGGAAGATAATGCGCGACCGGAGACGCGCTGGCGCACGCCGCTTCCCTTCCCCGTGCAGGTAGTGGCGCGCGTCGAGGTGATCGACCAGATATCTCACGGCAAGCTTACGACCGAGTACCGCTACCACCACGGTTACTGGGACGGGACGGAGCGCGAGTTTCGCGGTTTCGGCATGGTCGAGCAACTCGACACAGAAACCTTCACCGACTATCACGCGGCCGGCGCTCATGGGCCCGATACGCAATTCGAGCCTGTACTCGACAGGAATTTCTCGCCGCCGCTCCTCACCAAGACCTGGTTCCACCAGGGGCCAGTAGACGACGAGACCGGAGACTGGCAGGAACTCGACTGGTCCACGGACTACTGGCCGGGCGACCCCCAGGCCCTGTCGCATACAGACGCGGTCAACGCATTTCTGCAAACACTGAACGATCCACGCCACAGGCGCGACGCCCTGCGAACCTTGCGCGGGAGCACGCTCCGCGCCGAGCTTTACGCCCTCGACGGCACGAACCGTCAAGATCGTCCCTACACCGTAACTGAGCAGGCATATGGCCTGCGTGAAGAATCCCCGCCAGAGAGCGGCGATCAGCAGCGCCAGCGGATCTTCTTCCCGCACCCGCTGGCCCAGCGCACAACGCAATGGGAGCGCGGCGATGAGCCGATGACCCGGTTCGCCTTCACCGACGACTATGACGCGTACGGGCAGTCGCGTCGCCAGGTGAGCCTGGCTGTGCCGCGCTACCGCCACTATCGCGCTACCGCGCCGGTGGAAGACCCTCTCCCCGACCCGGATCACGAATTGTCGCTGAATCAAGCCCCTGCGCCTGATGGAGAGACCTACACAGGAGGCCCTTATCTGGTGATGCTTGTGGAAACCAGCTATGCGCAACGCGACGACGCGCAGCGGCATATGGTGAATCGCGTTTCCGGAAGTACGAGCTTCGAAATCCTGAATGACGGCAGCCAAACCGTGTATGACCTCTATCGTCAGATTCAAGCGGGCACGGCGCAACTAAAGCTGCTTGGGCAGAGCTTCAATTATTATGACGGGGACGCCTTTGTCGGGCTGCCATTCGGTCAACTCGGGGACTTCGGCGCTCTAGTGCGCACGACGTCGCTGGTCCTGACCGAGGAGATACTTCGCGAAGCGTATAGTGACCCGGCCAATCCTAATGCGCCGGATAGGCCGCCCTATTTGCGTCCGGAAGGCATAACGAACTGGCTGGCGGAATATCCGCAGGAGTTCAGAGACAACACGCCCGCACTGGCCGGCTACACTTTCGCCGACGGATCGGATCACCGCGCGAGGGGCTACTTTGCGCAATCCACGCGCGTCGCGTTCGATTTTCAGACGCCAGGCTTGCCGCGCCGCGGACTGCCCGTGACGACGCGCGACCCGCTCGGGGCAGACACTACAGTCGCCTACGACTCCTTCCATCTACTTCCAGCGCGGGTGACGGACGCCGTGGGACTCACGACCACTGCTGATTACGACTACCGTGTCCTGCTACCCCGAATGGTCACGGATGCTAACGGCAACCGCCATGCCGTTAGCTTCAGCCCACTGGGATTGGTCACCGCCGCCGCTGTAATGGGCAAGGAAGGAGAGCAGGCCGGCGACACGCTCGAAACTCCTGGTAGCCGATTAGAGTACGACTTCTTCGCCTTCGTGAACCGGCGGCAGCCGGTCTTCCTCCGCAGCATCGTCCGCGAGCACCACGTGACTGAGACCGACGTGCCTTTGCCCAGGCGCGACGAGACGATCGAAACCGTCGAGTATTCCGACGGATTCGGCAGATTGCTGCAAACCCGAACACAAGCCGAGGATGTCTTGTTCGGCGATCCGACTTTCGGCGGAGGCGTCTTGTCGCCTGATCAATTGATCGTCACAGGCGATGCGGTCGGCCGACTTCGGGCGGCGGGCGATCCCATGAATGTGATCGTCAGTGGCTGGCAGGTGTATGACAACAAGGGCCGCGTAGTCGAAAAATACGAGCCCTTCTTTGCCCAGGGTCGTGATTATGCCGCGCCCAGCGATTCCCAGTTCGGACAAAAGGCCACGATGTTCTACGACCCGCGCGGCCAGGTGATTCGCACACTCAACCCCGATGGATCGGAGCAGCAAGTCATTTATGGGATCCCGGCGGATCTTACTAACCCTAACCAATTCGCGCCCACGCCCTGGGAGGCTTTTACATATGACGCGAACGATCTTGCGCCGATAAGCAAGGGGCCGGATGGCGCGTCGCTGGCCAACGCCGCGCCGGCGACCCATCATTTCACGCCATCGAGCATCGTGATCGACGCGCTAGGGCGCACTGTACTGGCTATCGCGCGCAACCGCGACATATCAGAAGACCCGAGCGCCCCACTGGCGCCGATTGAGGAGATTCGCACGCAGACCGCCTACGACATTCGCGGCAACGCGCTTTCGATGACGGATGCGTTGAACCGCGTCGCGTTTCGCTATGCATATGACCTCGCCAATCGTCCCTGGCGCAACGAGAGCATCGATGCGGGTCTGCGCCGAATGGTATTGAACGCGCTGGGCGCCGAAACCGAACGGCGCGACAGCAAAGGGGCGATTATCCTGCAGGTTTATGATCGCCTGCATCGACCGAGCCGTCTCTGGGCGCGCGACGATAACGCCGGTTCCATCACGCTGCGGCGCCGGATGGAATACGGGGATGCCGGAATTCCTGATCAGGCGCCGGCGGATCGCGCGGCGATGCGAGCCAAAAACCTGTTGGGCCAACTCTATCGTCATCACGACGAAGCAGGCCTTACCACGGTGACGACAGTTGATTTCAAGGGCAATGCGCTCGACAAATCCCGCCGCGTCATCGCTGATGCGTCGATCCTCGCGGTCTTTAACCAGGCGCCGGCCAACGGTTGGCAAGTCACGCCCTTCCAGGTCGATTGGCAGCCAAGGCCACAGAAAACTCTCGCCGATCGAGAAAGCGAGTTGCTGGAAACGACCGCCTATCAGACCAGTTCGAGTGTCGATGCCCTCAATCGCATCAAGCGTCTGCAATTCCCACAGGACGTGGAAGGCCGCCGCCGAGAGCTTCGGGCGGAATACAACCGCGCTGGCGGCCTCGAACAGGTGTGGCTGGACGGAGCCCTCTATGTCGAGCGCATCGCCTACGACGCCAAAGGCCAGCGCGCGCTCATCGCCTACGGCAACGGCGTCATGATCCGCTACGCCTATGACCCGCGCACGTTTCGTCTGAAGCGCCTGCGCAGCGAGCGCTATTCCAAACAGGACGCTGTTACCTACCACCCGAGCGGAGCGGCCTTGCAAGACTTTGGTTATGATTACGATCTGGTCGGGAACATCCTCGGCATCCGCGACCGGACGCCGGGCAGCGGATTCCTAAATAATCCGGAAGCGTTGACTGTGAATGATCCGGTGTTGGCGCAATTGCTGGTGAGCGGAAACGCGATCAACCGCCGCTTCGGCTACGACTCCATCTATCGTCTGCGCTCGGCTACTGGCCGCGAGTGCGACCTTCCGCCCGTGGCCCCGCCCTGGGACGACCGGCCTCGCTGTACTGACCTCACGAAGGCGCGCGCTTATACCGAGCAATATCGTTACGACTCCATGGGCAACATGCTCCGGTTGGAACACCGCAACGATCCGGCGGGCGGCTTCGTTCGCCAGTTCACGATGGAGACGGCCAACAACCGCCTGCGGGAATTGAATGTCAGTAACAGCGCTTACAGCTACACCTTCGATGCCAATGGCAATATGCGGTCGGAGGCGACTTCGCGCCACTTCGAGTGGAACCACAGCGACCAGATGAAGGCCTTCCGTACCCAAACTGCAGGCGCAGAGCCTTCGGTCCACGCGCACTATCTTTACGACGCGGCGGGACAGCGAGTGAAGAAGTTGGTGCGAAAACAGGGCGGGCAGGTCGAGATCACCCATTACATCGATGGCGCGTTCGAACATCATCGCTGGGGCGGTCAGTCGCAGGCTGGCCAGAACAACCATCTGCACGTGATGGACGACACACAACGCATTGCGCTTGTGCGTTTAGGGGCCGCGCATCCGGATGATCAGGGGCCTGCTGTGCAGTTCTATCTGGGCGATCACCTTGGCAGCAGCAATGTGGTGGTTGACGCGAATGGCGCATTGACCAACCGGGAGGAATTCACACCCTACGGGGAGACGAGTTTCGGCAGCTTTGCGAAGAAGCGGTATCGGTTTACCGGGATGGAACGGGATGAGGAGAACGGGTTGAACTATCACTCACGTCGGTATTACATCGCTTGGCAGGCGCGATGGGTGTCGAGCGATCCAATAGGTATAGGCGATGGGGTGAACACGTACTCTTATTCGCAGAATCGCCCGACGACCTTATCGGATCCAGACGGCACCGATTCTAGTCGTCTCGGGGTTGGTACCTGCAGCAAATACGACCCCGCCCCTTCTAACTTAGATCCCGCATCCGATATGACGCCAAACGGTCCACGATACCCTAGTCGACAGGATCAACTCAGTCAGGGGTCCGGCACCGGCTCAACGCCAGCCACCCCGCCTGATCAGAAGTTCAGGATTGAACCTTCATTATATCAACAGTTCCAAGCAAACATGGCAACTAATCAAAAAATCAATCTGTTGACTATACCCTTTGTAGGCGCTCTTGAAGCCTTTGGAAAAGATTCCAGACCTTTTCTAGAGCAAACAGGACCTCTGGTTGACGCAGCACTTGCATTTGGGAGTGGTCTCGAACAGGCCAAATCACAGCCAATTTTATCGGCCCCAAGACCAGAGATTGAAAACTCGACCGCCGTCCTCCCAACAGCAGGTACAGTGCGCGTCAACGGCGGCGGGGTTGGGGCGAAACCAAACACTACCGTAGGCGGTGTTGGTGGCGACGCGTTACCCAGTTGCCGGCTCCGAGATGTAAATGATGTAAATGATCCAGAAATTTTAGGAGCATACGGTAGATCAAATATCCCTTCCGGTCCGCCATCCGCGGGCACTGGTAAGGCGTTTGCCGGTCACGGATATGAACCTGCGTCGGGCGACACGACAATCGTTCCGACTGGCACGACGGTGATTCTTCCTCCGAGTAATTATTCGATGCCGGATCGTATAGGACAGGCAATAGAGGCCGGTGAATGGTGGGTAGTAGCATCGCACGTTCGTACAAACCAACTTGTCCAAACCGGACAGTTTCGCACATTCGGCCCTGGATCCCAGATGCCGAACATGGTTCTGGCGCCTGGTCCAGGATTAGCAATTAGCCCCAACTCGATCACTTCAGGTGGCGCGAATACTGGGGTTAGCGATCTCCTCCGCCCCAATATGGGAACTATGTATTGGGCCGCATGTACGCGTGTTAATCAATAGCCCCGTAGGCTGGGCGTAGTGCAATGAACACGCGAAAGGAGATGGCAGATGCAGGGAATGGTTGTGCGAATTAGCATAGCATCGTCCACCGAATTGCAAGCCTGCGTACTCGAGATTGCCTCGACCATTCGCAATGATAACGACCTGCGAGTCGCGTTCATTGAAAACCTGGCGTATGCCATCGGCGCCTTCGCCACCCGCTATGGCGCCCAATCTGCGCCCATGGGTAATCGATCTTTCATACCAAACCCATGCGGCGTCCAAGCAGGATAAGAAGGTGAGAGATTGATAGAAACAAAACAGCCTATACGCCGCAAGAAAAAACCAGGAGAAAACTTATGGCAGTAATCACAAGAACGATTCCACCAGGCGAAAAGAGCAACGACGTCACGCTGATGCAGCAGGCGCTCCTCAGCCTCGGCGCCAACATCGCCAGCATCGAACTTTTCACGGCGACCACAGCCGGAACTTACGGGACAAGCACGCAAACGGCGGTAGGGGACTTACTCGTTCGCTTCGGCTTTGCGCGCCCCAGTCCGACAATCACCTTCAACGCCCAGGCGGGAAGGTTGTTGAACATCGCAGTGGGAGCGGAAGTGGGCAACAGCGCGGCGTTGCGACAAGCCGTGCGCGAATCATTCGCCGCCAGACAGGCGGCGCCGGCCGCCACTCCTGCCGAACTGGCCTTGATTGCAAGGTACGCCGTCATCGCGCGGGATTTCACCACGGCAAAGACAATCGCCATACAGATTCCCAACGAACCGGTCATCAAAGATAAGGTGGGGCCGATGGTGAATGGCCCCAGCTTACAGCCGCCGGCGCCCGAACTCTTGAACCCGGAAAATTACTACACCGTGCTTTATGACTACGTATCCAAAAGCAGGATCAATTCCTTGATAGGAAGGCCTTAGAAGTAAACAAGAGCTTTACAGACATAGGAGAGTAGCTATGCGACGAAGACCTGAGGACGGGGGCGAAGAACTGCCCCCAGACAATCCTTTTCCTGATCCTCCAGAAACGCCGCCTCGCGATTCGCCCGATCCGGGAATTCCCCCGAGGACCACCGAGATGATAGAGGCGAGGGATCGCTGGGTAGAAGCTTTGACTTATTGGCAAACCGCCAGTGTGGAATCGGCGGCGCAACGCTTTGCCAACGCCGAGGTGGCGTACGAGATAAGCCAGAGAGCCGTACTCGGATATTTTCAGAAGTTTTACACAACTTCGCCACTTCACTTGGCCTTCAATTTCGCTCCCGGCGCTTCTACAGCGGAAAAGCTCGGCGTCGTAGTAAACGAGCTGTTCGACAAGAAGGATAAATTACCGGCGCTGTGGGCAAAAATTCGCCGAAGGCGGGAGGCGATTACCTTGGAGGAATTGCAGAAACCTGATTGGGGTGGTTGGTCTTCCGCCGCCGAGCCCCGTTTGACTCAAATGATTGATCCTGAAACTGCTGAACAATCGACAATCCGACAGCAGTCGCTCGACTATTTCGCGCTGATACTGGCGACAGTCTTCATCCCGTTGGCGCGTGCGGAGATGAACCGCCTCAGGCGGAATTTCAATGCGGCCATCGAGGATTACGAACGCTTGCTGACGCCTTATCGAAAGCCCGCAAGCGGGTCTCCGCTCATCTGGCTCACCAGCGATTTCATCGAACGGCCTTTCATCCTCCTGGCGCTAGGCGAAATCCGAATGGAAAGAGCGGAGGCGCAGTTCAAGGCTGCGTCGCAGGGCAGGGCTGATGAGGCGCGGACGACATATCAAAGTATTCCCGAGTTATTCAAGGACCATGGCGCCTATGTCACAAGGGCCACGAACGCCCGGCAGAAGTTGAGCGCTCAGGCCAATCAACCACTGGAGACTGCGTCAAACCAGCAAGATCTGACGCTCAAAGCGCTTGGCAATGACATTACATTGGATGGCATAAAATCCAACACCCGAGAACTGCCGGGGCTGTCCCAGACTAAGGCGCCCGCGGAATCCTGGTTGCTCTTCGAAGAAACCTTCAGTGGCGAGGTGATAGCGGAGACCAATCCACGCGTTTATGCGCTGCTGTTGAATGCTCAGGCGCGCTTGCTGCAGATTGAAAATGGCTTCAACTACCTAGGCTATAAGGATGATTATATCCCACCCTGGCGATTTCAGTTCCTGTTGGAGCGCGCCCGCTATTTTTCGGAACATGCCAAGAACGCCCAGCGCGATTACCTGAATTTCCTGAACAACGCGGAGCGCGAGGAGTTCCAGGAGCAAAATGCGGCGCAGGCGGTTGAGATGGAGAAGGCCAATGTGCGGATTGAATCGGCCCGTGTGGAACAGGTCGCCGCTGAGGTGACGGCGGCGAGGGAGAGTTGGAACCTGGCGAAGGCCGTCGCAATCAACGCTCAGGCCAGGCTAAACGCTTACGCGAACCTCGATGAGCACCTCAGAGACCTGGAGGAAGACTCGATTCGCTCGTCAATAAACAGAGGCTTTGCCAGTATGTTCCTGAGTTCCTTCACCGTGGAGTCGAACCCAAGCGCACTCATCGGTAGCGTCGTCGACCTCGCCGGATCTCTGGGCGCTTTTGGCCGTTCGCCGGAACGTACCCAGGTGCAAACTGCCCGGGTGCAGCGGTCGTATGAGAAGTCCAATTTAAGTGCGGCCATTTCCGAAACAACGAAAGCGGCCAGTGTCGCTGAAAAGCAGTATAACGTGGCCCAGGCTGGTTTCACCGTCTCCTGTCTGCAGCGCCAAGCCGCATTGTTACGCCACGAATTCGCCATCCAGAATCTCAATTATTTGCGCAACCGCACCTTGAACGCGGAACAATGGTTCCGCCTCGCCAACGCCATCCGCGGCGTAGCCGACGCCTATCTGCGCTACGCCATCGAACTGGCCTTCCTGACTGAGCAGGCCTACGAATTCGAGGCCGATAAGCGCATCAACGTGATCCGCTTCAACTATGACCAGAGTGAAGTCGGCGATTATATGGCCGCCGATTTTCTCCTGAGCGACCTGGACACGATCGAGCAGGATTTCATAGTCAATCAGCGCCAGCGACAGCAACAGGTGCGCTATGTGCTTTCGATGGCGCGCGAATTCCCGGCCGCGCTTGAGGAACTGCGTGAGAAGGGAATAGTGAACTTCATCCTGCGGCTAGAACAGATTGAAAAACGCTTTCCCGGGCTTTACAACGCCCGCATCGGCATGGCGGATGTGTTGCCGGTCGTCCTGATGGACTCCACCCGCTTCAGCCTGGATTTGACCCATACTGGCAGCGGGCAATTGCGCATCAAAGGGCAGCCGGACGTGCGCATTGGGGCGCAGAGCGAATCGGTCTTGAACGTGAGTGACTTGCCACTTGCCGACTACGACTGGACCAAAACGCCGAAAGAGTTGTGGCCGGTGAAGCTCCTGGTCAACGAGCCGGAGACTGCGGTCTTTTCGGGCTTGTCTCGGCAGGACGCGTCGTCAGCCTTTCCCGTAGCTTCGTCCGGACAGCGGAATGCCTTCGAGGGCCGCGCCCTGGCCGGCGGCTGGCAGATCGACATGTCCGCGCGGGAGAACCAGGTCGTGCCGGAGAGCCTCGCCGATGTGCTGATCACCTTCACCGTGTCGGGTTACCACGATTCCGGTTTGCGTGCGGCCATCGATGGCGCTAACCACAAGACGACCGCGGTGACCAGTTTCATGTCAGCGCGGCAGGTCTTCCCAGACGCATTCTACGACTTCAGCCGCACCGGCCGGATGGTGTGGAACGTGCCGCGAGAGATGTTGGCAGTGAACGGCGATATGGGCCGCTTGCGTAATATCGGTATGAGCCTCCGGCCGAGCTTTCCGGACGCGCACTTCAGCCGGCTTATGACGCGAGTGCGGATGAGTTTCCGGGTCAATGAAAGCGGCGGAGTTGCGAGCGGAGTCTCATTTTTTACCCTTATCCCGGAAACCACGGTCACCCAGACGGCGCCCTTGACCGTGGCTGTAAGAGCCAGGTCGGACGCCGCGACTGAACTGGCCTGGGATTTCGGCGACGGCACGCCGATCCTTCGCAGCGTGCGCAGCGGCACGACGCCCATAGCGCCTGCCGAGGGCACGCATGTCTACGCCAAGCCAGGCCGTTATATGATGAAGCTGCGCTGCGTTCAGAATGATTCCTTATCGGAATTTCGCATAAGTGTCGTGGTTTCGCGAAACCAGAAACTGGGCGAACCCCTTATCATCTGTCCTCGAATCGGCTTCGATACCACTGCGAAAACGGTCACCGTTATCACGACCGGGGCCGTCTCACAGGCCGGGCGTATGCTCTGGCGAGTGGGCGACCTATCGGCGGAAGGCAATAGCGCGAGCTTCGCGCTGAAACCGGGAAACTACGTCCTGGACCTTGCGGCGGTGCGAAAACTCAATTTCAAGGCCTACGGCGCACAGCGTTACGTTAAGGACCTGGTCCCACTTCCGCTGGGAGGATTCAGCGCCACGACCAACCGTACCTTCGACGAGAACGACGCGGAAACCAACGGCACGGGAACCCCACCGCTACCGGTCCGCAACGAACTGGCCAAACGCCTGTTCGACAAGGGCGCGATTTCGCCGGAAGACGATTGGACCTTTGAGCTAATCCCCCAGGAAATCCTGGGACTTCCGGCCGGGACCGCCGTCGGCGCAGAAGAACTTGACCTGAGCGATATTCAGGATGTGGTGTTGTCGATGGAGTATGAGATCACGCCTGGGGGTTCCTAGAGCTTTTCTCATTTGCTTGTACGGGAAGCTATGGCCAGCGTTCGTAATAAATACTCCTACAATGGAACGCGAGTGACGCGGATACGGCGGATCATCGCGGATAAGAGCTAAAAAAGATCAGCGTGAATCCGCTCCATCCGCGTCATCTGCGTTCCATTAACCTGTACACCGATACGCAAAACGATCTAGATCCCCGATGGAGCGCAAGTCGATCGAGACGCGCATCCGGTCACTTGCAGCTATCTAACTCATGTTTCGCGTGATTGAAATTCAGATTTCGGGAGAGTCTGGGCCAGCTGTCTCCCTGCGGCAGAACGCAAGGTGATCTCTTGGGAACTACACAGTGAGATAAATGTCCCTACATCTTCTATATATCTTATTTTTGGGCCAGTTCGGCCAAGATTACTTCTTTCATTTTGTCGAACTCCTTGCGATCGAAAAGCCTGGTGAGGAAAATTATCTTTCCCGATCTGTCAATGATGACATTCCTCGTTACGCCCGCTCCCTTCAATGCATAAAGCCCGAAAATATCCGCGCCTGGATCCAGCGCAAGAGGATATGTAATCTTCATATCATTTTTAAACTTCGTTACTGTTTCCAAAGGTTCGTCTATGTCAATACCGATCACCACAAGCCCTGAGTCTTTTTTTTCCCGCCAGATTTCGCTCTCGATAAAAGGCATTTCCTCGCGGCATACGCTGCACCAGCTTGCAGTAAATTGCAGCATCACCGCCTTGCCTCTCAGATCGGAAAGCCTGTAAGACTTGCCTCCCTCTTCATTCACAATAAAGTCAGGCGCTCTATCGCCTACCTTCACCAGGTTGTCATGCTCGTAACCCTTTTTTTGCTGTCCGAAAGATGAAAGGCTGACAACAACAAGAATAATCAGCGTAGACAAGAAGCTCTTCCTCATATGCGATCCTTAATCAGAAAGATGTGTCCTTTCGGCGCGCCAACTTGACACGTTTTTGAGAATGTCAGACTGGCGCTGTTGCCGAAAGCTTACAGTTAGCCTTTGCTTTAGGGTTTTAACGCTTTCAACACGTCCAAGTTCAGAAATTGTCCGAAGTTGCGAGCTGGCCTTTTTGACTTTGTCACGCTCTTGCCGCAGGCACGCGATTGACTAAATTATCATCGTGTCAATCCCGTCTCCCGAAAGGACACGGCCAGCTTCGAGAACGTCCGCGAATAGAGCCTCATTGTGTTAAACAAAAATGCTCTCCGGCAACAAGGAATATCCTGCCGCCAAGGCTTGAGTTCCTCAATCGCAGTCGAAACCTTACTTTAAGTTGTACGCCAATCGCCTCGGCAAAACCGGAGCCAAGCGTCCGCTTTTCGCCAAATCCCTAATTCAACAAGAAGAGTGATGCTCGACCGATTCGGACGACAGCGCGAGACGTGAAAATTTGTCGCAGTGATAAGTGGGATGGCGTGTCAGTGGAGCCGGCGAGTATACAGACCGTCACAGAACCTGTAGGGTGTTTCAGGACGCGCACACGCGCCACACCGTGTGGGTATTTCGGTACATATGCCTCACGCCCGAACCGGCGAAACGCCCTATATTCAACGCCAGGATGTCGGCGCCGTAATTGCACCCCATATTGCGTCAAACAACATATGACTAACGGCAAGCTGAGTGGGATACGTGTAAAGGGGCGTAGAGCCGTCTTACTCGCCTTTCTCATTTTTTCGTCCCGATTCGCGTCCAGCGTTTTTGCGCAGGATCAACCATCAGCGTTTCCGCCCTGACTTAACAGGTGAAAAAAATGAATGATCGTCAAAGACTTAGGTCATTTCATTCCGACATTGAAACGGAGTATCGCGGGCTAAAAATCAACGCAGCATCCAATCTTCATGCAGCGTGTTTTTCCATTATCCAGACGCTCGATTTGTCAACAGGGACGAGAGCGCTCGACTTGGGAGCCGGGGAAGGCGCTTTTTCACAGCGACTAATAGATAAAGGATTTGCGGTGCTAGCAGTGGAACGCCAAGCCGAACAGTTTCGGGCAGATGCGCCCTGCCTTCGCATTGACTTAAATGAGGACTTTGATAATCAATTGACTGGAAAGTTCGATCTTATCGCGGCTATTGAAATCATTGAACACTTACATAATCCGAGGCACTTTATCAGGAACTGCCTTAACTTGCTCAACCATCAAGGCTATTTACTATTCACCTCCCCAAACGTTGAATCATGGGTTTCGAGAGTAAGATTTTTGCGTCATGGGCGCCCGTTATGGTTTGATGAGACGGATTATGATTTATTAGGCCACGTGACACCAATTTTCAGTTGGCAAATAGCGCAAATCTGTAGAGAGTTGCAAGCCAGCCTCAAACAGATTGGCAATACTCAAAGTAAGCTGATTTGGAAAAGGTTAGGTGATGGGCCATTCGATATTCTCAGAGGGAAAACCTGGTTGATGGGCTTATTATACCCATTGATGAAAGGGAGAAAGGATGGGGAAATCAACATTTATTTAGTCAGTCACAATTGATCTGCTGTTCGACGGTACACTGAGGGTGTCAGGAAATGAGCGTGTCAGAGTTTTTGTGTAGACAATTACGTCGCAATTGCCTGTCCGCGGGAGGGCCCGCGGAGACTGGGATTACATGCCTAATCGTGATCTGATCATTGACGAAATCTATTCGCTCAACCACTAGGCGAAGAATC
>DASTMP010000277.1:0-38752 GCA_035714085.1 Blastocatellia bacterium
GGCGCTGGCCAACAAGCTCACGCTGGTCGACCCGAAGGGACAGACGGCGCTCTATGACGCCGCGTATCTCGGGATCGAGAAGGTCAAACAGGGCCGCCACAACCGCAACGCGATGCTTCTGATCTCCGACGGGCAGGATAATTCATCTCGCTACACTTACCGCGAGTTGCGCAGGGTGCTCAAGGAGGCCGGTGTGCAGATTTATTGCATCGGGATCGTCGAAATGGGCGGGGCGGCGGGCGGGACCTTGGATATGCAGGGGCAGGCGATTCTTGAGGAAATCGCGCAAACCACAGGAGGCAAAGCATTCTTTCCTCGATCAGCCGCAGAGCTGGAAGACACCACGACTCGCATCGCCCTTGAACTCAGGCATCAATACAGCATCGGCTACTACCCCACCAACGTGAAGCGCGATGGGCAGTGGCACAAGATCAAAGTCAATGTCAAAGCCCCAAAGGGATTCTCAAACCTGAAGGTGCAGCACAAGGAAGGTTATTACGCGGTCGCCGGCAAAAGCGTACAGTAGGCGGGGCAGTTTTGAGCCCGCCTTTAGGAGGCCAGAGAAATTTGGAGTTCGGCCTTCAGGCGATCAGGCTCGGTGATTCGGGCCAACCGCCTGAAGGCGGAACTCCAAACTTCTCCCAAACTACTCCGAACGGCTTTAATCTTCGTTATCATCGATCTCATCGCCTGATTCTTCAGACTCTTCATCTGATTTCTTTTTCTTGCCTCTTCCTTTCTTCTCCTTACCGAAACTCGCGGCGGCCACGTCCTCGGTGTCGAAGCTTTCGATCAGGTCGAGTAGTTGCGTGATCTTCAATGCGCCGTATACGCGGTCAGTCACGCCGACGACTTTGAGAGTTCCCCCGGCTTCCTGAACCCGTTTGAATGCGCGAACGATTTCGCCGATACCCATGCTGTCGATGATCGGCACTTCAGTCAGGTTGAGCAGAATCTTGCTCGTGCCTGCCTGCAAAACCTTGTCAACAAGCATCTGCAATTGGAAACCGCCTTGCCCTTTGATGAACTTCCCGCGCATGTCAAGCGAGGCGATAGTCCCGAGATAATGAATTCCGATGGTGATCATAATTGGGGTTTCTGATTTTAGGTTGCGGATCGCGGATTGCAAGTCGGCAGCGACTCTTGATCCGCAATCGTCAGGGTTGCGACAGACATTTTACCCGACACAATGCTAAGATCACAAAGCCAAAGGTCGGGGGTGGGGAATAGGGGAGCGAGAGAGCGAGAGAGCGAGAGAGCGAGAGAGCGAGAGATAAGGGGAATTTCCCTAGTTCTCTCCCTCGCCCGCTCGCCCGCTCCCTCGCTCTCCCACTCCCGTCACTCTTGGAATCAGGTCGCGCTATGCAATCCCAAATTTCAGTCGAACATATACGCGCCGCGCGCGATGTCGTCTACCGCGCGCTGAAGCCGACGCCGCTGATCGAATACCCGCTGCTCGCGCGAGAAATCGGCGCGCGCGTCTTCCTCAAACACGAAAATCATCAGGTCACAGGGGCGTTCAAAGTTCGCGGGGGGGTGAATTTCATGAGCCACTTCGCGCGGGAACGCTCGCAAGTGGGGGTGATCACCGCCACGCGGGGCAACCACGGGCAATCGGTGGCGCTGGCCGCCAATGTTTATTCGATACCCGCCACGATCGTCGTTCCCTTCGGCAATAATCCCGAGAAGAACGAGGCGATGCGGGCTTACGGCGCGCGGCTCATCGAATACGGGCGCGATTTCGACGAGGCGCGAGAGGAGGCCGAACGCCTGTCGAAAGCCGAAAACCTGCGCTACATACATTCGGCCAACGAGCCGCATTTGATCAACGGCGTCGGGACCTACGCGATCGAAATCCTCGAGTCTCTCGCCGAGCGAGGCGCGCATGCCGACGCGATCTTCGTGCCCATCGGACTGGGCAGCGGCGTTTGCGGCGTGATCACGGCCTTCCGCGCGCTCTCGCCCGAAACCAGGATCTACGGCGTGCAGGCCGAAGGCGCGCCGAGCGTCTACCTCTCCTGGAAAGAAGGCCGAATCGTAGAGACCAAGGACGCGCGCACGTTCGCCGACGGCGTGGCCACGCGAGTTCCCGCCGCGCTGACCTTCGACATCATTCGAGGCTCTGATTGGCGCGACGGAGTCGACGAAATTACGCTGGTCAGTGACAGCGAGATCATTCGCGCGATCCGACTGCTCTGGCGGACGACGCATAATTTGGTCGAAGGCGCGGGCGCGGCGGCGACGGCGGCGACCGTCAAATTGCGCGATAGGCTCGAAGGAAAGACCATCGTCAACGTCCTGACCGGCGCGAACCTCGACACGGCCTCGATCACTAATGTCTTTAAATAAAAATCCTGGGAGCCCTGCTCTGGAGCAATGAAAATCAACGACGAAGAGACGAAGAACACGAAGATTTTTTCTGCTCTTTCTTCGTGTTCTTCGTCTCTTCGTCGTTAATATTCTGAGTGTGAATGATTATGCTGACTTTCAACAACATTCTGGAAGCCCGCGAACGACTGCAAGGCGTGGCGCATCGCACACCGGTCCTCACGTCGAGACAATTCAACGAACATTCGGCTTGCGAAGTCTTCTTCAAGGCCGAAAACCTTCAGCGCGCCGGGGCGTTCAAGTTCCGGGGCGCTTACAACAAACTCGCCTCGCTCACCGATGAGGGGCGCAAACGCGGCGCGCTCGCCTATTCGTCGGGCAATCACGCGCAGGCGACGGCGCTGGCCGCGAGGCTTCTAGGCATTCAAGTGGCGATCGTCATGCCGCAGGACGCGCCGCAGATCAAAGTGGCGGCGACCCGCGCTTACGGCGCCGAGGTGATCTTCTACGACCGCTACAGGGAGAGCCGCGAAGAGATAGGGGAGAGAATCTCCCGCGAACGCGGGATGACGCTCGTCCCACCGTTCGACGATTACGCGGTGATGGCCGGTCAGGGGACGGCGGCTCTAGAATTGCTCGAAGAGGTTCCCGAACTCGATCTCCTGTTGGTTCCGACGAGCGGTAGCGGGCTGCTCGCCGGATGCGCAGTGGCCGCCTGTCACATGCGCCCGCAAATCCGCGTCTTCGGCGTCGAACCCGAAGCGGGAAATGACACATGGCAATCATTCCGCAAAGGCGAGCGCGTCGAGATTCCGGTTCCCAAAACCATCGCCGATGGGTTGCAAGTAACCGCGCCCGGCAAACTGACCTTCCCCATAATCCGCGAACTCGTCGAAGACATCCTGCTGGTCAATGATCAGGAGCTAATCTCGACCGTCCGGTTCGTACTCGAACGAATGAAAGTCCTCGTCGAGCCTTCTGGAGCGGCGGCGGCGGCGGCGGTCTTTCATCATAAGTTCGATTTCACGGGCAAGCGCGTCGGCGTTCTGCTCTCGGGCGGCAATGTGGATTTGTCTAAGCTGGCTTCGTATCTTTGACACTCGGGGGGACCGCTGCGTAGAATGCTAACCTATGGCTTGGTTCAAGCGCGAAACCGACAAAATAGGCGCCCTAGCCCCGCCTGAAGAACGTACAGTCAAGACCGAAGGCATCTTCGTCAAATGTGAGAACGAGGATTGTTCGGCGACGATCTATCGCAAAGATCTGAAAGCCAATATGAACGTCTGTCCGACCTGTGGCCATCATTTCCGGCTCAGTTCCCGCGAGCGTTTGCAGATGCTCTTCGACGACGGCCGATACTCCGAGCGCGACTCGGATATCGCGCCGACCGACCCGCTCAAGTTTGTCGACAAAACCTCTTATGCCGACAAGCTGCGCGCATATCAAAAGCAGACCGGGATGCTTGACGCGCTGATCACGGGCGAAGGCGAGTTGGGCGGGCGTTCGGTCGTGATCTGCGCGATGGAGTTCAAATTTATGGCCGCCAGCATGGGGTCGGTCGTTGGCGAGAAGATCACGCGGGCGATTGAATATTGTATCGAGAAACGTCTTCCGTTAATTGTAGTTTCCTGTTCTGGCGGCGCGCGAATGCAGGAAGGCGCGCTCAGTCTGATGCAGATGGCGAAGATTTCGGCGGCGCTGGCGCGGATGGATGACGCCAGACTGCCCTATGTCTCACTCTTGACCGATCCGACGACCGGCGGCGTGACCGCCAGTTACGCGATGCTCGGTGATTTCAACATCGCCGAACCCGGCGCGTTGATCGGTTTCGCCGGCCCGCGCGTGATCGAGCAGACGATCCGCCAGAAGTTGCCCAAGGGATTCCAACGGTCCGAATTCCTGCTCGAACACGGCATGCTCGACGCCGTTGTGGACCGCCGCGAACTGCGCGACTTCCTGATCAACATTCTGACTTTTACCGGACCAGACCAATGAGAAAGATATGTTTTCAATCCGCAATCCGCAATCCGCAATCCGCAATCAAGTAATCCGCAATCAGATGTTGTTGGTCGTCGCCGCGCTCATGTTAGCCTGCGCCGACGGCGCCGGTTCCTCGAAGCCCGCCGGCGAATACACCCCGGCTCAAAAGGCCGGCGCCGAGAAGCCCGAGAATGAGGATAAAACGAAAACGACGACCGCCTTTGACGGCGAGCGCGCTTTCAATCACGTCAAGGCGCAGGTCGAATTCGGCCCGCGCCCCCCAGGCTCCCCCGCGATCGAAAAGACTCGCGAATACATCGTCCGAGAACTTAAGAGCTACGGCCTGAAAACGACGCTCGACGAATTCTCCGAAAACACGCCGCGCGGCAAGATGAAATTCAAAAACATCGTCGCGGAGCTTCCCGGCGAGAGTCCGAACGCCATCGTCATCGCCAGCCATTACGACACGAAGACGTTTAAAGAATTCCCCTTTGTCGGCGCGAACGACGGCGGGTCGAGCACGGGAGCGCTCCTCGAAATCGCGCGCGTCATGGCGGCGGATATTCAGCCGGAGAATCAAAACGCGGGTCGGAAGAGAAAATTCACATACTGGTTCGCCTTCTTCGACGGCGAGGAGGCCTTTTGCCACGATTGGGATGAATGCCTGAACGGTAATGATCACACATACGGCAGCCGCTACATGGTCGAACGGCTGAGGAAGGATAAACAACTCGACCGCGTCAAGGCGATGATCCTGCTCGATATGATCGGCGATCGGGATTTGACGATCCCGCGCGAGGAAGGCTCGTCGCAATGGCTGGTCGAGGCGATCTGGGGAACGGCGCGACAGATCGGCCACGCGAAGGAATTTCCAGACCGCCCCTTTTCCGTGGGCGATGACGACCACATGCCCTTTCTCCGCGCGGGTGTTCCCGCCGTTGACATCATCGACTTCGAGTACGGCAGTTCTCCCGAGGAGAACGAGTACTGGCATTCAAAAGAGGACACGCTCGATAAGATCAGCCCGCGCAGCCTGAAGATCGTCGGCGACGTCACGCTGCTCAGTCTGCCGAAGATCGAGGCGCAAATTCGATAAGCGCCACCGCAAAATTCCGAGGTGTAATCGCGATCCATTTTCCATTGTTCATCTTACACTTATCATTTGACATTGCCGCTCGTCGTGGATTTCCGGTAATGACAAATGACATACCTAAAATGGACAATGGAAAGTGAAAATGCCTCGTAATTTCTGCCTTACCGCTAAGGCCCTGGTAGCCCGCCATGAGGGCTCAGGCCCGATGAGCAGCGCCCTCTCTCACGGTTAAGCTACCGCGGCGCCCTCTAATTTAATCGCGCCGGCGCCTCGTATCATTTGAGGAAAGCCACGAATGTTGTAGTAAAATAGCTCTCGCAACCATCCCCCCATAGATCCTTACCGTAGCTAATTCAGAAAGGAAGGACAAGGTGTTAAAGATGAAATGGGAATACAAAACAGTGGATTGGGGTGAGATTCGCAAGATCGGCTCCCGCGTCACCGGCGAAGATTTTATCGAGGCCAATGTCGACGCGGGGTTGAATTCACTGGGACAAGACGGATGGGAATTGGTGGGCGTTTACGTAGATGGTTACGCCGTTCATCGCACAAATAAAGGTGAAGAACTGCTCTCCAGCAGCCGCTACGTCAAATACACTTTCAAGCGCCCCCACGGCGATAGTTAGAATTTCTGGCGCCGGGCGAGGAGCGTTGCCAGCAGACGCTCAAGACGCGCCCGGCGCTATCTCTTTCTGTGATCGATCACTTCTTTGATGTCAGCGAACAGAATTTTGGTGATCTTGCCGTCAGGGCTTGTGATTTTGACGGCAGGTTTGCTGAAAGGCTGAGTGCTGCGTAGATTGTCGATTCGTCCGCGGATGCTTCGGCCGTCGATGGTGATTACCTCGATATCCTCGCTATCAAACAATCCCTGCAATTTTTCCATCATCGAGAAAAAATCGGTCACGGGCTTATTCCCCCAAATTCAAAGATTCGCCAGATTAGCATGAGCGCGGCCTGGTCCGGCTGATTGTTTATCGCTTTCTCCGGCGCCAGAAGCAAATACGCGGCCTGAACCGCATTGTACACCAGGTGAGTTGCGACGCAGGGCAGCAATTTTCCAGTCCAGGCGCGCAACAGCGTCAACACGAGACTCAGTGAGAGGATGGACGCCAGGGCGGCGACACTACCCCAGTATTGCTGAGCATGAACCAACGCAAACAGGAACGTCGCCACCACGACGGCGGCGCTTTTCCCATAAGAGCTCTCGAACCCGCCATAGAGCACCCCACGGTAGACGATCTCTTCGACCAGCGGAGCTGTCACCACAGCCAATACCGCGATCATCACACGCACCGAATACCCCAGCCTCAATAATTTCACAAAGTCGGTTTCACGACTCGGCAGCAGCCTGTCAAAAACAATCGCTACGCCTAGCATCAAAAACGCCAGCCCGACGGCATGAACCCATTTGAATTGCGTATGCCAATCCCAGCCGAGCGTCCGCCAGAACGGCCTTCTGCCGCGTGAAGTCACAACAAGCCAGCAGATCCACAAAATCAACAGGTGCGCGGGTAAAGTAGAGCCAACCGTGACCATAACGAACGACAAGTCCTGCGTCATAGTTTGCAAACTTGGCGTCTGCCCGGTTTGGAGCGTCCTCACAACCAGATAAGCAATAGCGAAAATAATCGGCAGTCCGAGAGTGAGGGCGACACTGGCGAGCCACACCAAAAATCCTGTTCCAGCTCCCCACAGCCGCGGCTGCTCCTCAGAGACTGAAGATGAAGCCGCGGAGCATTGCGGACAGATGGGTCCATGAACAGGATCAGGAGCAGGATCGAGGACCGAGCCGCAGGTCGGGCAATAAGTAGTAATGGATGACATAGTTAATTAGTTGCAGGCTACAGCCGTTACTTAAAGCCCACAATCGATTTAAATTTCTCGGTCATTAACAATGCAATGATTGTCTTCGAGTCTTCGATCCCGCCGCATTCAGCCATTTTCACCGCTTCGGAGAATGGCAGATAAACGACCTCGATCAATTCGTCATGGTCGAGGGCCTGTGAAGACGGAATCAGAGCTGTCGCCAGATAGACGTAAAGCTTCTCTTCGCAGAATCCCGGCGTCGAATAGAACTCCGCCAGCTTTTCAATCCGCCCCGCGCGGAAACCGGTCTCCTGTTCAATCTCTCGCGCGGCGCACATTTCTGGAGTTTCACCGTCCTCGATTCTGCCCGCGGGGATTTCCAGCAATTCACGCCGCGCCGGTCGCCGGTACTGTCTGACCAGAGCGACGCGCCCGTCGTCGAACAACGGCAACGCGCCGGCGCCGCCGGGATGACGAACGACTTCGCGAACGATCTCGATCCCGTTCTCTTCAACCAGACGGTCACGGTCAACGTCGAAAACTGCGCCGTCGAATACTCTTCGTGAATCCAAAAGCTCCCGCGGCAAGGTTAAATCCTCTGGCAAAATGTCTTTTACGCGTTACGGGCGGCTATTCAAACATGCGCCTGTTGCGCACGCAAGGCGAACCGCCGACGCCCAACTGGGCATCCGTCGAGCATTGTGATAACTTGTCTTACGTCACCGAAAGATTTCCATTCACCTCGGACTTTTTTGCGGCCATGACTACCGAAACAGATATTCGCGATCCTCAACGGCTGACTGCCGCGCTGTGGATTGTCGTGCGGCGCTACTGCTCGCAAATCCGCCGGCATCCCGCCATATCGATCCCGGCGCTGGTCTTGCCCGGCATTGGCAACATCCTCATTTTTTACGCGCCGCCGCTGATCATCGCCAGGCTGCTCGGCGTATTTGCAGGCGGCGCAAGGCCGAGCCTGCGCGAGCTAATGCCGTATGTATTGGCTTTCTCCGGAGTCTGGCTGGCAGGTGAAGCGATCTGGCGAGTTGTCGGCTTTCTTCTCGCCCGCGCTGAAGTGCGCGGACTGGAGGAACTGTACGTTGAAGCGATGGATGAACTGCTTGCGAAAGACCTGTCGTTCTTCCACGACAACTATGTCGGTTCGCTGACCAAGCGCGCGTTGGGATACGCGCGCCGTTTTGAAGACGTGTTCGACGTCATGTCTTTCCAGGTGCTGGCGAATATTCTGCCGCTAGGATTCGTTGGATTCGTGCTGTGGAAGTATTCGCCCTGGCTGATTCTTACGCTCGT
This sequence comes from Blastocatellia bacterium, assembly GCA_035714085.1. Lineage (GTDB taxonomy): Bacteria > Acidobacteriota > Blastocatellia > RBC074 > RBC074 > JAJVID01. The sequence continues at coordinate 8,519 of DASTMP010000277.1, forward strand.
TGGGATGCTCGTCGTTACGTTCGTCTCGATTTGGCCGCGAATTCGCCGCCGTCGAAAGCTCGTAGACATTCGCGAGGCGGCTTCGACCAGGCTTGCCGGGCACGTGGCGGATTCGATCTCCAACGCGGAAGCGGTGCGCGCGTTTGCGAGAGAGCCCGAAGAGGCGCGGATTCACGCGCAAAACGTTGAGGACTATGGCTCTAAAGCTCTGCGTTCCTGGGACTACCAGAATCTCCGCGTCGATACGATCACGGCGCCAATGTACGTGCTTACCAACGCGCTCGGCTTGATGATCGCGCTGGCGACCGGCGCCGGCCTGCAGACCGTGTTCATCACGTTCAGCTACTACGCCGGCATTACGCGCGTGATGTGGGAATTCAATCGGATTTACCGCAATCTCGAGGGCGCATTGACTGAAGCCGCCCAATTCACCGAACTGCTGCTCGATCCGCCCGCCGTGGTCGACGCGGCTGAAACTAAACCATTCGCTCCGGCGCATTACGGAATCGAGATGAGGAACGTCTGTTTTCGACACGGGCCGTCCCAACCGTTGCTGTTCGAAGAGTTCTCACTGGAGGTTCCACATGGCGCGAAAGTAGGCCTGGTCGGCTTTTCGGGCGGAGGTAAGACGACGATCACCCGGCTGCTGTTGCGTTTCGTCGACATCGAAAGCGGCGCCATTCTCATGGGGGGACAGCGCATTGACGAGATTCCGCAGGCGGCGTTGCGGCGGGCGATTGCTTATGTGCCGCAGGACCCATCGATGTTCCATCGGTCGATTGCCGATAACATTCGGATCGGCAGGCCTGAGGCCACTGATAACGAGGTCCGCCGGGCCGCCAAACTGGCGCACGCTACGGAATTCATTGAGACGCTTCCTCTGGGTTACGGAACGCTGGTCGGTGAACGAGGCGTGAAGCTTTCCGGAGGTCAACGCCAACGGGTCGCAATTGCCCGCGCGATCCTCAAGGATGCGCCGGTGCTGATCCTCGATGAAGCGACCAGCTCGCTCGACTCCGAAAGCGAAGCTCTCATTCAGGACGCTCTTTGGACCTTGATGACCGCTCGCACGGCGATTGTTATCGCGCACCGCCTCTCGACCGTGAAGCGGATGGACCAGTTGATCGTGCTCGATCACGGCAAAATTGTCGAGAAGGGGTCACATGGCGCGCTGCTGGCCCATGGCGGCATATATGCGTCGCTCTGGGCCCATCAGTCCGGCGGCTTCCTCGCCGGCGAGGGAGCCGCGCGCTTTGAAGCCGCGTCATAATCATCGCAATACGAACCGCCAAGACGCCAAGATCGCCAAGAAAAAATCCAGGAAAGAAACGACGATAGAAGGAGCGACATTCACCGCCATACTTTTTCCCTCTTGGCGTTCTTGGCGTCTTGGCGGTTAAAAACAAAAAAGGAGGTCAACAAATGAATGGCAAAAAAGCCATAAAAGAGCCGCCACCAGAAATTGACAGGCTTGCCAAAATAGCGATCGGTTGCGCGATTGAAGTGCATCGCCACCTTGGGCCGGGCTACCTTGAAGAAGTTTACGAAGAGGCGCTGTGCGAAGAATTACGATTGCAAGGCATCCCGTTCAAGCGCCAGCATTCAATTTCTGTTTCGTACAAGGGCAAACCAGTCGGCAAAGGGCGATTGGATATACTGGTTGGCGACAAATTAATTGTCGAGTTGAAGGCTGTCAACGCAATCGCACCTGTACATTCAGCTCAAGTAATGTCATATCTCAAGGCGACCAACCTGCCACTCGGACTATTGATTAACTTCAACGTGTCGCTGCTCAAAGAAGGCGTCACCCGAATCATCAACTCAATAGCGATAGAAGGTTAGCGGAACCGCCAAGACGCCAAGATCGCCAAGAAAAAATCCAGGAAAGAAACGACGATAGAAGGAGCGACATTCACCGCCATACTTTTTCCCTCTTGGCGTTCTTGGCGTCTTGGCGGTTGGAAATTATAGTGGCTCTTGCTTGCCAAGAATGACCGTCTCCCGGAACGTCGCGTAGGTTGCGCGCCCGTTCAGCTTCGGAGGATTAAAGCGGTATTGTCTGAAGGCTTCGATGGCTTTCGGGTTAAGCGCAGGGTCTGGGGTGTCGAGCACGCGGACGTTGGTGACGCGGCCTTCGGGTGTGACGATGCCTTCGAGAGTGATCGAGCCTTTGACCGAAACGCCGGGAGGGAATTTGATCGGGGCGCGGTTGGTCACCGCCGGCATCACGAAGATGTCGCTATCGGTAATCTCGACTTTCGACCCGAACTGGTCTGTCGGGCGCGAGATGTCGGAAGGCTTGTTTTGCAGGCTGCGCGCGGTGGTCACGGTCGGCGTGATGGTGAGGAGCAGCGCGCGCGTCTCCGGCGCTCTTTCAACGCCGTCCGGCCCCTGGAATTCGCGCACCCCGAATCCGCTCCGGGCGCCGCGCAACATGACTGTCTCATAATTCCCGATGGTCACTCCTTTCGATTCGAGCAGAACCTTATCGGCGTACTTCGCGGTGAAATCGAAGCTCACGTCGCTCTTCGTGATGACGCGCGGAACGATCGTGAGTGTGAATTGGCGTTCATTCATCGGCTGCGAATCGGTGAAGCTTTCGCCTTCGCGCAGGCCGATCGAGCGGACGTAGCGGAACTTGACCTCCTCGGCGCCGAAATTGCGCTTGATCACATCCATCTCTTCTTCAGGAGTCGAAGCCGTCTGGTTGAGCTTGTTGACCTCGGCGAACTGCTTCGACCGCGTGTCGTCGAACTGGTATACGGCGACAGTGACGCCGACGCCGTAATCGTTCTTTTTCAAAAGCTGAGCGTGAACGGCGCCTGACAGGACAATCATAAAGGCGAGCGCCGAAAGCGCTCGTCCGATCAAACTCTCAGCCAATGCTCTCATCATCATTCAACTCCTTTTCATCAAGCAATAACCGGTAGGCTTCTCTTTTCGACAATCCTCTGGAACGGGCCGCCTGCTTGATCGCGTCGATGCGGCTCAAGCCCTGCTCGCGCGCCATTCGTTCGACCTCTTCGCTGATCGAAATTGACTCAACCGCCCTCAAATTATCCTCGCGGCTTCCGGCGATGACAAGCGTCATCTCGCCCCGCGGCGCGTTGGCCTCGAAATGCGCGATGATCTCCGAGACCGCGCCGCGAATGAACTGCTCGTGCAATTTGGTCAATTCGCGGGCGACCGCGGCCGGGCGGTCACCCAGGATTTCCCGAACGTCGAAGAGCGATTCCCGAATCCGGTGCGGCGCTTCGTAAAAGACCATCGTCGCGCGCTCCGACTTCAATTCATCGAGCCGCGCGCGCCGCGCCTGTTTCTTGTGGGGCAAAAATCCGGCGAACAGGAACGAATCGGTTGGTAAGCCCGACGCGACAAGCCCCGCGATGATCGCCGTCGCGCCGGGCACGGGCGTGACTGTGACGCCGCGCTCGATGGCGGCCACGACGATTCGATAAGCCGGATCGGAAATCCCCGGCGTGCCCGCGTCGGTGACCACAGCAATCGATTCGCCGCGCGACAATCTCTCGGACAGTTCCGCGGCGCGCCTCGGTTCGTTGTGTTCGTGATAACTGATCGTCGGCTTACTGATTCCGAAGTGATCGAGCAACCGCCGCGTGCGCCGCGTGTCTTCACATGCGATCAGATCGACCTCTTTCAGCACACGCAGCGCCCGCAGCGTGATGTCTTCAAGATTGCCGATAGGAGTTGAGATCAGGTAAAGAGGCATATCATAGAGCGGGAGAGCGGGAGAGCGGGAGGAAAGAGATTATCCAGGTTTTCTCTCGCTCCCTCTCTCGCTCCCTCGCTCTCCCGCTCTTCATTTCTGCAGGCCGTCGCTTAAATTCGTGTCCTTCCACAGCCAGATGCCGCCGCGCAATCCAAGTACATTGGAGACGATTTCGACATCGGAGCCAAGGTCGACCGAGACATTTTCCGCGTTGCCGCCGCCGATGTAGAGCCTGTCGAAGTTGGTCAACGCGCGGAAGACCTCCACGGCCTTGGCCAATCGCCTGTTCCATTCACTCTTGCCGGCCTTTTTGAGCGCGCGATTGCCCAGTTGCTCTTCGTAGGTCTGTCCTTTGCGAAAGGGGATGTGCGCCAGCTCTATGTGTGGCGCGAGCCGGCCGTCTTCAAACAGCGCCGACCCAAGCCCCGTGCCGAGCGTGATCACCATCTCGACCCCTTCGCCTTTGATCGCGCCGAGGCCTTGCATATCAGCGTCATTGATGACGATGGCGGGTTTGCCGGTCTGTTTCGCTATGGCCCGCTGCAGATCGAATCCATTCCATTCCTCGGTTCCGAGGTTTGCGCTTGTCAGTGTCCTCCCTTTGCGCACCGGACCTGGAAAACCGACCGACACCCGGTCGAATGGCGGAAGCTGCGCCGTCAATTCCTTCAGTTTCTCCAGGAGCAAGGCGGGCGGACAAGGTTTGGGCGTATCAACGCGAGCGCGCTCGGTGATCATTTCTCCACGATCGTCGAGTAACGAGGCTTTCAATCCCGTGCCGCCAATGTCGAATGCCAGAGTCCTTAATCCGGTGGCCGATTTTCCGCCAGAAGTCTTCTTGGCCGTCTTCTTCCTAATCGTCTTTTTCGCTGCCATCGTCTTTTCCTGTACAACTCTTCGTGAGTTTGTGGTTAAATTCTTTCCGCCAAAATATTACTTAACTCACTACAGATTGAGAAGGAGACCCGATCATGCGACGAATCAGGAAGCTCTTTCTGCCGGCCCTCGTATTCGGCGTTCTCACGCAGTCCGCATCGCTGCGGCCCGAACGTCCGGTCGCGGTGCGGCAAATAGAGCAACCAACGGCTCAAACTCCCGTCCCGGGGCCCGCGCCCGCCAAATCGCTCGAACGCGCGCTCGCCAAAGAGCAGTTCGCGCAGATCGTCGAAAAATTCTCCGAACCGAACGGCTATTTCGATTCGGACAATTTGATCTCGAACGAGGCCTCATATCTACACGTGATGGGGAAGATGCGCCAGATGAAGGTCGCCGGCGGCGCTTACATCGGCGTAGGGCCGGATCAGAACTTCTCTTATATCGCGCAAATCAAGCCCGCCATCGTTTTCATCACGGACATCAGGCGCGACAATCTGCTCCAGCATATATTCTTCAAATCGCTCTTCACGCTCTCGAGCAACCGGCTCGAATACCTCTGCCTTCTCTTCGGCAGAACGCTTCCGCCCGATCCGAAATCGTGGGACTCGCGCAGCGTCCAGGAGATCATCGCCTATCTCGATAAGACCCCCCCGAAGCGTGAGCTGTTTGAGAAGACAAAAGCCAACGTTCGATCGAAGGCGCAAAGCTTCGGCGTGAAGCTCGACCCTGCGGACCTTGAAACGATCAACCGCATTCACACAGCCTTTTTCGACGCCGGCCCCGATCTGAAATTCACCAGCCGCGGCCGCCCGCCGCGCTGGTACTATCCCAGTTACCGCGACCTGCTGTTTGAAAAAGACCTGACGGGCAAACTTTGCAACTACCTTGCGAGCGAAGACGACTTCCGCTTCCTGCGGTCGCTCCAGGAGCGCAACCTGATCATCCCGATCGTGGCCAATCTGGCCGGCGACCAGGCGCTCAAGAGCATCGCGCGCTACCTCAATGAAAGAGGCGAACGAGTCTCAGCGCTTTATACTTCCAACGTGGAATTCTACCTGATGCGAACGTTCAGCGATGACGAATTTAAACGCTTCGCCGAGAATGTCAGCCTGCTGCCGCACAACGAACGCAGCGTCATCATCCGCAGCTACTTCAACGGCGCGTGGGGATACGAACACCCGCAATCGGTCAACGGGTATTACAGCACACAACTCCTGCAAACAATGGAGAGTTTCGTCAAGGAATATTCGAGCGGCGGATATAAGTCCTATTCAGACCTGATCAGCAAACACATCCTCGATTTACATTAGCCACTTCAGAAAGGTATGGGCTCGTATTCCGCGCCCGATCGTTTCGATCACGGACACGGGTGGGGAATACCCGCCCCTACGTGTCTGCGGCGCCTAACGTGTTACTGAGTCGCAAGTTGTTTCCGCTTGAGCTCGGGGCGTTCGTTTTGACCCACGTTGCTTGTCGCCGGCGCATCAGTGGCCGCGCGGTAACCTTCGCGGGCGCGAATGACCATCCCCGGTTTTTCGACGCGGACTTTAACGCGCCGGTATGCGCCGTCCTTCTTCGCGTTGGTCGGGTAATAGCTGAGCGAGTACTGGTGGCGCAGCTCTTCGGCTATGTTCGAAAAAGCCTGCGAGAGGTTGTAGATCGTATCGGCTTGGTAGAGGCGGCCGCCGCTGCGGTCGGCCAGCTCCTGCAGGTAACGCGCCCCCTTGCGGTATTCGCCGCTGCTCGTTCCGACGCCGCCCGAAGGCTGGCGACCCGGCCATTGCGGGAACACGTGCGCCGCAAGCCGATCGAACGGCCAGCGGCGGCGGTTCGGCGGATGTGGAGTCGGCCACGGCCAGGGGCTGGCGCTGGGGACGCCGCCGCCCTGCTGTTCGTTCTCGGTGTCGTATCTGATCGGATAGACCAGCGCGCCCGATTCCTCCACCTTATCGATGGTGTTCTGGTAGTTGGCGCGGCGGCTGGCGGTGTCGACGCCGTCGGTGAAAAGCACGATGGCTTTGCGGCCTTCGATCTGCCCCAGGCGGTCAACCACTTTATCGACCGCCTCATAAAGTTTCGTGCTGCCGCCGGTGCGAGTCTCGTTAATCGCCTGGCGCAGCGTGTCGTAATCGTTCGTGAAATCGCTATGGAAGCGAACCTTGCTGTCGAACGATACGATCATCACCTGGTCGTCGGGTCTCAATTGCTTGATGAAGGCGAAGGCGGCGTCCTGGATGTCTTCCAGCTTGAACATCGTGCTGTTGGACGTGTCGAGCAAGAGCACGACATGGAACGGCGTCTCGACCGAAGTCAGGTTCTCGATGTCTTGTTCGACGCCGTCTTCGTAAAGCCGGAAATCGCGCTTTTTGAGGAAAGGAACGAATTTGCCGTCGCGGTCAATGACGCTGACCGGAATGGTGACGAGCGCCGTGTCCATCTTGATCGTTCCGGTTTCATCAACGGTGACAGGCGTGTTGTCGGCAAGGGGGCGGTTGGAAATTCTCTCCCTTTCGGAATCTTTCGGGACCTGCCCCTGGTTTGGGGAAGACGGCGCCGGCGCCGGCTTGCGCCCGGATTGCGCGGAGCTTGACGAACTCAGCGCCCAGACAAATCCCGCAAATAATAGAATCACGACAAAGCAACGAGCAAACAAATTGCTTTTCATCATACCTCCTAGAAAATGCCCACGGGCGCTCATCGCTCCCGGGATTTTTGCTCGTTTGTGGCGCGCTCTGACGGAAAGGGGAGAAACCGCAGGGCCTAAAAATCGTTGGTTGACAGCTTAAGAACTCCTTTGAGCTTCCACTCCCGCCGTCGCCGCGCTCCTCCTGAAAGGCAGATAGCCGGTCCAGGATTCGGGCAGCACTTTGTGCGCCGAGAGATTCGCTCCGAGAATCAGAATGAACGATGAGATGAAAACCCATGTGACCAGCGACATCAGCGAGGCCAGCTCATAATAGCTCCCTTTAAAATCGAGCAGCGGGAGCGCCAGCCAGTAGCCGAACATGGCGATCATCCACAACAGCGCGGTCGCTATCGATGTGAAAACCGTCTGGCTGGCGTCCACTTTCCCGTTCGGGACGAAATAGTAGATGACGAAAAATAACAGCGCGATGAAAGGCAGCAGGATGATCGGGCCCAGGACGTAGAAAACGTATTTGCGCGCAGCGGCGCTAACGGTCACGCCGAACAGGCCGGTCACTTTGCTGATCAAAAAATCGTAGAGGCCTCCCAACGCCACCGGCCCCAGCAGGATCAACACGCAGGCGACCGCCAGCAGCAGGTAAGTCGCGTACTGTTTGATAAAGTCGCGCTCCTTGAACCCCCATGCGCGGTTGAGCGCCGCTTCGAGTGGTTGAAAGATCCCGGAAGCCGAATAGATCATCAGCGCGAACGAGATTATCGTCGCCTTGCCGCCCGGACCGCGGGTCACTTTATCGAGGCTCACGAACAACTCCTTGGACGCGTCCGGCGCCAGCGACATCATCAGCAGGACGCTGGTTTCATACCCCCGCTGCCAATGCAGCACGTTGATCAAAAAACTGCCCATCAACACCGCGAACGAAAAGAACGACAACATGACGTTGAACGAAATCGCCGAGGCGTTGACGTATGTTTCGGTAGTCGACAGGTCGTAGAGGGCGGGCCACATCTTTTTGAAGAACATCAATCCGCCGCGCGCGTAAAACTTGAGGCCGCGAGGGGGCGGAGCCTCGGAGATCGGAGCTGTCGCGGGCGCAGCGCCGGCTTTCTCGGTCATCGGTCCAATCTTGTTGGTTTCATTCATAAGCTTAATATCTAATCTCCGGCTGCGCTCAGGGTGGCGATCTCTTCCTCGATCGCTTTGAGCGATTGTCGAATCATCCGTTGATATGCTTCCGATCGCGCGCGGGTTAATTGCTCGGTTAAACGGCTTCGCTCCAACTTCAAGCTCTCGACCTTGCGCTCCCGCTCTCTCTCTTCGGGTGATTGGACATGACCTTCAGAATCGCCTTGCGAGCGTCGTGCCTCTTCTATCTGGTCTTCGACGGATTTGCTCTCCCAACCCCTCGCCATATTTTATATGTCATATGCCATATAAAATATGGCATATGACCTGATGGGCTCCTCTTATAGACGATCGTACGGTTTAGGGGCGCTAGCGACCTGACTCCTTAGAGGTTCGCGCCTCATAAAGCTACCAGGTCGCTACCGCTCCCTTTCAACGTTAATGAAGCAAGCAAGCTGCGTGGCCTAATATCTGTTCGCCCGCGCGCAAAGGACTCGGCGTGGGCCGCCAACCGCCGGCGATTCGCGCGGCCAGTAATTCATCGGCGTTCGGATGATGATCCCACACGGCGACCGCCGTGACTTCGCCCTGTCAGGTCGCCTCTAGAACCAATGTCATTCCATTACCCCGGGCCCGCCATGGCGCAATCACGTCGTGAGTGTATTCGTCGAGCGCGATTGTTTCGATCAACAATACCGGCGGTCGCTCCCGCGCTCCCCACAGGACGAACTCCTGCAGCGTGCCGAAGCGCGGTAATCCGCATTCGAGCGCAGTCAGAGTTTCGATTGGGAGGTTTGCCCGGTTGACGAGTTGCACGCGACAGAGTTTAGAGCCAAGCGGCGGCGTAATCAACATTTTACCCGTTGCTACAGGGCCGAGCCCTTAGATAAACTGCCGCGCCTGGTCAGTACCGCGAGCTGGATCGAGCGCCGCATAATCGGTCAGTCAAAAGTGTGGTCGGCGCTTCCCAGCGCCCGCGGCGCTGACTTGTCGCTTCGTAAAACTGGCGCGCTTGATCAGTACCGCGAGCGGTAGCGAGCGGGGCGTCGTCGGTCAGTCAAAAAAAGGAAGGACGCTCGCTACCGCTCGCGGCGCCGACATATTGTAGCGCGCGTGAATGTAATGAAACCTCAGGGATCAAGATCGCGACCTCAAGCCCCGGATTTCAGCTCATCATCCGGCCCGCCGCGCCCGCGGCGCGCACGGGCCGTCGTCATTTCATCGGCCGTGTTGGCGGCAATCGCGTTGCTGGCTTTCTTCTGGTTGTTACGGCCCCGCCCGCCGATGCCATTCGTGGCGGTGATGACCGTTGGCGGGCCGGGGTTGAAGATCGCCAACTCCACGCTCCCCGACCTCTTCGGCGTCGCGGTTGATGACAAAGGCCGTGTCTTCTTCAGCGACGGGACCGGCGACAGCGTCCGGCGGATAGACGCCGATGGAAGTCTGAAGACGATCGCGTCCGATCTCGACACGCCTTCAGGGCTGGCGTTCGAGCGGGGCGGCCGGCTCGGCGATGGATCGCTGATCGTCGCCAATACAGGAGGGCATACAATTGTCCGAATTGACATTGGAACGGGCCGTTCCAATCTGGTCGCCGGCGCGCCCGGCCAGAGCGGTTTCGCCGACGGCGCCGCCGATCAGGCGCGCTTCAACGGCGCGGTCGGCGTAGCGGTCAATAAGGACGGCGTGATCTTCGTCGCCGACACTTACAACGACCGCATCCGCGCGATCGAAGACGGGCGTGTTCGCACAATCGCGGGCGGCGGCGAGCCGGGATTCCGCGACGGGCGCGGCGCCGAGGCGCGATTCGACACCCCTTGCGGAATCGCCGTCGGCGCAGACGGGTCGTTGCTCGTGGCCGACACTGGCAACCACCGGATCCGTCGCGTGGCGCTCGACGGCGAGGTGACGACAATCGCCGGCGCCGGCGAACCCGAGGATCGCGACGGCGGTCTTGCGGAAGCCGCGTTTGGCGAGCCCACGGGGATCGCGGCGCGACGCGACGGGATGATCTTCGTCACCTGCGCCGCCTGGTCGAGCGTGCGGATGATCGACTTGAACGGCCGGGTCGTGACGACAGTCGTCCGAGGCGGATTTCCCGGCGGCCTTGCGGACGGAGCAGTCGCGAAGGCAAAGCTCAATCGCCCGTCGTCATTGGCTTTTGCGTCGAACGACGCGCTCGTCCTCGCCGACAGCAACAACGGGCTGATCCGCGCCGTGGTCCCGGAGGGCGCAAGCTTCGGATTTCGGTCCGAGCCCGGCGCCGCGATAATCAAAGCCTCCGACGTCCGTGACGCTGTTCCGCCCCGCTGGCCTTACGACCCGCCGGAGGCGAAGCGCGACATCGCGGGTACATTCGGCGAAATCCGCGGCGAGATGCTCCCCGATCACGACGCATGGTTCCACAACGGCTTGGACGTTCCCGGGGCTTACGGCGAGACGGCGCGCGCTATCTTCTCCGAACGCGTCACACTGCCGATTGCGGTCGAGGGCGCGGGCAGTGGGCGCGAACGATTGCGATTGCCGCTCATCGGATACATCCATCTGCGCGTGGGCCGCGATCGGAGCGACCAGCCCACCGGCGATTTCCCGAACGGCGCGATCACTTTTCGCCGTGACGAACGGGGGAGGGTAGTCGGCGTTCGCTTGCGGCGCGGAACCCGGATCAACGCCGGCGACGCGATCGGCGCGCTCAACGGCCTAAATCATGTCCACTTGATCGCGGGGCCTGCCGGCGAGGAGAGCAATCCGCTGGCGGCGCTGCGGCTCCCGGGTCTGAGCGACACCATCGCGCCGACAATCGAAAGCGTGGCGATCACCAATGAACTCGGCGAATCGCTCTTCGATTCGGCGAAAACGGCGAGAGGGTCGAAAACATGTTCGATCAACGGGCGCGCCCGGGTCATCGTCCGCGCTTATGATCAGATAGACGGGAGCCCGCGGCGCCGGCGGCTTGGCGTTTATCGGCTGGGCTATCAATTGTTGCGCGCTGACGGCTCGCCCGAAGCAGGGTTCGAGCAGCCGCGCTATAACGTGGTCTTCGACCGACTGCCCGCCCATCACGACATGATCAAACTCGCTTACGCCGAGGGCAGCCAGTCGGGTTATGAGGGGCTGACCGTCTTCGGTTACATCGTGACCAACGTCGCGCGCGGCGGACTGACCCGCGAAGAGTTCCTCGACGCTTCGCAACTGGCGCCGGGCAATTACACATTGCGCGTCTTCGCGGAAGATTTCTTCGGCAATCAGGCGCGACGTGACACCTCTATCATCGTGACAAATGCAAAATAGCCCGGCCTCAACGGTGTGAACGAACAGGTTTCAGACAGGATTTACAGGATTGATCAGGATTGGCCGTAAATAGCCATCTTCAACTCTTTCTTCTTAATCCTGAAAAATCCTGTTCATCCTGTCTAAGTTTTTCTGTCTTTTCCATCGCCCCTTCTGTTCTCATCAACGGGAATTCAAGAATAAAGCTGATAGAGCATCAAGAGTTGGTGTTTTGCCTTTTTCCGGCTTTTCCCGTTTCTTCCGCCGAAAGGCCACTTTAGCCGCTGTCGCCGTCTTGCCTTTTGCCGAGTTTTTCTGACCTTTTCGGAGCATTCGGCACACATTTGGCACACCGCGAAAAAAGGCGAAAAAAGGCAAAAAAAACGCTAGACACCAAGCGAGCCACATGCTACACAATCAACATACCGTTTGGTTAGAGGGCGGCTGTGCCGCTCTCATGGGCAACGAGCAGCTGTGCTGCTCACTCAGTCCCAAACGCCCAACACACTAATCGCCGCATGAGATCCTGTGGTTCTCTGCGCCCAACTGTTAAACCCCAAACAACAATAACCTGAGGCGCGTGCATGCATGTGTGCGCAGTCATTCAGCTTGACGCTCGTGTCAAGCAGAAACGGAGTGCACCTTGGCACTAATCACGGTCAAGAAAGCGAAAAAGATACTTGGGAAAAGGTCCGATGGCAGAGTCTATGATTTGGTTGCGAGGGGGCTGATCCCGCCGGGGCCGCTCGTGCGCATGGGCCGAGAGATCAAATTCAACGAAGAAAAACTGATTGAATGGGTCGAGGCCGGCGGTTCCGCCGCAACACCAAGTCCACAAAACAACGAAGCGCAAAATCAGGGCGATAGCTCACCTGCCGCCTGATTTCGCGCCTTCATCTGCAAATCCCGTGGGATTGGCTGAAATCATTATCTCAGCCATCCCCCACAAAAACAAACTGCTCACACGCGAAAGTGCTCCTCGCGTGTGAGCAATCCAAATGGTAAAAAATCTATGGGCAGTTTAGCAGACTCTACTAGATCTACAACACTCGAAATACCAACAGCCGAAGAAATCTTCGGCCCCGAACCATGGCAACCCAATTCAGATGCGGGCCCGGACCTATCGCCGGCAATGGAAATTGCCGACAGGGAGTGCGCGCGACTGGGGGCTGAAGCAGTTTTCGAGGACCCGCCTGATTCCGGGGGCAAAGCAAATACGAAGACTACGACCAATGGCGCGGTAACGACTCTCTCCGTGCGAAGGTTGGCCGACGTGGAGCCGGAGACAGTTGACTGGCTTTGGTCGCCGTATTTGCCGCTAGCAAAAGTAACAATGCTCGAAGGCGATCCTGGAGTCGGCAAGAGTTGGCTCACGTGTGCGATCGCTACGGCTATCGCTCAGGGTTTTGGGTTGCCAGGCATGGCGCCGCGCGAGCCAGCAGCCGTCCTGCTCATGTCTGCTGAGGATGGACTTGGCGATACGATCAGGCCGCGGCTCGACTCAATGCTGGCGGACGTCGCGCGTATCTTCGCTGTCGAGACACTGTTCAGCCTCGACAGCAAGGGACTACTGGCTGTTGAGGCCGCGATCGCGCACCACACACCGGCTTTGGTGATCATTGATCCGCTGGTGGCCTATATCAGCGGGGAAGTCGACATTCACCGTGCGAACGCAGTTCGTGAGGTCATGGCGCGTTTGGGGCTGATTGCAACTCGCCAGCGCTGTGCAATTTTGTGCGTCCGGCACCTCAATAAGAGCGGCCAGACGAAGGCTGTCTACCGCGGCCTCGGCTCGATTGACTTTAACGCGGCCGTTCGTTCTGGTCTTCTCGCCGGCGTCGATCCCGACGATCCGACTAGCGGGGCAATTATTCACTTCAAATCGAATTTGGCGCCAAAAGGCGAAGCGATCGGTTACACGCTTAGACCTGGACAGGGATTCTGTTGGGCAAAGCAGACCACCCTCACAGCGCAAAAAATTCTCAGTGGGCTAGCCGAAGACGAGGAACAGCGCGAAGCTAGAAAGGACGCTGAAGAGTTTTTGCGCGGGTTATTGGCTGCCGGCGAGGTCGAGGCCAGCGAGATCATGAAGGCTCGCCAGGTCGCCCAGGTCTCGGATTACGCGTTGCGAAAGGCAAAGACTACGTTGGGTATCAGAGTTAGGACCGAGAAGCCGGACGGCAAGTTTGGCGGGACTGTAGTGAGATACTGGTCGATGCCTGAAGACGCTGAATTGCCGCCTGAAGACGTTGAAAAGGGCGATGATCAACGCCTTCAGGCAACCAATAACAGCACAATCACTTACAGCGACGACTCCGTTGAAGGCGTTGAAGGCGTTGAAAGAGCTAAAAATCAACGCCTTCAGGGCGAAAATCAACACTTTCAAGGGCGGGAGGTGATCACGATATGACGGCAACCACGATCCTTAACGACCTAAAAACGCGCGGCATTCGCATCTGGGCAGAGACTGGCCAGTTGAAACTGGATGCGCCGCATGGTGCGATCACGCCCGAAATACAGATGGCCATCCGCGACCACAAGGCCGAGATGCTCACCTTGCTTCGATCAAAGACGGCCGAGCGCCCACGCATCGGCTCCTTCGCGCGACCGCGAGTGGTCCACGCAACCCGGGCGCTCTCGAATTGCCCCTGGCCGACCTGTGGCGGACATCTGACAACGCACGGCCACAATCTTTACTTGTGTAGTATTTGCGAAACCTGGTTCGAGCTTATGTCGCCAGAAGACCTGGGAGTTTACGTTGGAGATCTGAGCGATCGGGATGATCAGATCGCTGCCAAATGAGTAACGTGAAGGACGAAAATGAAATACCAAAAAGTGTATGGATTGTTATTGCCGTCGTGCTGTTGGTTAGCGCGGCTCTGGCGGGAGCGCTCGCGCCGGCTGACATTCGTCTTCTGCTGGCCGCTATTGTAATGGGAATGCTGAAAAGATCTCGCTTGCATCGCCGCCGGCGTCGGCGCACAATGATAGCAATGCGATTTGGTTGTGCCTGATCGCGTTCGATTTGAGCTGTGCTCGTCTCGAAGTCCCACCACTACTGTCCCACGTAACAAGTTAACGACACGCGCCACGTAGGTACTTGACTCCATCACGAAACTAACTTGCCGGCGAGACTACGCCCGCCGGTCACTTTTCAATCTATAGGCGTCTTGGAGTCAGCGCTGGCTAATCAACAAACCATCATCTTCGAGGCGTGGTAAAGGAGAAAACATGGCACGCACAGCAACGATAGAAAAACCGAAAGCCGCACAACCACAGGCGCAAGCAGAGCAATCCGCGCCGGCGGCACCGAAGACCGCCGATGAGTTGCTCGCCGGAGTCATGGCGATCGAGGCCGAACTGGGCGCAATCCCGGAGCGGCGACGCCGGGCAACAGAGATCGCGGTCGACGAAACCGAAACCAAGAAGATCGAATCCGCGCTGGCGATCGTCGAGGAGCTGAACACTAAAGAGCGCACGCTCCACATTCAACGATGGCGCGCTCAGAAAGCCTACCTGGCTGCCGCGCACAAAGAAGCATCGGAAATCAACCTGCAAGCCGAAGTGTCAATGGCGCGTGAAGAACTCCACGCGGCTCAGCAGGCAGTCAAAGACGCGACAGCGGTGCGTGATACCGCTGAGCACAAACTCAAGACCATCGCCGGGCAATGGCGCGGTGCTGCGATGCGCGCGCAGGAGCTGGCCGGCGAAATTCAACGACACGAACGGGAGCGACCGCAACCATGAGTGAACAACGAAACCCTTGGACACGACAATTTTGGAACCTCACCGAGCAAGGTCGGTTCTTACAGAAGCACGGGTTAGAGAGGGCGAGAGCGGCGGCCACCGAGGCCGGCCTCGATCCCGATCGGCAGCCGGGGCTGCGAGAGGAACAAAAGTTGTCGCCACTGCTCAATCTTCATAACGTCGACGCGATCGGCTTCGCAGACATCTTCAATAAAGAAAACGCCAAGAAGTTTGAGGCGACCGTTGCGGCGCACAAGCCGCCGGCGCCGCCGAAGGGCGGGCTCGATTATTCGGGCTACATGCGACGAAAAAAAGCGAAGCAGCTCGCAGGACGGGGATAGCTCGTGCGCTTTGCCGCCTTCCTGCTCGTTCCAGGAGGAGGCGCAGGCCGTGTACCCGGAATTTCAATGGCGGGTGTTTATGGCGACGAAGAGGAAGAAACAGGCGGGTAATAGACGGCGAAATGGCCAATTTGCGCCCGGCAACAAGGCCGGCCGGAAGTTCCAGCAAGGCAAGTCTGGCAATCCATCTGGTAGGCCGCGACGCACGAAGCTCTGTGAGGCTCTGATCGCGCAGCTCGCGGAGATCGCGCACGGCGCCGGCGAAGAAACGGTTGCCGAGCAGATCGCGCAGGCGCTTATCAAGCAGGCGTTGAAGGGCAACGTGCTGGCGGCCAGAGAGATCGCTGACCGCACCGAGGGCAAGCCGCGCCAGGCGCTCGACGTCGATCTGAATATGACGGACTGGCGACAACTGGCTGAAGCGCATGGATTGAGTGTGGACGATGTTTTCAGCGAAGCAAAGCGAATTATTGAATCCATCGAATCCGCTGCTGCTGAGCGCGACTCAAGCGGCGATTCGACGGAAAGCTGAGGCCGAGGCCGCGGACCCAGCGCTATTCGCGCGCCGCGCCGGCGTCGATCTGGACCCGTGGCAGTGCGACGCGCTCAGAATCAAGGCGCGGCGAATGATCTTGCTTTGTTCGCGTCAAGCGGGAAAGTCGAGCGTCACGGCCTGGGTGAGCCTTCACACGGCCGTCTATCAACCAAGCTCCTTGATACTCGTTCTCGCGCCGGCGCTGAGACAGAGCCAGGAGCTATTTTTCAAGATCAAGTCTGCCATCAATAACATCGGCGCCGCGCTCCCAACGCCGATCACCGAAGAGTCCGCGCTCAGGCTCGCCTTTGCGAATGGCAGTCGGATTATCTGTTTGCCGGGCAAGACGGATGCGACGATTCGCGGCTTCAGCGGAGTTGCGTTGCTGGTCATTGACGAAGCCGCGAGAGTCAGTGATGAAATCTTCGCAGCGATTTCTCCGATGCTTGCCGTCAGCCAGGGCCGCATGATCTTGCTCTCGACGCCGTGGGGCCGTCGTGGCTTCTTCTGGCAAATGTGGAGCGAAGGCGGCTCGGAGTGGCATCGAGTGAAGGTCACGGCGCGCGAATGCCCCCGCATCTCGCCGGCGTGGCTCGAAGCCGAGAACAGGGCCATCGGCGCTCACTGGTTCGCCAGCGAGTACGAATGCGAATTCATCGACGCGCTCGATCAGGTGTTCGCCACAGACGACATCGAGGCGGCGTTCTCGGACGACACAATACAACCACTTTTTCTATGACCGCAGGAGAGTACCAACAACTTATAGGCGCGCCGCGCTACACGCTCGGCCTTGATCTCGGCCAGGCGCAGGACTACACGGCGCTGTGTGTGCTCGAAGCGCGCGGCGAAGGCGACGCGGCCGAGTATCAATGCCGCGCTCTGAAGCGGTGGGAACTAATGACCAGCTATCCAACCATCGTGTCCGATCTGGCGCTAATGCTGCGCCGCGCCCCGTTCAGCGCCAACCATCCGCATCTCGGCGTCGACACAACCGGCGTAGGGCGCGCGGTGTGGGACATGCTGAGGCAGGCCAATCTCACCGCGAACCTCCGCTCAATCACGATCCACGCAGGGGTCGAGGTGACGCGCGCCGGCGCTGGCTTTGGCGTACCGAAGCGCGATTTGGTTTCCGCCGTGCAAGTCGTTCTTCAGACCAGGCGATTGAAGTTCGTTCCTTCACTGCCGGAAGCCGAGACCATCAAACAAGAGCTGGCCAACTTTAGAATCAAGCTCAGCGCGTCCGGGCATGACACTTACAACGCCGCGACTGGCGAGGGCTTGAGCTGGCGTGAGGCGCCGCATGACGATCTTGTTTTGGCGTTGGCCGTCGCGCTCTGGCTCGATCAGCGGCCCCGCGTGAGCTTCGGGCGTACGATCGGAATAATTTGAGACAACGGAGACCTAAACGATGAAAAAAGAGCGCAAGCGAAAACAGGAGCGCGCCGCGCAACGGCAATTCGACAAGCGTCTCAGCAAAGCCCGCGGCGACGCCGATCGGCTGCGTAAGGCACATTCGATGTGCGAATGCGGTGATGACGAGAGAATCTATTTCTTTGTAGGGGAAATCGACGCCGATCGGACGCCGCGAATAATCTGCGACGAA
This sequence comes from Blastocatellia bacterium, assembly GCA_035714085.1. Lineage (GTDB taxonomy): Bacteria > Acidobacteriota > Blastocatellia > RBC074 > RBC074 > JAJVID01. The sequence goes on from DASTMP010000277.1 coordinate 26,390, forward strand.
TGCCTTAGACCGAAATTGCGAGTGGCCATTCTCCGAGACGGACCGCCGCGGCCGCTGCCTGAGAATGGAGAGCTTTTCATCAAGGACATACTCCGGAGAGAGGACTAAAATGGACGGCGAGATCGTTATCAGTGTTAGACTCGACCCCCAAGAAATCGACAAGACGGCCGACAGCATTGCGCGGAAGCTCAAGGCGGCTCTCAACGCGGCCGGCGGCGGCGCCGTTGGCGTCGAGCGCGTGACTCGCACGCTCAGGGACCAGGAGGCCGGCGCCCTGAGGCTCGCCCAGGCCCAGGCCCGCCTGGCCGCTGCCGGCGGGGACCTTGGGCGGGCCGAGATAATTCTATCGAATGCCCTGTCCAGCGTGACGCGGGAGACTGTCACTCAAGTCAATGCGCAAACCCAATTGGTCCGGGTGCAACAGCAAGCGGAGCGCTCGACGCAGCAGCATGCCGTCAGCGTTAATTCCTTGCGCACTGCGCTCGGCGCGCTCGCCGGCATTGCCGCGTTCAAGCAGATTGCGCAATTCGGGATCGACCTGGATCGAAGCCGCAACGCAATGGTCGCGTTGACCGGAAGCACGGGAGCAGCGAACGCAAAGCTCGCCGAATTGCGCGATTTGGCGAAGACCTCGCCCGGCGTAACAGCCACGTTTGCGACGCAATTATTCCAGCAGTTGAAGGCGATCGGCGGAATCGGCGATCAGACGATCAACAATGTCATCAAATCGCTCGGCAAACTCAATACCGTCTTCGGCGATGTCGGGCCGGACTTCGCGCGCAATCTCATCCAGATCTTCACGCAGGGATTCGAGCGCGCCGACGTGAAAGAGGCGCTCGGGCGCGCGCCAATCTTCGAGCAGTTGCTCAAATCCGCTTTCGGGACGAATGACCCTGATAAATTGCGCCAACTGCAAAAAGCCGGCCAACTGACGCTCGGCGGCTTTTTGGACGGATTATCGAACGCCGTCAACAATGACCCGCGGCTGAAGAATATCGGCGAAACGCTGCAGGGCAGGCTCTCGAAGTCTTTCGACTCGATAAAGCAGCAACTCGGCGAACTGGGCGAAAAGATTCTGCAGGTATTGATTCCAGCGCTGGAAAAATTGATTCCGCCATTGAGCAAGACCCTCGACTTTCTCAACGCATTGCCGGACGGACTAAAGGTCGCAACAGTTGGCGCTCTCGCGCTCGCTCCCGCGCTCAATGGGATAACTGGCGCTGTTGGAGGGTTGGGCGCCGCATTGGCCCGTCTCGGAAGCTTTCTGGTCTCGCCGGCGGGCATCGCCGCGCTGGCGGCGCTCGGCATCACCGTAGGCGTAGCGGGCTTCCAAAACTTGATTGCGCAGAATAACGCCGAGGTCGAGCGGCGGCTGAATCGGTTACAGGGCCAACAGCTTGATCTGAACGGGAAGCCAGTCTTTAAAACATTGTCAGATGTGGCCGGCTTCCAAGGGAGCATCGCGCGCGGGAATACAAAGCCTCTGACCTTCTTTAATGAGGCGACGGGGATGTTCTCCACTGCGCAGACTACAGGATCGAACGCGCTGGCCGCGGCCAAGGCTGCCGCAGGTACGAGCGCCGCTCAAGATGCCGCCAATAAGGCGCTGAAGAAGACCTTTGAGGATGTCGCCGAGATGAACAAGCTGCTCACCGAATCGTCTAATAAGCGCTTCGATTCGATTCTTCAAGATATGGAGCAGCTCAACACGGCCATCATCCAGCAAACCGTCGCCGATGATCGGGACGCGCGCGCTCGGCGGCTTTTAGAGCAACGGCAAAGCCGCGTGATATTGACTCAGGACTTCGAGCAGCGGGCTCAATCGATCGATTCGTTGGAGAAGTCGTCGCGGCGAATCTTCAATCGATCCGGAGATTTCATCGGCGATGCCATCAATCGTGGTCAGCTCACGCCAGGCGAGGCTGAGGTGGCGGGCCTCGCCGCGAATCGCAACTTTGCGGATGAATTACAGAGGGTCCTGGATCGAAAACGCGCAATAGGCGCGCTGGACGCCGACGGCATTCGCAATTTGCAAGATGAGATCTCGCTGCATCAACGACTGGGAACCGCCATCAGCGATTCGGAGCGCTTTATGCGCGGCTTCAACTCGGCGATCGGCACGGTCGGCGACGCCTTCGAGCGCTTCGGGCAGAACGTCTCACGCGCATTCACGAACGTCAAAGACCTCTTTAACGGGCTCAAGAACGCCATGCTTGGCTTTTTTAACGACCTGCTCGGGCAGTCGCTGCAGAACCTTATGCGCCAGGTTCTCGCGCCGATCATCGGTACTATCGGAGGCCTCGGCGGGATATTCGGGCAGCCAGCGGCGGCCGGAGCTGCAGGCGGGATCTTCCGGACGCCTGGCACATTCCCGGCAGCTATCAGCGGCAGCGCGCTGCAGTCCATCGCCAACGCTGTTAGCGGCGGCATATCCGTGCCGGCGTCGGTTTCTTCGCCGCTTGGGGGCGTTCTCAGACTCAGCCCGTCGGGCGGGCTGCCTATTCCGGCCGCTGGATCAGGCAGCGCGCTATTCAATGCCGGCGCAAATGCGGCATTCGGCGCTGGCTCAACCGCGGCGCAATTCTCACTCTCCGGATTTGGCAAGTCTCTCGCTGCTGCCGCGCCATTCCTCGGCTTCTCGATCGGGGGATCACTCGGCGGAACGTCAACCGCCGGCAACATCCTGAGCGGCATCGGCGGCGCGCTCGGCGGGCTAGTGTTGGGCGCGAGCACGGGCGCGATCGGCGGCTCGCTCGGTTCGCTCTTCTCAGTCAGCGGCGCCCTCGGCCCTGCCGCGCTGGTTGCGGCGCCTCTTCTTATCGCCGGCGGAATATTGCTCGGCCGAGCGAAGCAGCGCCACGCCGACGAAGAAGCGTCGGGCCAGTTCCTCGTTCAAGCCGAGCAGGCTCTTGATCAATTGGCGACTAGCATTGCGAGCGATCAAGTCGATGGCAGCCAGGCTCAGGCGATCTTCCAGAATCAAATTCTGGGCACGTTCAGACAGCAGATCAGCGGTCTCAAAACCGCGAGCGTGAGAGACTCGCGCCTCAAGAACCAGGTCGCCGACCTCCAGCGCATCTACGACCTGAATATCGTGCCTCAGATCACGGCGCAACAGCAGCGCCGAGCGAACGCCGTGCGCTTCGCTTCGATCGACAGCCATCTGATCCCTCAATTCGCCGGCGGCGGCATTTCGCGCGGCGGCCTCGCGATCATGCACCCGAACGAAATGGTTCTGACGCCCACGCACCAATTCGCCGTGCGCGCTCTCGCCGGCTCAGACATCTTCGAGCGGGTCGGTGTGCCTGGCGTTCAGCCGCAACGCGTCTTCGACAATGGCGGAATCATGCCGTCAGGCCCGTCGCCGAGCTGGCCGGCGACTATCAGCATCTTCGTGAGCGTCGGAATCACTCAAAAAGATGCCCAGGACATCGTCGTGCACGGTCTGGACGGGCGCACAGGTGAAGCGATCATCATCGACAAGCTCGACAAGTCTCAGACCAGAGGTGGGAGGAGGGTCTGAGCGGCATCGCATTTAAGCGCATTGCCACCGATTTCCGTCGATTCGGGCTTGGCGAACTATGCAGGCGCCCCCTATCGAAAAACTCAATAGCGGTCGATTCTGACGAAAAAAGCCGGGTTCATCGCCCGGCTTTTTTCGTGATCGACACCCGCACGGATGCGCGACGTGAGAGCTTACGCAGCCAACGCTTCGTAGAGTTCTTCCTGCTCCTCGGGGAAACTCAAGACGGTTGAAAATATTCCCAGTTTTTCAAGATCAGCCTGTTGAAAGCCACCGGAATGTTGATCAACTACTGTGAGAAGCTGATGGGAGTTCTTAAAAGAAAGAAGCTCTATCCACCGGCTTATTTTTTCGTTTGCTGAAGCATGGGCATTGGCGCGACTAGAAAGGGTTTGTATGAAGGAATCAATCCTTTGACCCGTAACTTTAAAATCTACTTTTACTATCTTGCCGTAGTCTCCCTTGACCTGATAATCCGGTTCGTAATCAAGATCTTTTACGGACAAAAACTCCTCAACTTCATCCTGAAAGGAACCTGGGATCTGTAGGCGCTGTGTATAGATCAAATCAGCGGCGCGAATACAGGCTTGAGACAGCCTAACGATCGCTTGGGGTAGTTCAGTATGTAACTCTTCTAGAGTTAGGTGAATTTCAAAGCTGCCATCTGCGCATTTCACATCTAACGTTTCGCAAATATCCGAAATCAGAAGACGCCGCTTTTTAGTTGCAAAAAGATCGAACTTTAAATCTGCGACATAATCAGCTGTTTGCCCACCGTCCGATAGTTTATAGCCATCAAAAAGGTTTCCTGCCGGCTCTAAGAACACGTCGATCAGCGATCCATCCGGGTAATGGAAGGGAGTAGAGATGCGCAGCGCGCCGCTCCTGATTTGGTCGCACTCTCTCACGAGAGAAAAGTGCTGAACTGCTTTCATTAAATCGTCGCAGGAAAGGATCATTTTCGCCTTTCAAGGGTCAATAAATTTCCCCACATGTTTAATGTTTGCCTGCCTGCACAAGACTTCCCAAATTTGCTTTGGAGTTAGTTCCTCAATATCAGGTCGAGCCACTGCAAACGGTAGATTTTTTCGCGGGCAACTTTCTTCTTGCAAATCGTGTTTGTGAGTTCTACCTGCGTCCTTGTGCATAGTGCTGTTCATTTCCAGGCGACATATAGGGCCAATCCCCTGCACCGTAAAATTATATTTAACAGCAGGTATATCGGGCTTGAAAGTGCCGTCCACAATCAACTCCATCCCGAGAGAATTTTTCACTTTTATGTCTGTAAAAACAAGCGTGGTGGCGTTTTTTCTGACGAATGCGATATCCACGATGATTTCTTTGTCAGGCATATCTCTTAGTTCTTCAAACTCTCTTCTATTCACGATACAACATCTCCTAGTGGGTCTGAGATTTGGCGCGCCGATTCTCGCTCAACTTGCCCGATTATGGAAATGAAAAAGCCGGGCGATCAGGACCCGGCTTCGTGTTTATGTTTTGTCGTGATCCGCGATCCACTCGGCGATCGCGCGTTCGAGCGCCGCGCCTCGATGCCGCCGCTTCAGTTCCCCGAATGCCGACTTCGACAGATGCGCGACGAAGGGTTGCTTGCGTTTTCTCTCGCCGTTGTTACCCGTAACATAAACGGGCTTTCTGAGGTCCCAGCCGGCACCCTCTTTTCGCCAGTAGTAACCCGTAACAGTTGGCGGTTTCTTGCCTCGCTTTTGGCTTGGCATTCGCGCTTTCTTCGGCCTCCCTGAAGTCTCATGTTTTGAAGACTTTGCGGGCTTTTTGTTACGGGTAACAGTTGGGGCGGTTTGAGGCGGCAAAACCGGCTCACTTGTGACGGCTACAAGATGGGCCGGTTTGTCTCCGATTGGACGCAGATTTTCCACTGCTTCGGGACCGTCGCGCGCCTGGGCAACGATCCCATTCGTCAGTCCAATGGCTCACCCTGGTTCTGGACGAAACCCGGACGTCGAGATGGTTCGCGCGTCCCTTCGATGAAGCCGGTGATCTGCTTGGCGTGCTCGATGCTGGCCTGTTCGAAGAGTGCGCGGCGCGCCTGGGTGACTCGTGGCGTGTCGAGCGCTTCGCGGTAGGCGGCGACCATCAGACTATTCTGCTCGCGCTCGACCTCGACCAGTTGCGAGCGCAAGGCGGCCTCGGCTTCGAGCACAGCCACGCGCATCATCGAGTCCGGAGCGGAGTCGTAGAGTTTCTTCCAGAGCATCGGTACGGCGACGATCGCGAGCGGCAAGATGTAACTCGCATAGACGCTCATCAGCCATCGCATCGTCGGATTCGAGGTCCGGACGAAGGCGAAGTGTGTGACCGACGTGACGGCCAGGACTATCCAGATGATCCAGGACGCGGCGTTGGCGATGCGGCGCTGCTCTTCTGATCGAAACCAATGTTGACGACCGTAGACCAGGGCCAGGGCTGAGCCTTCGAGCAGGATTGTAGGCAGGAACGCGGCGACGTTGACCCACGTACGCCAGAGCAGGGAATTAGACATCCCCTTTTTCGTGAGCGCATACGTCATCGTCCCCGTCACAATCACGCCGACGATCATCATCGCCCATGCGACCAGGCTGCCGCCGACGCCCTTCTGCTTCCCGGCGGCCTGCGCGATCTCCCGCATCTCGCCCTGGTAGTGATTTAGTGTATTCATTCGGCTTTACCTTTCATGGCAAAAGCCGAAGCGGTAGGATTACGATGCAGCATCGGCCTATCGCTTCGGTGGTGGTTGATGTTCGGGCGCGTCGATGGGGACTCACCGGCGCGCCCTCTGCGTTAATTGCTCAAACGGCCTGGCTCAATTGTCTCTTCCCGTTGCGAGGCGTCCCTCGTGGGGTTAAGTATTTGGCGCGAGCGCCAGCGCTGAAGGCCTTCACCTCTCTGTAGAAGGCATCTGTCCGCGCGTAAATCGCGGTACTAACGTCAAAGGCAATCATCGCGCGAATCTCACTGCATTCCTCGCCGGCCACGGCGCCAATCAGAGTGATCAAGGCTTTCGCCGCTTCGTCGTCCTGCTCGATCACGGTGGCGTCGAGCACTCGCTCGATGAGGGCCTCAACTTGTTCGTCTAGGGTTAGGTCTAAGGTGAGTAGGGCGCCGTATTGGTGATTTGGGACAGTCATAAATCTCCTGGTTGTGATGAGCGGCGTTGGCGCGGCGCCGCTGGTTGGGGGACTCTCCCGCGCGAGAGTTCGGGGCGTTTACAGTTTCCACGGCCTGCGCTCGCGCAATTCCTCAAGCCAAGTATCGTCGATCAGATTGTCGAGGCGCGTGCAGGCGGCGCGCAGATCGCGGCGGGCCTGCGGCGGAAGTTTGCGGATCAACTCGGCCGCGCGGCGCTTATTGTGATCGCTCTCCAGCACGATCAGCATGAATATCTCGATCATGCTATCGGTGATCTCCGGATGGTGTTTCATTGGGCTTTCTCCTTTCCGGCCTGCCTGCCAGCGACCTTGAGGAAATCGAAAGCCATGTGCCTGCCGCTGGAATCTATGGCGTCAGGGAATCGAGTGATGATCGAGGTCAGCGCGGCCCAAAATCCTTTCACGCATTCCTCGCGTGTGAAACGGTGGCGGCGCGGATCGGGACCGCGACGGAACTGTCCGCAGTTTGACCATCGTTTGGTCGTCTCCATTTCTGCCTTTCGCGGAACGGCAGAGACGCGTTAGACTTGAATTGCACCTATCTACTGCGCCTCTGCGTGGTTGATAGTCAGGGCGCGCCGACGTTGTCAGCATCGAGCGCGCCCGCTTCTCAGCAGGTTACTCATGCCAACTATTCAAGCCTTATGAGGACAGTAGTCGCCGTCGTCGGTCCTGCGCGGGCAGAAGTAAGAGCCAGGCTTGCGGCTCGGCTTCATCGGCGAACTGTGAGCGGGGCAGAGCGGGGCACCCTTCTTCGTCGGCTCGGCCGGCGCGGGCGCGAGCTGCGGCGGCTCGGCGCCGGCGGCGAGCAAGCGATCAACGATCAGCTTCAGATCGCCTGCGCGGCCTTCACCCTCGATGGTGATAGGAAAGCCGCGAAGCGTCGCGCTGATGGTGAATCGGCAGGCCGGCGCGGGCTGCTTCGATTCGATCGGCGTTACATTGGAATTGGGGTTGGTCACGGGAAGTCTCCTTATCGATTACAGCGCGATGGCGAGGCGGACGCGGCGAAGCATATCGTCATCGAGCATTTCGAGGCGGTTCTTGCCGAAGCGCGCCATCAGGGCGACGGCGAGCGGCGTAATCTCGACGCGGTTCCAAATGTTTTCGATCTCGGCGATCAGGTTTTGACGGGGTGAAGCGGCGACGTCTTCGGCGAGGGAGACGGCCGGCGCCGTCTCTTCGTTCGCGATTTGGATCAGGCGGTACAGCGCGCGATGTTTGCAGGCCTGTTTGCCGCCGTCCGTGTACGCCTTGCACTGGCAAACGCCGTTGGCGTGGTAGGTCCCGTTCTCGGTCGTGACCAGGATGTGATCGTGAAGTTCGGTTACGATCCAGCTCTCGAAGCCGGTCACGGCTCTGTCAATGGCCGCGATCCAACGCTTGTCATTGGTTCTCGTCTTCGCTATCTCTGCCGCTTGTTTGATCTGTTGAAGTGTCATCGCCGTTTCCTTTCTGTGTTATCAACTGACAAACGCATTGTAGCGGAGTAGCTATATAGAGTCAAGTAGTTTTATAGCGGAGTCTGCATATATTTTCTTGACGTGTTATTTGCGACTTCGCTATACTCCGTGGTATGAACACTCATATGATTCAACCCAAACTCGCTGAGGTGCTTGAAGACAGGGGGCGCTCGCTGTACTGGCTGGCCCAAGAGACAGGAATTGCCTATACGACGCTGCATAGGCTCGGGAGGGCGAAGGCGAATAGCGTTGATTTTCGGGTTCTTGATGAAATTTGCGGAGCGCTCGACTGCCAGCCTGGAGACTTGTTTATCCGCATTCCGAACGGCTCCAGGGGGACGCGGGTAAAACCGGAAAAGCCTGCGAAGAAAGGAGTGCGGGCGAAATGAAGAAAGCTGATGCAATAAATGCGAGCACACATCAGCCGCTTAGGCCGATCGCTTTGAAGGCGCTCGAAGGCCGCGCGCAAGACGCGCTTTCTCTGGGCATCTACATGGCAGGGCGAGGGCCGCTGCCCCTTCAGCTACGGGAGGCCTATAAGAAAGTCGCTCAAGACCTGCTCGAAGATCTTGAGGCGCGCGGCCTGGCCGTGCGCGACGACGCAGGGTGGTATTTTCTGGCCGGTGACGCGAAGAAGGGGGCGGCGAAATGAGCGACGATGGGGCAGCTTTTCGGAAAACGTCTTCCAAAAAGAGGGGGCGGCCGAGACTTCTATCGCCGAAAGAGGTCGAGATAGTAGACAGCTATGCGTCCCAATCCACTACCCGCGGCAAGCAAAATCACTATTATTACATGCTGGCGCTCGCTACATTGCCGGACAGTGACCCGCGTTTTGCCTGGCTGTGGTCTGGCGGCGAAGCGCGGGCGACTATTCTTTCGGAACTCGGGCGGTTCAGAGACCAGGATGTCATTCTGAAATTGGCGCTGGAGATTTGCGAGAGCAAGATGACGACGCGCAAAGCCGTGCGCCTACTAAGGGAATGCCGAGGAGTGAAACTGCCGGCCATCAGGCATAAGGCGGCGAACGCCATCATCACGACGGTCAACAACTATTTCAAATCACACCCGGACACCACCATTGAGAAGATGATTGACGCTCTGAGAGTAGTGTTGTGGGCATTGGAAGATCGCCGTGCCGCAATCGCGCAAGGCGATTGCGGCGTGAAGAGAGAGGCGAGGTAATGACTGACGAAAACGCCAACACCGCAGACTTGACGATGGACGAGAAGCTCGACCGGATTCTTCAGCGACTCTCGGCGCTCGAAGCGCAAGGCGCGAACACGACGCGCCTGCTGCTTGATCAGATCGTCAAGGAGATGGTTCAAACGCGGGAGACACTAACCGAGCTCCTGGACCGGATCGAGGTTCAGTTAAAAGTGTTGACGCAAGACGTGATGCAGGTTCGCACGGATCAGCAACGGCTTGAGGATCGGATGGACGCGATCGAGCGACGGCCGAATTGAGTTACTGACGGGATTGGAGCCGACTGAAGACGTTGATTTTCGGCTCTTTCAACGCCTTCAACGCCTTCAGCTAAATAGCAACGCTAACAGCCGTCACAGTAATGATTTAGCTGAAGGCGTTGAATCGGTAAAAATCAACGCCTTCAGTCAACGCCTTCAGAGGCAGGGAAGCTATGAACGAGCAGAATGAACAGACAGGTAAGTCCGACAAGCCGGAGCGGCGGCGGACCGGCCAGGTAATCGCACGCGGCAAAAACAAGTGGCTGATCCGGATCTTCCTGGGGCGCGATTCCGAAGGCAACCGTCATTACCACAGCGAGATGTTTCCGGGCCGGAAGAAGGACGCCGAAGAGAAACTGCGCGAGCTGCTCAGGCGGCAAAAGCTCAATGAGCCGCTCAGGGAAAGCGACATAACCTTTGGCCAGTTTCTTGACCAATGGCTTGAAACGGTCAAGCTGCGCACCAGGGAGCGAACCCACCGCGACTATAACTCACTCACCGATTATTACATTCGGGGGCCGCTCGGCAGTCGGCGGCTTGTCGATATCACGTCTCACGACGTGACGGCGCTTTATACAAACCTGAAAGACCGCAGGTTGTCGACACGGACGATCCAGTACGTTCACACGCTGCTGACGAACGCTTTCAAGCTGGCGATCCGGCGCGAGATGATCCGCAAGAACCCGATGCTTGCCGTCGATCCGCCGATGCTGGCTAAAAGGGAAGTGAAGGCGCTCACGCTCGAAGAGGTCCATGCCATCCTGGCTCAGGCTGAGGATGAGCGGGCGCTTTTCACCGTGGCTTTCTACACCGGTGCCAGGCCGTGTGAATACCTGGCGCTCAAGTGGTCGGATGTGGATTTGCAGGCGAAGACGGTCACGATTCAGCGCTCGATCGTCTGGCGCAAAACCGGGGATTGGTATTTCACCGAGCCGAAGACCGCGACCAGCCGGCGAACTGTCCCGCTTTCGGAAGCGCTGATGTCTCGACTCGGCGAGCACCGGACGCGCCAGCTTGAAGCCAGGTTAAAAGCCGGCTCGACCTGGCGAAATAAAGACCTGATCTTTTGCAATGAGACAGGCGACGCGCGCGAGCTTAACGCCGTTCGCCACTCCTTCAAGCGGCTGCTGAAGGCCGCGAAGTTGCCGGCGACGATCCGGCTTTACGATGCCCGACATAGTTGCGCGTCGGCGCTGATCGCCGCGGGAATCAACTCCAAAGTGGTGTCTGAGCGGCTCGGGCATTCGTCGGTCAAGATCACCCTGGACACCTACACACACGTCTCGCAGGGACTCCAAAAACAGGCGTCCGAAGAGATCGACAAGGCGCTTTTGGGTTGATTTTCAGAGTTTGGCATCCTATAGGCACACTAATGGGTAGGGAAGCCGGACGGATGGAATTGCTAAAGCGTTGAGAAAATTGGCGCTTATTGTTCTTTGAAAAGCGGATTTACCACTGATAGAGCATCAGGTAGACGATCACGCCGGTCACCGAAACATAGAGCCAGATCGGCAAAGTCCAGCGCGCGATCTTTCGGTGAAGGTCGAATCTCTTCTTCAGCGCGCGGGAAAATGTCACGAAGACCATCGGTACGATTGTAATGGCGAGGACCGTATGCGTGATCAGAATGAAAAAATAGACGGGACGAATGATTCCTTCTCCCTGGAATCTCGTCGGGCCCAGCTCCTTGCTGAAGTGGTAGATCAGGTATGAGGTCAAAAACAGCGTCGAGGTAACAAATGCGCTAATCATCGATGCCCGGTGGGCCTTGATCTTCTTCTGACGAATGAAGAGATAACCCGTGATGAGCAGGATCGCGCTGACGCTGTTGAGTATCGCGTTCAGAGCCGGAAGTTGTGAAATTGACATAATGACGATATTTGAAGACCAGTTTGGCCAGCCCGCCGATGATCACCAAAGTCGGCGCGAGCAGTATCAGAATCGCCGCATTGATCGTCGCTGAGATTTCATCCGAGTTTTCGGCGTTGGCGACGCTGGCTTTGCACATTGGGCAGCCCAATGTTTGCGTCGCAGCGGCCAGAATCGCCGCCACGTTGAATAATAATAAATTTGCGAAAAGTTTAAGCCTCATCTCACCGCCAGTAGAAGATCAGCGCCAGCAGATAAATCCAAAGGCCGTCGAGAAAATGCCAGTATAACACTGTGGCGTCGACAGAGACGCGACGGCGCACCGCTGTCCAGTTGCTGCGTTCGCGCAGCGTCACGTAGCCGAGCGCGATCAGGCCGCCGATCAGATGCGCGCCGTGCAGGCCGGTGAAAATATAAGCGTACCCACTGTGGTGATTCCTGTTGACGTAGAAGCCGCTCGCGAACAGACGCTTCCACAAGACGAGCTGCGCGGCGAGAAAACTCAATCCGAGCAGCATGGTGGCCGAAATCCAGAACTTGAATCTGTTTTCGAGCCTTCGCCGGAGCGCGCGGCGCGCCAATTCGACTGTCAGGCTGCTCACCAGGATGAGACTGGTGCTGACCCACAAAATGTGCGGCGCGGCGATGGGTTGGCGCATCGCGTTGTTGAAAACGTACGCGCTGCTCAGGGCGAGGAAAAGGACTGTGATGCTGACGATCCCCAGCCTGATCGCCAGGCTGTAACCCTCGGGCGGCGGAGTAAGCTCGTTGCTCCATCCGCCGCCTCCGCGTCCGCCGTCCCCGCCGCCTCCGAAATCATCGAAGCCGCCGCCGCCCGTCGGGGGCGCATCAGTTTTCTTTGGTGTCAGTGTCGTTGGCAC
>DASTMP010000278.1:0-22301 GCA_035714085.1 Blastocatellia bacterium
CCACAAGGACGGCGTCGAGGCCGGGGTCCAACCGGCGCCGACGTAGGCCGTGTGGGTTTGAAGACAGGTGTAAGTCGCGCCGTTGTATATGACGGAGTCGCCCGCGTTGTAGGTATTGCCTTCCGCCCAATTTCCCCTGCAAGGGCCTTGAGCGGCGGATGGGTTCGTTATCGCGAATGCCAGCGCGGCGATGACGAGCAGCGACGCGCAGAGCGCTATATGCGGTCTTGCATTTTGACGTGGCATCTTAAGTGATCCTCCATTTCTGTCAGAGTTGCTACAAGACTTCCTCTCTACGTTAAACATAGAGTTATCGTGCGCTAAATCGAACCGATAAAGATTTGTATAGAGACCTTGACCCTGTTAGGCCTGGTTTAGACTTTAGGCGGCGCCCAGACAAGGGTGTTTACAGCTACTTAACCTGTCTAGTTAACGGTTAAGCCCTGTTTGTCGCTTCGCGGGAAATTAGAGGCGAGCAGATGGAAGAGAGGGAAAATTCATTTGTCATTGGCTGAGGGGCGAGTCAGGCCCCATTTGATGCGTGTGTACGCGATGCGGAATCCCTGCCTCTCGGCGTTGCGTTGCGATGCGCTGCCTGGCAGCGCGCACATCATGGCGATGTCACATCCTTGTTCCGACGCGTAACGCAAACGGCTTTCAAGCAGGGCCAGTTGCGCGCCCTGCCTTCGCTCCTCGGGAATAGTGCTCGCCCCGGCCAGCAGCCCCACGCCGTCATGAATGAAAACCGCGCCCGTGGCGATCGGCCGCCCATCAAGCTCCGCCAGGAACGAACACCCGCCCGCCCTCTTTGCGGTGATGGACGATAGCTCAAAGATCTTATCGGCAAACTCAATCAATTCGCTCCAGCCTCTGGCCGCCGTCCGCGCCCACAAGTCTCCTTCACCCCTCCGTATCAGGCGCGACTGAACCTTCTCGTTGCGCGGCGACGCGAGCTGAAACCCAGGCCCGATGGGGCGATACATTACGCTGGTCAGCTCGATCGGCTGATAGCCTCGCTCGCTCAATAAAGTGAGCAATGAGGCGTCGGCGAGCGGGCTCACTTCATGATGGACATGCGCGCCGCGCTGTCGGAAGAATTCTTCCAGCTTCTCCATATCTGCCTGCGCGACGGGATCGAAGACTCCGAGTCCGAAAGTTTGCGTCAGCGGCGATCCTATTCCGTCAAACATCGCGTATGCGCCCGCAACTTCAATCCATGTCGCGCCGCTCTCTGGAAGGAGCTTGGCTCTGGCTTCGACGAAGTCGGCGTTGTTGCGCCCCTCGGCGCGTTCAAGACGGCGCGAGAGGGAGAGATTGGAGAAGGGAATTGATTGTTCGTCAGCTCTCATTGCGGTTTCACAGCTAATCGTTCGTTAGTAACTAAAATCCTTCCTGTCGGTCAGGTCAATATATGCAAAGAGTTCTTAGCCTCCGACTATCCAATTTTCAACATTGCCGTACGTCGCCTACAACCCGAGCCGATCCATTTTCGGCTTCTCGTACACGCTATCCTCGCCAGGATAACGCAGATCGCGATTGAATTTCCTGGACTCTTTGGCTATCGCCCACAGGATGCTCTCGCCTGCGGGCAGTATCTTCGGTTCGGCGGCGAATACCGGGTCGGTGAAGGCGTCCGCGGCGTCAATCAGCTTCCAGCCTTTGCGCTCGAACATTGTCAGCAGATCTCCAAGAAAGAGGTTGTTGAGCGGATTGTGATGGATGAGCAGCGTGTGTTTGACGCTTCGGCCCAGCGCGCGCCGCGACAGGGCGTCGTAATAGACCGCGCGTTCCCAGATGTGGTCGAGATAGAACCGGCGGTAGCCGCTCAAAGCGGCTTTCGGGTCTTGCTTCAACCTCGCGCGCAGTCGTTCGTCAACATACCAATCGGAGGCGTCAATCGTGACGTAGCCCATCTTGTAGCCGCGTTCTTTCAGGAACGCGCGCAGCTTGTCGCGACGCTCCATCGTGTTACCCTCTTTGAGCATCGGGAAGCGAAAGAGTTTGGCGAAGCGAGGGTAGTTCTTGATCAATTCCTCGCAGCGCAAAATATCGGCCTCGAACTCCTTGACGCCTTTTTCGTGATAGTTCCAGTGCGAGTAGGTGTGATTGGCGATCAGGTGGCCCGCGTCATTCCAGGCTTGCAAAATGCGCTTGCCCGCCTCGCTGTCCACGCGTCGCCCGCAGATGAAAGCGGCGGCTTTTAGATTCGAATGCGATTCTAGCGCGGCTAGGATTGTTCGGCTGTTCGCTTCCTTCTCGGCGCCCGTTTCGCCGAAGAGGTCGAAGTCATCCATTGTGATCGCCACTTGTGGCTTCGGCTCTGCGGTTCCAAGGACCGACTGAAACGCAAACCCCGCCGCGCCCGCAGCCAGGAATTCGGTGAATTGCCTTCGTCGCATGATTGTCATCCGTTCATCACCTGGGCAAGTGGCCCAGGTCGGTCAGAATTTGTTTGGTAAGCTTGATGCGCCGGTCACGTATGGATGCGAAACTATTCCCTTCGAGATTAATCGCAAAGAAGTAGACGTTGTCTTTGGCTTCCATGTATCCGACGAACCAGCCGATGTATTTGCCTTCAGCCAGCGGCCCACCGCCAGTCTTGCCGCTCAGCTTGTAATCGGCGGTCTTTTCCAACGTCAGTATGTCTTTCGCAATTTCGATTGACCGTTTAGAGACTGGCAATTGTTCGCGGTAAAGCTTCTTCAGAAATTCGATCTGTTCGTCGGCGGAGATGCGCAGGCTGCTCCGCAGCCAGAAGCGGTCGATCCCGCCGGAGATGTCTTTATTCCCATAGTCGAGTTTGGTAACCCATTCCTTCATCCTGGGCTCGCCCACGCTCTTGGCCAACTCGCGGTAGTACCAGACGACGGAATATTTGATTGCCGACCGCAGCGTCTGATCGCGGTTCCATTCGGGCATCATGCTGTCTTGCGCTGGATACTTCTTGCCATCCCAGGGAATCACAAACTCCGCGTCTTTGATGACGCCGGTCTCCAGCCCGATCAGCGAGTTGGGAATCTTGAATGTCGAAAACGGGCTGAAGCGCTCGCGGCAGCGCCGTTCGTTATAACGCAGGTAGCGGTCGTTCTTCAGGTCGTAGAGAACGAACGCGCCTTCGGTTTTTTGGAAATATTTGCTCAGGTCCTGCGCCTCAGCCTGGACGTAACCGTGAGCGAACAGCAATATGGTCAAAAGCCGGAGAAAATATTTGTTTCGCATCATTCTTACAATTGAAGAGTCGTAATAGTTTTGCGGATGCGTCGCCAGGTCGGGCGCGCCATCTCGGCCGAGGATGATAAACCGCCTATAGAGTTTGCGAAAGGTTAGTTTGAGCGGTGAGATTGAGCGGCGATTGCTGTATGATAGGCGCCACTCGGCGACGGCGTGAGCTGTGGGAAGTGCGCCACCGCCACTTCGGACATTTAACCAGAGGAGAAAATTTATGATTCAGGCCACGGTCAAACGCGGCGTAGCCGCGCTCGCCCTAGGATCGGCGTTGGCTTTTTCGTTTTCGGACTCGATGTCGCTTCAACGCGTCGTCGCGTCGCCCTATGGTCAGGAGGCGAGCAACCAGCCCGCCGAGCAGACGATGGAACAGAAGTACAAAAACATTCAGGTCTTGAAGGGGCTGCCCGCGTCACAAATGCGCCCGATGATGAATTACATCAGCGCCTCGCTCGGCGTGAACTGCGCGTTCTGCCACGTCAAGACAGGCGACCAGTGGGAATTCGATAAAGACGACAGCAACCACAAGAAGACCGCGCGCCGGATGATCCAGATGACGATGGACATCAACAAGAATTCCTTCCAGGGCAGAACGCAGGTGAGCTGCTATACCTGCCATCGTGGAAGCGAGCATACATCGGGTATCCCGCCGCTGCCATTTGTGCAACCGAAAGAGGAGCCGCGCTCGAATGAACCGCGCCCGACGCCGCAACAGATTCTGGCGAAATACACCGAGGCGATCGGCGCCAAAGAAGCCGTCGAGAAGATAAAAACGCGCGTCATCAAGGGCGTCAGTGTCGCGGCTAATGGCCAGAGTTTCCCGCTCGAAATCCTGTTCGCGTCGCCCGACAAATATTCTTTGAGCGTCAGCCTGCCGCAGGGCGCGACCACGCAGAAGCTCAACGGCTCGTCGGGGTGGATCAAGAACGCGCGCGAAGATCGGGCGATGGACGACGTGGATATTGCGCGGGCCAAATCTCTGGCCTGGAGCCTGGAGCCGCTGCAGATCAAGGAGCCGTACCCGCAGATGGCCTTCGGCGGGACCGAAAAGATCGGCGGCCGTGACACCCAGATCGTGCGAATGGCCCTGCCCAACAAACGGCGCGCGGCTTTCTATTTCGACAAGGAGACGGGGCTGCTCGCCCGCCGCGTCGTGACGACCGAAACTCCGATCGGCGTCGATTCCGAGCAGACCGATTACGAGGATTACCGCGAGGTCGACGGCGTCAAAGTCGCGCATACGATCCGGACAACGTATCTCGACAATTTCTATTCGTCCACGCGCAAATTCACCGAGGTAAAACACAACGCGCAGGTGGATGAAGCTCAATTCAAATGAACACAAGCCGCAACTTCAATGAAAGGAGACCGTCCGTTATGAAGAGCGAATTATTGATCGCTTCCCGCAGAATGGCTCTGCGACGTAGCGTGATCGCCTGCCTGTTGATTATTTCTGGCTTCGGCGTGGCCATCGCGCAAGGCAAAGGCTATTCCTGCGACCCTTCTCCCGATGTGAAGGCCGAATTGAAGAAGATAGACAAAGTCGGCGATGAGGATTTGCTTTACAAACAGAGGCGTGAACGCCAGTTGGCGATGTTGCAGGAGCTTTTGAAAAAACATCCCGACGATTACTACGTTCGGAAACGTTACCTGGATACCCGCAACTCCGGTTTCGACAGCGATAAGGACGCGCTGATCGCCGAATATCGCGCGCAAATGGAGCAGCGCCCTAATGACCCGGCCGCAGCCTATCTCTACTCCCGGTTGATCATCGGACGCAATACGAAAGAGGCGATCGAGAAGATGGAGAAGCTGATCGCAAACTCTCCGGAGTTTCCCCAGCCTTACATCGGGTTGGCGCAAATCTACACCTATCCCAATTTCCGCGACGCCGCGAAATCGAAGGAGAATTTGAAGAAGTGGATGGCGAAGTGCCCTGAATCGACCGCCGCGCTACAGCTCTTGTCAAGGAGCGACGACAAGGAGTTAACAGGCGAATTTGCGCGGAAATTGCGCGCCCGGTTGGAGTCTTCTACCGACCCTGACGACATCAACAACTACGACAATCTCTGGACGCTCGAATTCAAGCTCAAACCCGTGCCCGAACATGCGCAGGTTCGCCAGCAGATCGCCGAGGATTTGAAGCGGTTGCGGGCGAAGAACCTCAATACCAAAGAGTGGCTGTCGGCCTTGCAAGCGGGCTACAAGATGGCCGGCGACAAAGAAGGCAGGCGTTGGGCGGAGGACGAGATGTCGCGCCTGTTTCCGAAGTCGAGCGCGACGAAATGGATGATACAGGGTCGCTGGCGGGACGAGAATCCTTACCCGAAACCCGAAGACCCGCCTGAGAAGAAGCAGGCCTATTATCAGGCCACGCTCAAGGCTACGGATGAATGGATCAAGCTATGGCCTGATGACGCAAGTATCTGGTCGTCGCGCTTCAGCGCGCTCAGTGAGCTTGAAAATACAACCGACGCTGAAGTCGAAGCCGCGGGCGAGCGTTTCTTGAAGGCGACGGAGAAAAGTGAAGGCGACTTCTATATGATCCCGCCCGTCACGGCCATTGTGGCTCGAACTTATGCGAAGCGTAATATCGCGACCGATCGTATTCCATCGCTCCTGCAAAAGGGTCTGGCGGAGATAGAGCGGATGGAAAAACGCAGCGGGGTGGATGACCTCTATCCTCGCGGAGAAGGCGATTCCGGCGGCAATCTGAGATATGTGCGATGGATGAGCTGGCCGATACTCGCCGAGGCTTACGCGAAGTTGAAACAGCCGGAGAAAGCGCGCGAGGTCCTGGCGCAGATGTCCGAGGCGTTGAAGAAAGAGATGCCTGGCGATAAGGCGAAGCAGGGGATGAAAGCGAGCTACGCCAACGACCATGTGACCTACTGGCAGACGACCGGGAAGGTCGCTGAGGCCGAAGGCCGCAAGCTCGACGCGTTCACGAGTTACCAGACCGCGCTATCTTTCCGCCCGAAATCCGCGACGCCGAAGTCGGGCAAGAAGGATGAGATGGCCGACAACGCCCAGCGATTGTGGAAAGAGCTGGGCGGCACTGACGAAGGCTGGAACGCTCATCTGGCGCGCAACGAAGCCGCGAAGGGCGCGACCGAAGCCACAGAGGCCGCGACCTGGGATTCGAAGAGTCAGGCGCTGCCGGATTTCGCTCTGACCGATCTGCGAGGCAAGTCGTGGAAGCTGGCCGATCTGAAAGGCAAGGTCGCGTTCATCAACCTCTGGGCGACCTGGTGCGGGCCGTGCAAGATGGAACTGCCTTACGTGCAGAAGCTGAGCGACCAGATGAAAGACCGCAAGGACGTGCTGGTGCTGACGCTCAACATCGACGACGAGATCGGGTTGGTCGAGCCGTTTATGAAGGAGAGCAAGTATTCGTTCACGGTCATCCCGGCGCAGGCTTACGCCGAAGGGCTTGGCGTGTACAGCATCCCGCGCAACTGGGTCGTCAGCGTCGACGGCGTGCTGACGCTAGAAGGCATAGGCTTCGGCGGCGAAGGCGATGAATGGATGAAGAAGGCGACGGAGATGATCGAAAAAGTGAAGGGCGGAAAATAGAGTCAGTACCGCCGAATCCCACTGGCGGGAGCCGGTGGGATGTTCAAT
Organism: Blastocatellia bacterium; assembly: GCA_035714085.1. Taxonomy (GTDB): domain Bacteria; phylum Acidobacteriota; class Blastocatellia; order RBC074; family RBC074; genus JAJVID01. The sequence continues at coordinate 6,850 of DASTMP010000278.1, forward strand.
CCCAGCCTGCCGAAGACTGGAAAGGCTCCCGGAATTCCACCGGCTCCCGCCGGTGGAATTCCCAAAGCCCAAACTTGCATAGATATCTAATGGAGAAAAGGAGGCGGGGAATTTCCTCCCCTTCGCCCCCTCTTCTCTTTACCCCTTCCCCTTGTCCCACTTCCCCTTTGTCTCCACTCCCCGGACCGCCTGCTTGACCTGCCTCCGAACCGTTCAATATGCTACAGAATGGAATCCGGAATTTTCTTGGAAGAAGCTATGTGTTCATCAAAGCGATTGATCGTCGCTATCATTGCGTGTCTCATCCCGTGCGCGGTTACCGTCGAAGCTCAGACAGCGAGAAAGACTCGCGGCGGCGCGCCGCCGCGCCAACAGCAAGGCGTCTTAATCCAAAAGCTGCGCGCGGCGGTACGCGCGGATCCTCGCAACGCCGAGACCCGCAACGCTCTCGGCCTCGCGCTGGGCAAGAGCGGGCAGCTCAATCCGGCCGTCGCCGAATTCCGCGAGGCGATCGCGCTCAAGCCGGACTATCTTGACGCGTGGACTAACCTCGGCGTCGCGCTCGAACAGAAAGGGGATCTGGAAGGCGCGCTCGAAGCCATACGCAAGGCGGCGGAGCTGAACCCCAACAACGCGGAGTTGCATATTTCGCTCGGGTCTCTGTTGCATCGGCAACAAAGGCTTGACGAGGCCATCGCCGAATTTCGCTACGCGGCGAAGCTCAAACCCGATTCGGCCGAAACTTATACCAACATAGGATTCATCCTCGCTCAACAAGGCGATCTCGAAGGCTCGATGAAGTCGTTCGCGGAGGCGATCAAGATCAAACCCGACCTCGCCGAGGCCCATTATTACCTCGGCAATGGCAAACTGCTTACTGGCGATTTCGCTGGGGCGATCGCGTCGTTGCGTGAGGCGGTGAGATTGAAGCCGGATGACGACATGTCGCTCCAGGCGCTCGGCGCGGCTCTGCTCCGCCGCGCCACGCCCGCCGACGTCGCTGAAGCCGTGGCCGTGATGCGGCGCGCCGTGAAACTGAAGCCGCAATCGGCCGACGCATTGACGAGCCTCGGCGCGGCGTTGCGCGAAAGCGGCGAGGCCGAAGAATCAATTCCTGTTCTGCGGGAGGCGGTCAAGCTCAAACCCTCCCTGATCGAGGCGCGCAACAACCTGGGTTTGTCGCTGCTCGGCGCCGGGAATTATGACGCGGCGATCTCCGAATTCCGGGAGGCGATCAAACTTGACGACCAGAGCCCTTCGGCGCATCTCAACCTCGGACTGGCGCTGATGCGGAAGGGCGATACCGCATTGGACGAGGCCGTCGAACAGTTCGACGCGGCGACCAAGCTCGATCCCGAATCGGCGCAAGCCTGGTATCAGTTGAGCGACGCGCTGAAGAAAAAAGGGCAGGCCGCGGCTTCACAAGAAGCGTTGCGCAAAGCCGAAAAACTTGACCCGAAGCTGAAGAAATAGTCAGAAAAAGTAGAACGAAATGAATAGACTCACCATCGCAATTCCTTATACCGAAGATGAACAGTTTGAAACCTTAGCCCGACAACTCATCGCTCATCAACTCGTAGAGGAGGTCCTATGTCTGCATCAGAACGCGCCGCCGTCTCTGCACCCCTCTTTGCTCAAGAATGTGAGGGCGGTCAAAGTGGACGCGTTCTTTTCCGGTCTCGCGATCAACTCACTGATCGAAGCGTGGCGGACGGATTATCTGTTGCTGATCCTGCCCGAGGGCTGGGTGGAGCTCGGCGCGCGCGCGCTGGAGAGATTCGTTCAGGTGGCGGATGATGCGGGCGCGGCCTTCGTTTATTCAGATTTCCGCCAGCAGAACGGGGCCGACGTTGCGGATCATCCGTTGATCGATTATCAACTCGGCTCCATTCGCGACAACTTCGATTTCGGCTCGGCGATCCTGCTCTCGCGCGAAGAGGTCGGCAAGGCTTTGCGCGATTACGGCGGAATCTCGCCCGACATTCGCTGGGGCGGGCTGTACGACCTGCGACTCAAGCTCTCGATCAACTCGACGATCTTCCGCATCCCAGAGCCGCTTTACACGCGCGTCGCGGCTGATCTGCGGGCGAGCGGCGAGAAGATTTTCGATTACGTCGACCCGCGAAAACGCGATTACCAAATCGAGATGGAGAAGATCGCCACCCAGTGCCTGGAGCGCATCGGAGCGCGATTGGAACCGAGTTTCGCCAATCCGCCCGAGTCGCGAGAGGAGTTCCCGGTCAAAGCCAGCGTGGTCATCCCGGTGCGCAACCGCGTCAAAACAATAGCCGACGCCGTGCGCAGCGCGCTCACGCAGAAGACCGACTTCCCATTCAACGTCATCGTCGTCGACAATCATTCGACAGACGGCACGACCGACCTGCTGCGCAAGCTTGCGGCTGATTCGGAGAACTTGGGAGGCGAGGGGCGCCAGAACAAATTGATTCATATTGTTCCTGCGCGAACCGATTACGGCATTGGAGGATGCTGGAACGAAGCGATCTATTCGCCGCATTGTGGGCGCTACGCCGTGCAACTCGATTCGGACGACGTCTATTCGAGCGAGAACACGCTCGCGAGGATCGTCGCGGAGTTCGATTCGGCTAATGCCGAGAATAAAAGCTACGCGATGGTCATCGGCTCGTACACGATCGTCGATTTTGAGCTGAACGAACTGCCGCCGGGGTTGATCGATCACCGCGAATGGACGCGCGAGAACGGACGGAACAACGCGCTGCGCATCAACGGGCTCGGCGCGCCGCGGGCGTTCGACGTGACCGTGCTGCGCCGGATCGGTTTGCCGAACACCAGTTATGGTGAAGATTACGCCGTCGCGCTGCGCATCAGCCGCGAATACGAGGTCGGGCGGATTTACGATTCGCTCTATTTCGCGCGCCGCTGGTCGGACAACTCAGACAGCGCGTTGCCGCTGGCGACTATGAACCGCTACGACGCATACAAAGACCGGCTGCGGACGATCGAGATACTCGCGCGTCGGCGGTTCAACGCGCGGAAGCGTGTGAAAGGCGCGAAGCAATGAGCTGGACAGAGAGGATCATCGGCGTAGAAGAGTTGCGGCCATACCTGGCGCCATACTTGCGAAAGGACTCCGAGCCGGACTTTCGCAGCCTGGTCGAAGGATTGGCCCGGCAACAGTTGGCGACGTGGCCGATGTTGCGCGACGCGGTGGCGGGGCTGGCGCGCGTGGAATACAAGAGGCTTTGGGCGCAAGGCTCGGAAGTCCTTGCGCAGTTCAACCCGCAGAGGATCGTCAGCACGGCGGCCAAGGTTGACGCGGCGACGATCAAACAACGCCCGTGCTTCCTTTGCTCGGAGAACCTGCCGCCGGAAGAGCGCGGAGTGGCCTTCGGCGCGGATTTCGTCGCGCTCTACAACCCGTTTCCTATTCTGCCACGGCACCTGGTGATCACTTCGCGCCGCCACACCCAGCAAGTGATAGAGGGCAATTTCGGAACGCTGCTCGACATGGCGCTGGACCTGGGCGGCGAGTTTTTCGTCGTCTACAACGGCGCGGCGTGCGGGGCTTCGGCGCCAGACCATTTGCACTTCCAGGCCTGCGAGCGCAAATCGCCGCCAATCTTTCGGGAGATCGAGACGTGGGAGAGGCGAGGCTTATCGAATGATTCCGGCGTCGAAACGTTCGCGCTGAAAGATTACAGGTTGAACGCGTTGATCGCTCGCGGCAATGATCGCGCCGCTTTGATTGTATGGTTCGACAGGGCGCTGCGGCGCCTGGCCGAAATCACTGGCGCGGAATCCGAGCCGATGATCAATCTGGTCGTTATGCGCGACGGCGACCGGTGGATTGTGATAGTTTTCCCGCGCGGCAAACATCGACCCGACCGTTATTTCGCCGAGGGCGACGCGAAATTGACCGTCTCTCCGGCGGCCATCGACCTTGCGGGCGTTCTGGTCGTTCCGCAGCCCGATCATTTCGCGAAGATCACGTCGCAGGATGTGGAAGAGATTTACGCCGAGGTGACGCTCAACGACAAAGCGTTTGATAAATGGTTGCAATATGACCAATAGGACTCATCTCGTCATTGCCCACATTTTTGCACGATGCGCGGGCTAAGAACACGTCTTTAAGGAGAATGCCAAATGCAAAAGATCGATCGCGAGCCGGTTGTCTCAGTCGGTTTGATGACTGGCGTGGATAACGCGGTTTTTGAGCTGAAGGGCGCTTTCGTGAATTCCGCCGGCGAACGGCTGGACGGTGGAAGTTATCGCGTGGGGGAGTTCGGCTACGGCTATGAACTCGTGACTGAAGACGGCTGGCAGGATGATTTGGAATATCGTTTGACGCCCGTCGAACCCTCGGCTTCTTTCATCGTACGCGGCGTCACAATCGGCATTAATTTTCACTGGGAGCAAGAACAGGATCAGGAGTTTCAGGGGGCTTTGAAAATCAAGCTCGACGCGGATGGGCGAGTGACGGTCATCAACGAGGTTCCCGTCGAAACTTATCTGACCGGCGTCATTTCGTCGGAGATGAGCGCGGACTCGCACCCCGAACTGCTCAAAGCGCATTCGGTCGTTTCGCGTAGCTGGCTGCTGGCGCAGATGGAGCCGTGGAAGAAGGAGCGGCATAAACCTTCATTAGCCACGCAGATGGTCGGCGGCGAGAAACAATTGATCCTCTGGTACAGCCAGGAGAGCCACGACGATTTCGACGTCTGCGCCGACGATCATTGCCAACGTTATCATGGCGTCACTAAAGCGACCTCGGCGGCGATCTACGAGGCGATCCGCGCAACTTACGGGCAGGTTCTTACTTTTGACGATGAGTTGTGCGACGCTCGTTATACAAAATCGTGCGGCGGGATGACCGAGAGCTACGACGCGGCATGGGGGGACGAGCGCTTTCCTTATCTGGCCGTCTCGTATGACGGCGAAGAGTTTCCCGCCGGGTTCGATTTGCCACTGACCGACGAGGCCAACGCGGAACGCTGGATTCGCAATTCGCCTCCCGCCTTCTGCAACACGACAGACACGGGCATCCTCGGAAAGATTCTGCCCGACTTCAATCAGGAGACCACGGACTTTTATCGCTGGCGTGTGACGATAGCGCAGGATGAGTTGCGGGAGTTGCTGCGCGCGAAGCTCGGCGTCGATTTCGGCGCGGTTCATAAAATCGAGGCAGTCGAACGCGGCGCCTCGGGCCGCGTCGTCCGGTTGCGCGTCGTGGGCGAGCATGAATCGTTGGTCATCGGCAAGGAGCTTGAAATCCGCCGCGCGCTCTCGCCGTCACACCTATACAGCTCGGCCTTCGTCGTCGAAAGCGAAGGAATGGTCGGCGGCGCGCCCGCCGCCTTCACGCTGATCGGGGCCGGATGGGGGCACGGCGTGGGGCTGTGCCAGATCGGCGCCGCGCTGATGGCCGAGCGAGGTTACGATTTCCGGCGCATTTTAGAGCATTACTATCGCGGCGCGCGGCTTTACGGGCTATACTCGGCGAATCAACGCCGCGAGCGGTAGCGAACGTGGCTCCCATTGGCGGCGCGCCCGCGACGCTGATTCGGCGGGAGTCGTAGAATGACAAATGACTTTTACACTTTTGCCTTGACCGAACGCCGGCGAATGCTGGCCGACGCCGGCTTCGCTCGCGACGATCTGCGCATCTGGGCGCATCCCGACGGGCGGGCTATCGGGGAGGGCGTCGCGGCGGCGTTGACCGACGAAGCCTTTCTGCGATTTCTGGAGGTAGAGGTAGAGCCTGTTAATGGGCTGCCACAGAGCCACACAGAGACGGAAAGAGAGGAAGACGAGGGGACAAGGGGACAAGTGGACAGGGAGATTTGATTTCCTTGTCTCCTCTTCTCCCACTCTCCTTGTCTCCAATTGAGGGAATCCCGATGAAAGCGACCGCGGTTACCCTGCTTCTTATCTGTTTGTTGTTGATGTCTTCATCCGCGCAGACCCAGCGGTTGGCGCAGCGGCCCGAGTTCAGGTATCGGAGAGATTCCAGCGATCCCCACCGGAAATTGGAATATACGTTCGCGCGCCTCGAATATAGTTCGTACGGATGGCGTGGAAAGTGGATGACCGATTACCCGAAAGCCGACGAGCAGTTCATCATGGGCCTGCGCAACTGGTGCCGGAGCAACCTGGCGATCTCCGACGACCCGATTTCCTTCCCGCCCACCGGCAAAGAACTTTTCAAGTACCCGTTCGTTTACATCGTCGAGCCCGGCTATATGGACCTCTCAACTGAAGACGCGGCGAACCTGCGCGAATACCTGACGCGCGGAGGTTTTCTGATGCTCGACGATTTCTGGGGCGAATACGAGTGGCAGAACGTGCAGGAGCAGATGCGCAAGATCTTTCCCGGATATCAGATTCAGGAACTGCCGCTCAATCATCCGATCTTCCATTGTTATTTCGATATTGACGAAGTCGTTCAGGTCCCGAATGTTAACTACATTTATAGCGGTGTCACGAGCGAAAAAGGCGGGTACGTTCCGCATTACGAAGGGATCATGGATGACACCGGCCGCGTGATGGTCTTCATCGCCCGCAACGCCGACAACGGCGACGCCTGGGAGTGGATTGACGAGCCACAATACCCATTGAAATTCGGGCTGGCGGCTTATAGGCTCGGAATGAATCTGATCGTCTACTCGATGACGCACTAAAGAAAGTGGGTAGTGGGTAGTGGGTAGTTACATTTGTCATCCACTATCCACTATCCACTACCCACTACCCACTTTAATTCGGTCAAAGGACGAATTTATAGCCGACGCGATGGACGGTGACTATGTAGCGTGGGTCGCTCGGGGTGTCCTCGATCTTCTGGCGTAGCTTGGCGATGTGCATGTCGACGGTTCGGGTAAGGGGGAAGCTGCCGTAGCCCCATACTGAATCAAGCAACTGATCGCGAGTGACCACCTCGCCGCGATGGTCGATGAAATATTTCAGGATGTTGAATTCCCGCGGCGACACTTCGACAGGCGCGCCGGCCTTCGACACCTCGAATTTTTTAAAATTGATCGTGATCGAGCCAAAGCGGAACTCTTCGGGAGTCTCACTGTGGCGGTGAGCGCGACGCAACAGGGCTTCGACGCGCGCCATCAGCTCCATGAAGCTGAAAGGCTTCGTCACATAATCGTCTGCGCCGATCTTCAGCCCGACGACTTTGTCGATCTCCTGGCCGCGCGCGGTGAGCATGATGATCGGCGTGGAATTTCCATCTCCTCGAAGCTGTTTGCAGATGTCGAATCCGCTCATCTTCGGAAGCATCACGTCCAGAATGATCAGGTCAAGGTCCTTCTCGGAAGCCAGGCGCAACCCGGCGGCGCCGTCGCGCGCTACCTGCACCGAATACCCTTCATACTCGAAGCCGTCGCGCAGCGCCACGGCCATTGCCTGATCATCTTCGACAATCAAAACTTTTCCGCTCATCCATTCTTCTCCCGGGAGGAAATGTACAGGATTTAAAGTGTTTTTCAGGATTTTGTGAACTGAGTCGAATCCTGAAAAATCCTATAAATCCCGTCCATTTTCGTTATCAATTTACGGTCTCGCCGCCGGTATCCAGTCCGTGGCTGATCAGATGGTCGCTGGTCTTCGCTTCCGGTTTGCCGCGGGCGCTCTGGTCAACCGGAAGGTGGATGATAAATGCGCTGCCGCGATCGGGTTCGCTCTCGACGGTGACTCGTCCGTGGTGGGCCTCGACGATGTGCTTGACGATTGACAGGCCCAGCCCGCTGCCTTTCACGTCATGCACCAGGCAGTTGCCGACGCGGTAGAACTTCTCGAAAACCTTCTCGCGCTCTTCGCTGGCGATGCCGACGCCGTGGTCAATCACCGAGATCGTGACCGTATCGCCCTGTTCGGCGAGCTTGACACCGATCTCTTTTGAGCCGCCCGAGTATTTCACGGCGTTGTCCAGAAGGTTGATGAAGGCCTGCGCGATGGCGTCCGGATCGATCACCACCTGCGGCAGCGGGAACGATGGTTTTTCCAGATACACTGTGAAGCCGGTCTGTTCCAGGACGACCTCGAAGGTCTTCAGCGTGTCGGCTACCACGCCCTCGACATCGGTCTGCTCGAAGTGATAGGTCTTCTGGCCCGACTCGATCTTCGAGAAATCGAGGATGTTGTTGATCAACTGCGTAAGGCGGCGGCTTTCGGTCTCGATGTATTCACCGTACTCCTGTATCTTGTCCGGCTGCTTGACGCGTCCGAGCTTCAGAAACTCGCCGAAGACCCGGATCGAGGCCAGCGGCGTGCGCAACTCATGGGAAACGTTGGAGACAAAGTCTGCTTTCATTTGAGATAGTTTCATGGCGCGTGAAGCCGCGCGAAGCGCCATCACGACGCCTCCGATCAGGATCAGCGCCGTCAGAATGGATAACGACAGGCTGGACATGAAGTTTCTGCGGCTCCACTGTTCTTCAGTCATGTTTCGCATGCGAATGCCTAAATACCAATCCGTAAAAATGAATGGGATCGGCCATCCGACATCATACTTCTGCCCTTCAAACGGCTGATTGGAGAATATCAGCTTGTGATCGTGTTCCATATCAGTGACTGTGACGACCACGTCCTGATAATCATCGGGAAAATATTGCGGAAGAGTCTTCTTGACAGTTGGCGCAATGTAATCATTGATGAATATGTCTTCGTTCAGGAACATCCCTGCCACGCCGACCACGTGTGATTGCTCATCAATGATCGGTTTGACTATGGCGCGGTTGTTCGGGTCGCGTTCGTCAACGGTCAAATGTATGGATTTCGGTATTGCTTTGACCATTGTCATCGCGATCCAACTGGCCACCGCCCCATGGGCGGCGGAAAATTCGTCGGCGTTGATTGTGCGGAGCGAGCCGGATACAGGATCGTAGAAGCTGATCATGGCGTAATTGGGCACTTCCTTGCCGGTGATGATCGCCGTGAAGAGCATCCGTGCGCCGTCAAACTGGTGTCGTTGAAAATAGGCTGAGATTTGCTCAACGTCCATCGCCTTCATTTCGTTATAATTCGGGTCCGGGTATTTGTGATGGAAAGCTCCAGAGGGCACGTTGAGCGTCTCTTCAGCCTTCTGCTCGTAATGAGTGATGACTTTCTCGATCACCTCGGAGAGGTAGCGCCGCATATGGTATCGGCGCTCGATAGGCAGTGTTGACTCCAGCCTCGTCAGCGAGCGGTATTGCAGCCACAGATGCGCCAGAAGCGGAATCGCGACCGCGAGCAACCCCACCGTCAGCGCATGTCTGCGGAGCGTCTCCTTGAAACTATGCATTTGCCTCACTCTCCACTCAAAGTATACCTTGGCTGATCCTGTCATCAGGCGACGCTAGAGCCTAATTTTACAAATGATTTACAAGTTTTACTGGTTTTTACTGGAGCTTGAAGACATTTACCAGAACTTACGCGAAACTCCAAACTGGCCGCGTATCCCAAGCGTAAGCGACATCTCAATCTGACGCCGGAATCGGCCCTGGTATCGATTTCAAATGTTCACAATGCGACTCACACAGCAATATTCAGAAGGAGGTAAGTAGTAATGCCGAATGAAGCGGTAAACAGACCGTTCGAGGAGTCGGCGGATGAATTTCAAGGCGGCCCACAACCCCGCCTGGGAGCGCAGGCGTCTCTGCCTGCGGGTTCCCAGGGCGAGCAGGCAAAAACGCCTGCGCTCCCAGGCCCGCAACCTCGACCGGCCCTGACGCTGGTCAATGGCCAACGGGAAGTCTCTTATGAGAATTACGAGTGTTTCATTGGCGTCAGCCCTAACGTCTCCGACTTGAAAAAGTTCATCGGATCGCATGCGTCGCAGACGCATCCGATCCTATTAATCGGCGAACGCGGGCTGAGACAGGAGCAGATCGCCCGCGTCCTGCATCAGGCCAGCGCGCAATGGGCGCAGCCGTTCTTCGCCGTCAACGCCCACGGACTCGGCGCCGAGGCGTTGCACAACATCCTCTTCGGCCCACAGGGGATGATCGAGACCGTCAAGCATGGAACGATCTACATCAACGAATTGACCAGTCTGTCGCCGCTTCTGCAACAACGTTTCGCCGTCTACCTGGAGGAACAACGGTGGCGCGGTCGCGACAGCCGCCAGAGACTGGTCTTCGCTTCGGAGTGGAATCCCGCCGACCGCAAAGCGGAAAATCGAATTGCTTACGGGCTGGTAGAAATGCTGCGCCATGTCAGCTTCAACATCAAACCGCTGCGCGAGCGGAGCGAGGATATTCCCTATATCGCGAAACATCTGGTCTCCCGCATCGCCCAGAAGTTGGGCAAAGGAACCCACGATATCACCGCCGATGCCCTTGAGGCGATGACGGGATACTACTGGGAGGGCAACCTCGACGAGCTTGAGTCGGTGCTCGAAAGCGCTATCAATTGTCTGCCGCCTCAACAGGTAACTGAATCGGTCCTGCCGTCACGCATCCGCTATGCGCATCTCAAATCAATCCCGCCGGATGGCATAGACCTGCCGCAGATCGTCGATGATTTCGAGCGCGACCTGATCGCCACCGCCCTCGATCAAAGCGGCGGCAGTCAGACCAAGGCGTCGAAACTCCTCGGATTGCGCGTGCAGACACTGAATATGAAGCTCAAACGCTACGCCGATCAGCAGCGCCCGATCTTATAATCGAGGCGTTGCGACAAAGACGCCGCAATTGGCTCCAGGACGCCGCAGTTTTTCGCAGGAGATCACGGTCAGGCAAGTTGGTATTATTTGCCCGCTGCGGCGCCCTGGAGCCAATTGCGGCGTCTTTTATTAATTTCGGCGGCAAAGATAACTCTGCGTAGACAGATGAACAGGATTTTTCATGCTTGGCCGAAGGAGGGACGATAAGAAACCATCTAGAACATCCTCGGAAACCCTGTTCATCCTGTCACTGCTCCTTAGAGCCTGTTATAAAGTCGGCTCATGAAATACTTTTCCGATTTTTACATCAGTTATCGGAGAGGGGATTTGAGCATGACCGGGTTTCCGGCCTCAAGGCTACTAAGGGTGTTTTAAAAGGCACTCTTAAAAAAGGCTCTTAGTTCCTTAGCCGTGAATTTTTAGACCTCCAAACTCCCTTTGGATTACGATCCGTCCGCTATATCATTCCGACAGAGACGGCTCTTCCCGGTGAGTAAACTGAATAGGCAGGCGGGCGCCTGCAAGGTCGCCAGCTTGCTTCCTTCACTCCGCGGGATTACAATCCGCCGCGCTCACGCCGGCTGGACGGCACGAAGAACAGCTACAACGTCAACGGTCGCTCCTCTGCCTGCAAGAGCAAGGGGGCGTCGCGTTCGTCTCCAGTTCTCCGATCATGACGCATACGAAGGCATAGTTTCGTTCTTTAAAAAACCTCTCCCTCTGTCATAAATTTATCCCCGTTTAACGCATCGTTTTTCAGAGAAGTTGAAATGTCGTCATTAATAATTGGGGCGTCAGGCATAGAAGCCGTTCCTGAAGACGCAGCCGCCAGTAGTTTTGCACAGTGGACGACCCGCATAATACTTTGTGGATTAGCCATCTTCGCGATTTCGGTCCCCCATTCGATCGCCGCCGCGCAGATCGGCCTCGGATTGAGTTATGTCGCATGGATCGCCCGCGCTCTTGCAATGGGCCGGCTCGGGATTCCTAAGACGCCCATAGATCGCCCTCTGCTGTGCTTTATAGCTCTGACTATTGTTTCATCGGTATTGTCCGTCGAACCGGCCGAGAGTCTTCCCAAATTGCGCGCTTTGACGCTGTTCGGCGTCTTCTATCTGATAATCGCCAACCTGCGCCCGCGCGGCGCCCGGTGGATGATCGGTCTAATGATCGTCTCGGGGCTGGTTGGCGTCGGCTATAGCTTGATGGAAAAGAGTCTAGGCCGGGGAATGATTATCACGGCAATTGAGGATAACAGCCCGCTGCGAACGAGCTACTTGCAGGAGGGCGACGTGATCTGGATGATCGGGCGGCATCGTGTAGATTCTCTCGAAGAGGCGAACCGAATTATCCGGGAAGCCCCGGCAGGCGCGACTTACACCATCGAGGCCTTGCGCGAGGGCGATCCCCCCGCCACAGCGCCGCTGGTCGTGACGGATGAAATGAAGAGCCGGGCCAACCCGCTGAGAGTCAGCGTCGCCGGACGCAGCCGCCGCTTTCGCGTCTCCGGCTTTTCACGCCATTTCATCACCTATGCCGAACAAATGCAGATTTTCGCCCTGCTCGCCTATGGATTATTGCTCTCGAACCTGAAGACGCCGCGTAAAGATCGTTCTCGCGCCTGGTTATGGATCTCTTTGTCGCTGGCCAGCCTGTTTTCACTGGCGCTTATCCTGACGGCCTCTCGCGGCGTAATCGCCTCCTGTATGCTGTCCCTGCTCATCATTCTCGGCCTCATAAAAGAGCGGCGCGTGGCGCTGCTGGTAATGGCCGCCGTTGGCGCAATCGCCGCCATTTCATTCTATACATTGCCCGCCATCCGCACGGCGAGCGTAATGAATCTTACGGACGACAGCAGGTACAGGCGGTTCGCATACATGCGCGCCGGGCTACGGTTGATCCCACACCATCCGATCTTCGGAGTCGGCCTGGATTCGCAGAAATATCATTGGAAAGAATGGGGGTTCCCCGGCGATTACGTCACGCACACGCACTCGACCCCGATTCAGATCGCGGTCGACCGCGGACTGCCGGCCCTCGGCGCTTATCTGTGGCTGATGGCGATGTTATTCGTAATGATCTGGCGCGGGTATAAAAAGGCGACACTCGACGGGAACGATACGGGCGCCGGGCTGGCGCTGGGAGCGGTCGCGGCGCTGACCGGTTTCTCGGCCAGCTCGCTGGTCAATTACAATTTCGGGGATTCCGAACCGCTGCTGATGTTGTTGAGCGTCGTGGCGCTGGCCCTCGTGGCGGGCTCGCAAGTGGTCGATAAATCCGGACAGAGAACATTGAGACAGGATTAACAGGATTTTTCAGGATGGAGAGATCTGGGATCGTTATTTTGATTGCCAATCTTGATCAATCCTGTAAATCCTGTCTACTTCTGTCCTGAATTTGTCTATTCAGTCGTAGTATTCCAACCCCAGGTGCGTGATCATCTCTTCGCCGCGCAGATGGCGCAGCGTGTTCTTTAACTTCATCAGTTGAATGAACAGATCGTGTTCGGGATAGAGCTTCGGCGCGCACATCGGGCTTTTGAAATAGAAAGACAGCCACTCTTGGATCCCTCGCATCCCGGCGCGTTGCGCCAGGTCCATAAACAGCGCCAGATCCAAGACGATAGGCGCGGCGAGGATCGAGTCGCGGCACAGAAAATCGATCTTGATCTGCATCGGGTAACCGAGCCAGCCGAAGATGTCGATGTTGTCCCATCCCTCCTTGTTGTCGCCGCGCGGAGGGTAGTAATTGATCCTGACCAGGTGTGAGAAATCGCTGTAGAGATCGGGATAGACCTGCGGCTGGAGGATGTATTCGAGAACCGAGAGCTTCGACTCCTCCTTGGTCTTGAACGATCCGGGATCGTCGAGCACCTCGCCGTCGCGGTTGCCCAGGATGTTGGTCGAATACCAGCCGTGCAGCCCCAGCAATCTGGCTTTCAATCCCGGCGCGAGGATGGTCTTCATTAGCGTCTGCCCGGTCTTGAAGTCCTTGCCGCAGATTGGCAGGTTCTGTTTTTCGGCGAGCTCAATCAGGGCTGGAATATCCACCGTCAGGTTGGGCGCGCCATTGGCGAACCCAACCCCCGATTTGAGCGCGGCGTAGGCGTAGATCATCGAGGGCGCGATCGCTTTGTTGTTCTCGCGCATGGCCTTCTCGAAGGCCGCGAGGCTTTTGTGAACCGGCTGTGGCTTGATGAATACTTCGGTCGAGGCGCACCAGACCATGACCATTCGCGAGAGCCGGTTCTTTTTCTTGAATTCGGCGATCTCGCCCATCAACTGCTCGGCCAGATCCATCTTCGTCTTGCCCTTTTTAACGTGGGTTCCATTGAGACGTTTGACATACTGCTGATCGAAGACGGCGTGCATCGGCTTGACTTTCGAGAGCTGCGGCTTAAGCTGGACGAGCAATTCCTTTTCCAGCACTCCTGCGCTCATCGCCGCCTCGTAACAGTTCTCTTCGAAAATATCCCAGGCGCCGAAGACCAGGTCATCGAGCTGGGCCAGGGGCACGAAGTCTTTAATCAGAGGGGATCGGCCCTCGGTGCGTTTGCCCAGACGGATGGTTCCCATCTGTGTCAGACTGCCGATTGGTCTGGCCAGTCCGCGGCGGATCGCCTCGACGCCCGCGATGAACGTGGTCGTCACCGCCCCCATTCCAACGAGAAGAACGCCGAGCCTGCCTTTGGAATCGGCGATCGGCGCGCCTTTCTGCAACATGGTTCGTTCTCCTTTGGTGGTTGGTGGCTGGCGCCTGGCGCCTGGTAAGAGGAGACTTGCGATCCTCCTCTTACCAGGCGCCAACCACCAGTAGAGCGGGAAGAGTAGCGGGAGGAAGGCGAAAATTCTTGCGCGATCTTGCTGAAAGTTGTTGCCGGATTGCTCTGTGTGGGGAATAGGGAGTAGGGAATGGAAGTTACTTCCTGGATTTCTCACTCTCCATTATCCATCGCTTGCAAACAAGAAGTGAACCGGTACAATAACCGTTCCGTTTGAATCAGCGTTTTCATTTAATTCACCGGAAATCCGATACGAAGATTTTGGAAGGAGAAAAGCGTAATGGCTATTTACGTAATTTGCGAACCCTGCATCGGCACGAAGGACTCGGCATGTGTTGATGTCTGCCCAGTCGATTGCATTCACCCTCGTAAGGATGAGGCTGATTTCGAAGGCTCAGAGCAACTTTTCATCCATCCGGATGAGTGCATTGACTGCGGCGCCTGCCAGCCAGCCTGTCCCGTCGAAGCGATCTATCGCGACGAAGACGTGCCAGATCAGTGGAAGCATTACATTCAGATCAACGCCGATCATTATCGCTGATAGCCTGTCGGCGGGCCTGGCCGCGAGCCGGTTGCAGATAGCAGCTCACCAGCTTGATCTTGTTCCTGACTGGTTCGCGCTCTTCTTGAGGTCAAGAGGGAAACAATAAGGGCAAGAAGAGCAAAAGCGGCATGAAAAGTTGCCGATCTTTGCCCTTCTTGCCCTTTTTGCATCCAGGTCTACTTCATTTCACGACTCGAATCGCATTCTGGCGATCGCGAAGAAAGGGCTAAAAGCAGCTAAAACATATGCTGACAAAAGTGTCTATTTATGATCAAATATGTTTGAGGACGACGCGAGACTAATAATATGCGGACAGTCAGACGCGAAAGCCTCAAACTGAATCAGGCTAAATTCGATGCTCTTGAGCGCATCGCTCGCGCATTTGCCTCCGACAAACAAGCCCACCTCGATTTTTATCAACACCATTTGAACTTTTCCGAGGCGCATAGTTATCGGCTTCGCCGGAACGACTTGAAGACCATCAATCATCATGCCTCGAC
>DASTMP010000279.1:0-27549 GCA_035714085.1 Blastocatellia bacterium
TCTTCCTCTGAGAATTGTGATTGGGCTTCCTCAAACACGTCATCCGGGACGCGCCCTTCGGTGACCAGCGTGACCGCCTCTGTCCAAGCCAGAGCGGCTCGTTCGCGGTCAGTGTAGAACGGCGCCTCGCGCCACGCGTTGAGCGCGTATAGCCGCTGCTCGGTTTCCCCGTTCGCCCGCGCATCCTTCGTATGCATGTCAAGACAAAAGGCGCAACCATTGATCTGCGACGCGCGTGTTTTAACCAGTTCAAGTAATGGCTTCTCAAGCCCACACTCATTCACGTATGTCTGTAATGAATACATAGCCCGCAAAGCGCCTGGCGCCGCTTTCTCATATTTCAGATGTGATCTCATTTTCTTCTCCTTTATGTTCATATATCAAAATCGTTTCCTACCGTATTCACGTTCGCGTCGAGCGAAAGGTTACAGTGACGCGAAAATTTCCGTCTTACGCGATATGCGCGGCTTGGAATCAGTACCGCTCGCGGCGCTGATTCGGGCTACTTCATTACAAACAGCGCGGCCATCGTCTCGATTCCGTCCCACAGATTCTGCAATCGAATATTCTCGTTCGCGCTGTGCTGGTTGTTATCGTGATTGGCTATGGGAACGCCAATGCAAGGCGCCTTCAGGTTGTCGGTAAAGATGTAGAGTGGGACGCTGCCGCCGAGCGTCGGCATTTTGATCACGTTTCCGCGGGCGCTTTCGACCGCGGCGATTATCTCTTTCGAGATCGGTAAATCCATCGAAGTGCGCGACGCGTTGTACCCGCCCTGGCGAATCACCTTAACTATCTTCGGATATTTCAACCTCGTCGCGTCGTCAGGCTCGGATTCAATAACGTGGTAACCTTGCGCGCAAATGTGCTCGATCACTCGATCAACGGCCTTGGCGTGATCGAGCCCCTTGACCAGACGAATGTCAATCGAAGCCGTGGCGGTCGACGGAATCACGTTGCGCGCGGTCTCGCCGACCGAAGAGCTCATAAGGCCGCGAATGTTGAGGGAAGGCAGATTGATCAGCTCAATCAATCTCTTACCCACCCCTTCGGTCCATGCGATGCCGAGCTCGCGCCGCAACATTGCGTCGTTGTCGGGAGCTTCAGCGAACGCGCGCCTCTCAGTCTCGGTCAGGGCCTCGACGCCGTCGTAAAAGCCTTTGATCAACACGCGCCCGTCATCGTCTTTCATCGAAGCCAGCAGCTTCGCGAGCATCATCGCGGGATTCGGCGCCCAATTGCCGTAATGGCCGCTGTGAAGCTCGCGGCGAGGGCCGTAGACGGTGATCTCTATTCCCGTCACTCCGCGCGCGCCGAAATAGATTTGCTGACGCCTCGTTTGATCAACCGGCCCGTCGCAAATCAGCCAGGCGTCGGCTTTCAACAGGTCGCGATATTTTTCGACTATCTTCTCCAGATGCGGCGACCCGGCCTCTTCTTCGCCTTCGAAGATAAACTTGATATTCGAATTGATGGCGACCTTGCTTGACCGCAGCGCGTCCAACGCGGCGCAGACGGCGATGATCGGCGCTTTGTCGTCCCCGCTCGAACGCGCGTAGAGCCGCCATTCAGGATCCAATTTCCGATCTCTGGCCGGAAGCGAAATGTCATGACCCTCCGCTTCAAGCAGCGCCGAACGCAGTATGGGTTTGAACGGGTCGCCGCCAACCCATTTCGCAGGCTCGACCGGTTGCCCGTCGTAATGGGCATAAAAGATCAGTGTGCGCGTCGCGCCCGGCGTATTGATTTCGCCGTAAACCACGGGCGGAGCTTCGGGGATTTCGAGCAGGCGAGTCTTGACGCCGCGTTTTTCGAGCATCAGCGAGATCAACTGAGCGTTCCGCCGGATGTTCGGCGCGTCCGAAGCCACGTTCGGAATCGAGAGCAGCTCGACGAATTCTTCGATGATTTCGTGTTCATGCGCCTGCCGGTAAGACCGAGCCGCTGACACCGCGGGCGATTGAGAGAAGGCCAGGTTAGCAAAAGCCAGGAACGACAGCGCGATCAAGGCGAATCTGAGTTTCAAGCGAACCTCCTGCGGAAGAACTTCGGGAATGGGGAGTAGGGAGTGGGGAATGGGGATAGGAAATAACTTCCCTTTCCCTACCCTCTACTCCCCACTACCCGATGTTTTTGAGAATGATGTCGGCCATTTTCATACGATCGCCGCTAGCCTCATCGCCCAGGCCGGTTTCACGGCAATACTCCAGATTCAGGAGCGCCAACCGCAGATTCAGCGCGTCCAGCGGTATAAGATGATCTTCTTCGAGATCGTCAACCGCTCCGTCCCCTGTAAAGTTCAGAGGACAGAAATCAACCTCGCGCTCCCCATCTTCCGCCTCCATCAACAACGGCAAGCCTTGAGTGCGGCAGATCAGCGGGCGCGATTCGTAAATTGAACAACGATTATCAACCAGCATAGGGCATGACGCCCGCTCGCCCTGAGCTTCGCGTTTTATAACCTCGCGGGCCTGTTCTTCCACACGGGCGCGAATTGGAGCTGGCGCCGCTTCAATCGCCGCGCGCGCCTCTTCGGCCTCAATGGCGAATACGGAAAGGTGGTGATGGCAGCATCCGGCGCATCCCGCGCGGCAAACCAGATGCTTCGAGTAACGCGTCTGAAGCTTCGCGGTAAGCTGGTCCACCTGTTCTATGAATTTCCTGTATGAAGACACGACGAGATTCTACATCAAATCCGGTTTGATGCCTTGCTTGACAGGACCTATCCGCGCCAGTACCATTCGCCTTCGCGTTTTGGCGCGCCCGGCGCGCTATGTATACACAATGGGAAAGCGCAAGTCAGCAAACGGAGAAACAAACGGCGAAGCGGCAGCCGACATTCTTCGTAATTCCGACGCAAATGATGAGTTCTTTATGGGCTTCGCGCTGAACGAAGCCCGGTCGGCTCGCGACGCCGGCGAGGTTCCAATCGGCGCCGTCGTCGTAATTGAAAACAGGATTGTAGGAAGCGGGCATAACCATCCGATCGGATCTAACGATCCGACAGCGCATGCCGAGATCGTGGCGCTGCGGGAAGCCTCGCAGCGAGTAGGTAACTATCGCTTAACCGAAGCGACATTGTACGTTACTATCGAACCGTGCGCGATGTGCGCCGGGGCGCTGGTCAATGCCAGGGTGAAGCGGCTGGTTTACGGCGTCGCCGATTTGCGGGCGGGCGGGGTTGACACCGTCTTCCGGATCTGCGCAAACAGTTCTTTGAATCATCAAGTGGAAGTTACTTCAGGAGTGCGCGCCGAAGAAGGCCGTCAGCTTATGCAGAATTTCTTCAGACAGCGTCGCAAGACCGGATCTATCGGCGGCGCAGGCGACGGCGCTGACGGCAAGAATATAACTTCCGAGGAATAAGTGAGCCTTTATGCGGAGAGGTGCGAGAGTGGCTGAATCGGGCGGTCTCGAAAACCGTTGTACCTTTACGGGTACCGTGGGTTCGAATCCCACCCTCTCCGTCCGCGATTTCAAATCTCGGATTTCAAATTTGAAATCCGAGATACGGAGAGATCGCCTAATTGGTATGGCACCGCGTTGGAAGCGCGGCGGGCCGAAAGGCCTGTGCGGGTTCGAGTCCCGCTCTCTCCGCTTTATGATCTCAAATCTCAATATTGAAATCTGAGATTTGAATGTCAGGCTCCGGACTCCGTGCAATCACGAACGCGTGAACCCCGCCAGGACCGGAAGGTAGCAACGGTAGCGCAGCTCGGATGTGCCGCGGTAGTAACCGGAGCCTGTCCCATTTTTTGGGCGTCTTTCGCCCTTGATGTCGGCGCCGCTACCGCGCGCGTCAGCAAGCGGTTCCACACGCATCCGCTTGCTGACGCGCGCGGTAGCGGCGTCGAGCCTGGAGAAATCTATTCGATTTCCCCTCTGTACCTGGCCCAGCGCGCTTTGGCGGCGGCTTTCAGTTTCCTCTTAGTCGCGTCCGAAACAACTCGCTTAGGTTTACTGCTTCTCACGGCCACCAACGCGCTCGCGGGTCTTCCCCTGCGACGCGCGCTTGCGGCCGATATTCCGGGAACTATCTTCGCGAGTTGCTCGCGCTGCGCTTCCAGTTCTTTGATTTGGTGATCAATGCTGGCGATTGCCAGCTTGATATGCTCAGCGGGATTGCCATTTGCTGATTTTCTAGGCATGCGTTTCTCTCCTTCAATGAAACAAATATGTTCGTTGTTCACCATGTTCCGGTGTTACTCGCCCATCCAACAACGTATCACTTTGAGGTCGTTTCGGGTGATTTAGCTTGTATCTAAATCAGTAGCGACCGGACCCTGATTTGCCGTATATTAAACTACCTTTCCTGTAAAAAGCCAAGAAGAAACGGCCTTGAGCGCTACGGCGCGCTAAGTTATTCTTCGATTTCGCCTCGGGTCGCAAATCACGTCTGGAAGTTTTCAAACTCGAAATCAGGCTTCGAAACCACAAGGATTAGATCGTGAGTTATCAGGTTATCGCTCGCAAATATCGCCCTCAAACCTTCGCCGATTTAACTGGCCAGGAGCATATTTCGCGCACTCTCAGCAACGCTCTGGATCAGCGGCGGCTGCACCATGCCTATCTATTTTCCGGTGTGCGAGGCACTGGGAAGACAACCACAGCGCGAATACTGGCCAAGTGTCTAAACTGTCACACGGGCGTTACCAGCCATCCATGTCTGCAATGCCCTTCCTGCGTCGAGATCGCTTCGGGGTCTTCGCTCGACGTGCTCGAAATTGACGCCGCGTCCAACACCGGCGTTGATAACGTGCGGGACGTGATAATCAATAACATCGCGATGGCGCCGGCGCGTGATCGTTATAGGGTTTTCGTCATTGACGAAGTCCATATGCTTTCAACGAGCGCGTTCAACGCCCTGCTTAAGACCCTCGAAGAGCCCCCCTCGCACGTCACTTTCATTATGGCTACGACGGAACTTCACAAAGTCCCCGACACCATACTTTCACGTTGCCAGCAATTCGAGTTCCGTCAGATACCGACCGAAAAAATATTTCAGCGGCTGCGTGAGATAGCCGCCGGCGAGGGAGTGAAAATAAGCGACCCCGCGTTGCGTGAAGTAGCTCGCGCTGGCGCGGGCAGCCTGCGCGACGCGCAATCGGCGTTCGATCAGGTAATCGCCTTCAGCGGAGATCAAATCACCGAGGAGGATGTCACAACCGCCCTGGGATTGGTCAGCGCCGCCACGCTCGGGCGCTTCGTCGAGGCCATCGCCGATCGAGAAGCGGCGGAGATACTCAACCTGGTGGAAGAGGTGTTCGTCAGGGGTTACGATCTGCGCAATTTTACCCGCGAATTGACCGCATATCTGCGCCATTTGCTGGTGATTAAATCCGGAATCAGCGGAAGTGATCTACTCGGCGTTACCGACGTGGAGGTTGATCGTCTGAAACAGTTATCCTCCAGGTTTTCCGAAGAAGACTTGGTCAGGCTCTTTCATCTGTTAGCCGAAACCGAAAAAGAGATAAAAGATTCCCCGCATCCTCGCTTTCAGCTCGAGATCGGACTGGTCAAGCTGACTCACGCGACCAGGTTAAAAACACTCGATGAACTGATAAAGAGGCTCGAGGAGCTTGAATCGAGAATAACCGACGACGCAAGCGGTCGAGCGACCAATCAGCGCGCGACGCGCGGCCCCACTACTAAAAATCAGGCTCCTTTGAGCAACGCCCAACCCGACAAATCCGCGTCGAGCTTCGCGGACGAATCGCCCAATTTTCCATATTTCGATCCAACAGAGCCTGACGACCAATATGAATCCAAGGTCAGTCAATCTCCCATACAAGCGGCGCCCCGACAGGCGACGACGCGTGAAGTTCAGACACAATCTCAAACACAGCCTCAAACACAAGTGGGCCCCGCTTCGATTACGCCCGGCCAGGAAGTCGACGCTATTTTAAAAGAGATACAAAAGATGAATCGCGGTCTGGTTCTAGCCGCGCTCGAAGACGCGCAAGGCTTGGAATTCCGCGACGGGGCGTTGACCATCACGTTCGGCAATGACGACGTGTTCGCCAAACGAGTGCGTGACAGCGGCCAGCTTTTCCGCGACATCGGCGCGCGCATTCTCGGGCAGCCCATCAACCTGGTGGTGAAGATCAGCGGGCAGGTCGAGGAACGGATTGACGAGGCCGAATTGAAACGCCGAGGCTTGCGCGAACGCGCGACGCAAAACCCCGCCGTGCGCCTGATCATGGAGAAGACCAAGGCTGAGTTGCTCTGGGTGAAAGAGAAAGACGTGTTATGATGAGTGTCGCTGATTCACAAAGCTTTGGTAACAAAATCTAAGGAGAGAGATATGAAACTTCCCGGTGGATTGAACCTACAGGAGATGATGAAGCAGGCTCAGAAGATGCAAGAGCAGATGATGAAGGAGATGGAGGGCCTGCGCGTTGACGCGACGGCGGGTGGCGGCATCGTCAAGGTCGAAATGAACGGCCTCAAAGAGGTCCTTTCCGTCAAGATCGACCCCGAAGCCGCCAGCGACGTCGAAATGCTGCAAGACCTGATTGTGGCCGCGGTCAACGAATGCGGGCGCAAAGTCGATGAGAACGCGAGCAACCGTCTCGGCGGCGCCCTCGGCGGATTGAATATTCCGGGGTTGATGTAATCAGTGGGCAGTGGATAGTGGGCAGTGGATAGCAGGAAATCCCGGTATCTTTATTCTTCGCTGCCCACTGCCCACTGCCCACTATCCACTATCCACTCCCCATTCCCTTATGCTTGATTACGCAGAACCTGTAACAAAACTCATAG
Organism: Blastocatellia bacterium; assembly: GCA_035714085.1. Lineage (GTDB taxonomy): Bacteria > Acidobacteriota > Blastocatellia > RBC074 > RBC074 > JAJVID01. Next base: position 6,763 of record DASTMP010000279.1, read on the forward strand.
ACGAATTCAAACGCCTGCCCGGCATCGGCCACAAATCGGCGCAGCGGCTGGCGTTTCATGTGCTCAAAGCTCCGCAGGAAGAGACCGATCGCCTGGTCGAAGCCATCCGCGAAGTCAAAGAAAAGATCGTTTTCTGTTCGATCTGCAACAATCTGACGGACGTCGATCCATGCCGTTTCTGCTCCGGCCATTCGCGCGACAAATCCATCATTTGCGTCGTCGAGGAGCCTTACAACCTGGTGGCGATCGAAAAGACGCGCGAATACCACGGGATATATCATGTCCTGCACGGGGCGCTCTCGCCGATCCGGGGCATAGGCCCCGAAGAGCTTCGGATTAAAAACCTGCTCGAGCGCCTGCGTCCGGATGAAAGCGGCGAAAACAGCGTTAAAGAGATCATCCTCGCCACAAATCCGAACACCGAAGGCGAGGCTACGGCCAATTACCTGGCCCGACTGCTCAAACCGCTCGGCTTCCGCATCACGCGCATCGCCATGGGGCTGCCCGTCGGCAGCGATCTCGAATACGCCGACGAAGTGACGATGCACAAAGCGCTCGCCAACCGGCATGAAATTTAGGGAGTGGGGAGTGGGGAATGGGGAGAGGAAGACAAGGAGACAGGGAGACAAGGAGACAAGGAGAATGGAATTTCTTGTCCCCTTGTCTCCCCTTCTCCTTATCCCCTTGTCCCGCTTTCCCCACTCCCCATTCCCCACTCCCAACTCTTTATGAACAACCCTGATGAGAAAGATATCGCTGCCGAATACATTGCGCTGAAAGCCGCGAACGATGAGTTACGCGAACGCGGCAAGCAGTGGTTGTGGAACACGCTCGATGTGATCAGTTCGGAGATTAGCCGCGAATTGAGCGATCGAAACAAACCGCCTTTGCAAGTGGGTCGCCAGGAATGGCAATTCAAAGTCGAAGATTCGACGATGGTCGGAGAGCGATTCGGCGCGCGATTCCGCGAGAAGACGTTGGTTGTCGAGGCCGGCTGGCCCCGCGAACCGCAACACAGATTCGTTCCTGATCGGGGGTTGGCGCGCGCCCGAATCGGCTTCAGTCAGAACGTCATGCTCGAAGCGAAGATTGTCGCCGAGATGATCCTCAAGCGGCAGAACAACGGCGACCTCGGCTGGAACTTCATCACCGACAAGAAACTCGGCGCCGGAGTCACCGACTCACACCTGCGCGAATACTTCAATCTGATTATTGCCGATTAAACGGCGCCGCGCCGATCTTACCCAATGAGATTTTGCCGATAAGATTTTTATTGATGGCTCTGGCGAAAAGGATAAAATGGTAGCCGTGTCAATCTCACAAACAATTGGGCTCACAAACAATTGGGCTCACAAACAATTGGGCTCATAAACAATTGGGGAATGATATGGGCATTCGCATTCTGATCGCAGATAAGGATGATATGACGGCGGGGCTTGCGGATGATGATCAGATGGCGGCGCCCGCATCGGCGGCGCCAACAAGACGAGGAGGCGCGGAGATTCTGATCGCGGACGAGAACCCCGCCACACTGGAGTTCTTCTCTCGCCTGCTTGAAGACAGAGGCTTCACCACATTGACCGCTGACAGCGGCGAGTCGGTCCTGCAATCGCTAAGACAACACATTGTCAGAGTCGTGCTACTAGGTGATCTCATGAAGCCTCCGATCGATGGGCTTGATCTGATCCGCCGCCTGCGCCCTTATCACATTCCCATCGTGGTAGCCACGTCTTATGGAGCCGACTATACATTATTGGCCAAAATGGCCGGCGCCGAAGTCATTATCCACAAGTTTGCAGACCCGACCTACCTGATCACGACAATCGAGCAGGCGCTTCAACATCGCCCCCTTTTACCTTTGCTGCCGCCTGAATAAAGTTATCCGATCGGCGCCAGCGTGCCCAGGATGTGGTAACCGCCGTCAACGTAGATGACCTCGCCAGTAATCCCGCGTCCCAAAGAACTCAACAGAAACAACGCCGTGTCGCCGACTTCGGCCTGTTCGGTCGCATGTCGCAGCGGCGCTATCTCACGATGCGCTTCGACCATTTTGGAGATGCCTCCGACGCCGCGCGCCGCCAACGTCCTGATCGGCCCGGCTGAGATTGCGTTGACCCGAACGCCTCGCGGCCCGAGGTCGTACGCCAGGTAGCGCACCGACGCTTCCAGAGCCGCCTTCGCCACGCCCATCACATTGTAATTCGGGACGACCCGCTCGGAGCCGAGATAGGTCAGCGTGATGATCGAGCCTCCGTTCTTCATCAGCGGCGCCGCGGCGCGCGACACCGCGACGAGCGAGAAGGCGCTCACTTCCAGAGCCGTCGCAAAGCCCTGCCGTGAAGTGTTGAGGAATTCGCCGGCCAGTTCATCGGTCGGCGCGTAAGCGATCGAATGAACCAGGAAATCCAATTCCCCGAATTCGGATTCCACGCCCTTCATCATAGCGGCGATCTCGTCGTCGTTTCCGACGTCACACTGAAAGGTCTTCGCCCCTTCGACGCCCTCAGCCAGCTTTTCGACTTTGTCTTTGAAGCGTTCGTTCTGGTAATTGAAGATGAGTTTCGCGCCCTCGCGCGACGCCGATTCCGCGATCGCCCACGCGATGCTCTGTTTGTTCGCGACTCCCAGGATCAGGCCTTTCTTGCCTTCAAGAAGCATAGACTCTTTATCTCCTTGTCGATTTTTTTATTGTCCGCTGGTACAGTACCGCGCGCGTAAGCAAGCGGTTGCGGGGTGCGCAAGGTCAACCGCTTGCTTACGCGCGCGGCGCCGTCTCAATCGCGAAGATAACACGGCTTTGAACTATAATCACGCCATTATGATTCGACTTGATTTAACACGGACTCCACCACTCGTTCAGGAAGATGATGGCGCAGTCCTCATAATCGGATCGAGCGCCACGCCGGCTGCGATCTTCATCCTGCTCGGTTTGCTTTTATCGAGCGCCTCAGCGCTGGCCCAAACCAACACGGCGCAACAACTCGGCTACGGCGCGAACGACAAGCTGCTGATTGTTCATGCCGATGACATCGGCATGTCGCATTCGGTCAACGTCGCGACAATCGAAGCCTTCAAAAAAGGCCTGGTCACTTCGGGCAGCATAATGGTTCCCTGCCCGTGGTTTCCCGAGATCGCGGCTTACGCCAGAGAGCATCCGGAGCTTGATCTGGGGTTGCATTTGACTCTGACCAGCGAATGGAAATACCTGCGCTGGCGTCCGGTGGCTTCGCCGGAAAAGGTCAATGGCTTGCTCGACGAAGAGGGTTTTATGTGGCGCTCCGAGCGGCAGACAGCGATGAAGGCCACGCCGCAGGAGGTCGAGACCGAGTTGCGCGCGCAGATCGAACGCGCGCTGCGTTTCGGCGTCAAGCCCACGCACCTGGACACTCATATGGGCGCGGTCTATACGCGCAAGGATTTCTTCGACGTCTACACGAAGCTCGGCAAGGAGTACGGCATCCCGGTGATGGTCATGCGCCCAACGCCCGAAATCATCGCTTACGGCAAGCAGGCCGGACTGCCAATTACTGAAGACCTTTTGAAGAAAGTCGAAGCCGACGGATTCGTGATGCTCGATCATCTGGTCACGGGCGTGCCCGGCAAGAACTTCGCCGAGCGGAAAGAGGCCTACAAAAACCTTCTGCGAAACCTGAAGCCAGGCGTGACAATGCTGATCGCGCATCTTGGAATGAATGATCCTGAGTTGAAGGCCACGACCGGATCGTGGGAACAGCGCTATGGCGATTTCCTCTCATTCACCGACCCCGAAATCGAAGCCCTCATCAAAGAGCTCGGCGTCAAGTTGACGACGTGGCGCGAGATGGGCAAGATTGCCTGGAAGAAATGAGAGAGTCAGGGTCTGGAATCAAAACTATCGCTGGACGCCAGTAACGACACATTACATGCGCGCAATATTATCATCACTACTAACTTTCTTCGGCATCTCCCGCAGGAATAAAGGTCAAGAACCAAAAGACGCTCAGTTGGCAGATCTCGCTCCGCTTAAACCCGGGCCGACAAGACACCAGGGATTGAGTCCTAATCAAATGGAGAGAATCTATAAACTGCGTGATACCTTGGCGGATGTCGAGCATTCTCCAATCGAAAAATGGATAGAGAATTTCAAGCGAGATGCAAATCCGGATAAGGAATTGGCCATCTGGGAAAGAATCGCGGACAGTTATACGCGATACTGTTCCAAGAGGCCGTTATCGGTAGAGGCTAAAGAGGACGTTTTCCAGTTACTGCTTCTTCGGTCTATGGCGTCTGAGCAGGAAGTTCTGAATCATATCAAGCTGAAAACTCTCACGGTCGGTGAAGCTAAAGAAACATTGAAGGAGTTCTGAGGCGCGCGTCACGCCACCGAAGAAACGAAGAGCGCGAAGACTTTCTTTTGTTCTTTCTTCGTTTTCTTCGTTTCTTCGTGGTTATTTTCCGCAGGAGCTTTATGGTAGGTCGCCGATTCACTGCCATACTCACAACGGTCGGCGCGGTGGCGTTTGCGTTGGTCGCCACGATTGATATAACGCGCGCGAAGGCTGATTTGTCCCCCAGTGATATGGTCAACCTGATTCGCACGCCGAACGGCGGGCTTCAACCGCAAGCCGTGACGGACGCGAGCGGCGCGCTGCATCTGGTCTACTTCGCGGGCGACCCCGCCGGTGGCGATATCTTTTACGTCCGCCGCGAGCCCGGTAAAGAAGATTTTTCATCGCCGATCCGTGTCAACAGCCAGCCGGGAAGCGCCATCGCCGTGGGCGCGATACGCGGAGCGCATATCGCAGTCGGCAGTAACGGGCGCGTTCACGTCTCCTGGAACGGCTCGAACCAGGCCTCGCCGCGGGGCCCGGAGAATTCGGCCCCTATGCTTTACGCGCGGATGAACGACGCGAAGACCGCCTTCGAAGCCCAGCGCAACCTGATGAAAGTAAGCCACGGGCTTGACGGCGGCGGAACGGTGGCGGCGGACAAAGAAGGCGATGTTTACGTAGCCTGGCACGGCGTCGGCGAGCAGAAAGGCGAAGAGCATCGCCGCGTCTGGCTCGCGCGTTCGACCGATGAAGGCAAGACGTTCGAGAGAGAGACGCCGGCTTTCGCCGACGAGACCGGCGCATGCGGCTGTTGCGGGATGCGGGCCTTCGTTGACCCGCGCGGCGCGGTCCACCTGCTTTATCGCGCCGCGACCAATATGTCAGAGCGCGGAATGTTCCTCCTGACTTCGACGGACAAGGGTAAGAGTTTTCGCGGAACGCGGCTCGATAATTGGCATTTGACCGCTTGTCCGATGAGTTCAGTTACGGCGGCGTCTGATGGTAGACAGACATTGGCCGCCTGGGAAAACGACGGCCAGGTCTATTTCGTCGCGCTTGATTCGTCATCGCAAAAACCAGCGGCGCCGCCCGCCCCGACAGGCAAGCGCAAACATCCGGCAATCGCGATAAATCCGTGCGGCGCCACGATCCTGGTTTGGACGGAAGGAACGGGTTGGAAGAAGGGCGGCTCCCTGGCCTGGCAGGTCTTCGATAAAAACGGCAATCCCGTGGGAGAGATGGGCGCGGCGCAAGGCGTGCCCGTCTGGGGGTTGGCGACGGCTGTGGCCGAAGCTGACGGCAAATTCGCAGTTATCTACTAATAAAGTCAAACGCGCGCCGGTCGCGCGCCTCAAGACCCTCTTCAATCAGCCATAATTTTTTTCATTCCCTCTTGACTCTGGAGTCAGCTACAGAGTGTAGACTTCAGCCAGTAGAACGGTTATTGCTCTGTTCCTCTGCCAATGTGGGGAGAAGCGATATGAGACGAATCAGACGACAAGTCGTGACGAAAGAAGCGGCCGGCGCATCCGAGGCCGGCGGCGCCATGTTGCTCAAAATCGGCGAGGTCGCCAGGCGCGCAGGCGTCGGCGTCGAGACTTTGCGCTTTTACGAGCGCAGCGGGTTGCTCGACCGACCGGCGCGCACTGAGGGCGGTTACCGGCTTTACGACGCCAAGGCGCTGAAGACGCTGGAATTCATCAAACGCGCGCAATCGCTCGGCTTCACGCTCGAAGAGATTAAACGCATCATCGCCGAGAGCCGCGTCGGTCAAAGGCCCTGCGCCGAAGTTCGCGAGACCGTGCGAAGACGATTGGCGGAACTCGACGAGCAGATGGCGCAAATCCGGCGTTACCGCAACGCGCTGGCGACGACGTTGAAGCAATGGGACGAAAAGGGATTCGCCGATGGCGAGTTTTGCGGTTTGATCGAAAGCGCGGAGATCAACGCCGTGAAGCCGGAACGGACCAATTTAAAAAGGAGCGGGAGATGAACAGGCGCGTCGATCCGGTCTGCGGAATGACGGTCGATCCGGCGACGGCGGCGGGTAAGTTCGATTACGAAGGCGAGACCTATTACTTCTGCAACCCGAATTGTCTGAGCAAATTCAGCGCCAATCCTCGAGACTATTTGAACAAAGCGCGGCGCCTCGCGGCGCCCTATTCAAATAGCCTTGAGGAGCAGTCAATGGTTCAACTCGGAGGCAAGTCCAGATCGCTGCCCGCGGTAGTAACAACATCGCAGCCTCAAACTGAGACGCGCATTATTCGAGAGAACGCCGAATACACCTGTCCGATGGACCCGGATGTCAAGCAAACCGGCCCCGGCGCGTGTCCGAAATGCGGGATGGCGCTGGAGCCAATGACTCCCGCTTCTCCGGCGACGAAAACGGAATACGTTTGTCCGATGCACCCTCAGATCCTGCGCGACGAGCCGGGATCGTGCCCGATCTGCGGAATGGCGCTGGAGCCACGCGTCGTCCAGCTGGAAGAAGAAGAGAACCCCGAATTGAAAGACATGAAGCGGCGGTTCTGGGTGAGCGTGGCGTTGACGGCGCCGGTATTGTTTCTGGCGATGTCGGAAATGATTCTGGGTCAGCCGATTCAACATGCGCTCTCGCCGCGATTGCTCACGTTCATTCAATTCGCGCTGGCCACGCCGGTCGCGCTGTGGGGAGGATGGCCTTTCTTCGAGCGCGGTTGGGCTTCGATCGTCAATCGCAGCCCGAATATGTTCACGCTGATCTCATTCGGAACGGGCGCGGCGTGGCTCTACAGCGTCATTGCGACATTTCTTCCAAACATCTTCCCCGCGTCGTTTCGCGGCCACGGCGGCGAAGTGGCGGTCTATTTCGAGGCCGCAGCTGTGATCACGACTCTGGTTCTGCTCGGACAGGTGTTGGAGTTGCGCGCCCGTAGCCAGACGAGCAGCGCGATCAAAATGCTGTTGGGATTGACGCCGAAGACGGCGCGCGTCATCAGGGGCCATGGACGCCCGAACGGCGTCGAAGAAGACATCCCGCTCGATCAGGTTCATCCCGGCGATCTGTTGCGCGTGCGGCCAGGTGAAAAAATTCCGGTCGACGGCGTCGTCATTGAAGGGCGTAGCTCGGTTGACGAATCGATGCTCACGGGCGAACCGATCCCGGTCGAAAAGACCGAGGGCGCCAAAGTCACCGGCGGCACGGTCAACTCGACGGGCGGCTTCGTGATGCGCGCGGAGAGAGTAGGCGCCGACACGCTGCTCGCGCAGATCGTGCGGATGGTCGGAGAAGCGCAGCGCAGCCGCGCGCCGATCCAGCGGATGGCCGACGCCGTCTCGGCATGGTTCGTGCCGGCGGTCGTGATTATCGCGGTCATCACGTTTTTGATCTGGGCGTTCTTCGGGCCTGAGCCGCGGATGGCCTACGCGCTGGTCAACGCGGTCGCGGTGTTGATTATCGCCTGCCCATGCGCATTGGGTTTGGCTACGCCGATGTCGGTGATGGTCGGGATGGGGCGCGGCGCGACTGCCGGCGTGCTGATCAAGGACGCCGAGGCATTGGAGACGCTCGAAAAGGTCAACACGCTGGTCGTCGACAAGACCGGCACGCTGACCGGAGGCAAACCGAAGTTGACGATGTTTGCGAACACCGGCCTCGTGGACGACGGAACGGCGCTACGGTTGGCCGCCAGCCTCGAACGGAGCAGCGAGCATCCGCTGGCCGCGGCTTTCGCCGCTGCGGCCAGCGAACGAGGACTTAAACTTGCTCCTGTGTCCGAATTCCGCTCCGTCACGGGCAAAGGCGTAATCGGCAGAGTTGACGGTCGTGCGATCGCGCTTGGCAATCAGACTCTGCTCGCTGAGTTGGGCGTCGATCTCGGCGCGGGGGCGGAGAAAGCCGCTGAGTGGCGCGAGTGCGGGGCGACAGTGATCTTTCTGGCGGTGGACAAACGGCTGGCGCATCTGTTCGGCGTCGAAGACCCGATCAAGGAATCCTCGCGCGAGGCGATCAGAGAGTTGCACGAGGAAGGGCTGCGGATTGTGATGCTGACCGGCGACAACCGCGTGACCGCTGGAGCCGTGGCCCGACGATTGGGCATTGACGAGGTCATCGCCGAAGTCCTGCCCGAACACAAGAGCGAGTTCGTCGCGCGGTTGCAAAGCGAAGGGCGCGTGGTGGCAATGGCGGGCGACGGCGTCAACGACGCTCCCGCGCTGGCGCGAGCGCAAGTCGGCATAGCGATGGGCGCGGGAACAGACGTGGCGATGGAAAGCGCCGGCGTGACCCTGGTTCAAGGCGACCTGCGCGGCATCGCCCGCGCAATAAAACTGAGTCGCGCCACAATGCGCAACATCCGGCAGAACCTCTTCTTCGCTTTCGTCTACAACGCGCTCGGCGTGCCGATTGCCGCGGGCGCGCTCTATCCGTTTATCGGCCTGCTGCTTAGCCCGATGATCGCCAGCGCGGCGATGACCTTCAGCTCGGTCTCGGTCATCACCAACGCGCTGAGGCTGCGCAAACTCGATTTGCGATGAGGAAAGAAGACCACCAGACAGAAAAATGTCGGAGAGAAAAATAATAACATGCCAGACCCGTTCTTATTTTCCTCTCTGACATTTTTCTGTCTGAGATTGTTACTCCTGGCGGATGGCGTTCATCGGGTCCACCCGGCTCGCGCGATAGGCCGGCCCAAAACTGGCCGACAGAGCGGCAACGACCAATACCGAAACCATAACGGCGAATGTTAACGGCTCCGTGGGCCCCACTCCGGAAACGAGGCTCCCCAATAAACGTCCTGCGGCTAAAGATGCGGCCGCGCCCAAAACAACACCCGCGAGAACCATCCCAAGGCTCTGCCTGAACACAAGCCACATACAATCGCGAGCGTTGGCTCCGAGCGCCATGCGTATGCCGATTTCCGGCACGCGCTGTCCTGTCAGGTACGCAAGCACGCCATAAATACCCACACAGGCCAGCAGCAAGGCCAGCCCGGCGAATATGCCGAACAACAGCAAAAGGAAGCGTTGCTGGGCGAGCGAATCGTTCGCGAGTTGCTCCATGGTATAAACCTCATAAAGAGCTTGATCGCCTGTAGCTCCACCAGTAGCCCCGCGCAATTCCCTCCGCAGCGGTTCGAGCGCATTCAACGGCGCAACGCTGGTCCGGACGGCAATTGACATGAGTTCGGACCAACGACGCATCAGTGGGTCTGGCACCTGGGCAAAAGGATAATAGAACTGCGCGCGCACTTGAGATTGATCGTCGCCGGCAAGCCCCCAATATCGGACATGGCGCACAACACCTATTATCCGCGCGGCGTCAGGGCTCTTATTGTCTGACGAGAAAGGGCTGTCGGGGATCCAGAGGTACTTCCCAATAGGGTCCTGGCCCCCCAAAGCGCGTTGCGCCAAAACGTCGTCGATCACCACGACAGGCTCATTGCCCAGGCGATCGCGGTCGTCGAAGAATCGCCCTTTGAGCAGCGGGATGCCCATGACCGCCAGATAGTCCGGCGACACGCTATTTGCAAGGGCGATGGGTAGCTCGTTCGACGGGGGTACAGCCGGAGAGGTCCAGTAACCGAGTTGATTGTTACCTTCACGCATCGGGACAGTGTCTACAGTCGCAACGGACTGCACTCCAGGTATGCGGCGCGCATGATCCAGGACGTCTTGCCAGGCTGCGCGGGCTTGTTTCGGGTTTGCGAGCGCGTTATGCGAAAGCGCCATCCGAGTGACCAGCACATTCCGATAATCAAAGCCCGGATCAAGCGCTGAGAGCCGCAGGAGCGCGCGGCCGAGCGTCCCGGCGGAAACCAGCAGCACCATCGCCAATGCAATTTCGGAGATGACAAAAACGCCGTGCAGACGGCGCGAGCTTCCCACAACGCTCCGCGCCCCGGCGCGGAGCGTCTGTTCCAATTCCCGCGCCGGAGCGCGCAGGGCCGGAGCCAGCCCGAAAAGAAGACCGCTCAGCAGGGAGACGGCGAGCGCAAACAGTAAAACACGCCAATCGAGATGAACCTCCTCAGCGCGCGGTAAACTGCCCGGCCAAAACATCACAAACGGTCGGATGCCAATGGCTGCAAGCAATACGCCAAGCAAGCCTCCGGAAAGCCCCAACACAGCGCTCTCGGTCAGACATTGGCGCGCCAACCGAGGCCGTCCCGCTCCGAGCACAATTCGTATGGCAAGCTCACGCTCGCGCGAGACCGCTCGGGCCAGCAGCAGACTGGCTACATTTACGCACGCGATCAGCAACACCAGGCTGACCGCGCCCATCAGCAACCACAGCGTCGACCGGGCGTCTCCGACATCCGGACGAAGCGGCTCAGCTACGAAGCTGCGGCCCGCATTGGATTCCGGATACTGCTCAGCCAACTGACGGCCGGTTAGCGCCAGATCCGCTCGCGCCTCGGCGACCGTCGCGCCGGGCCGGAGGCGCGCCAAAACCGGAAGGCGATGCGCTTCGCGATTCTGCATACTCGGCGAAGTGTCTTGACCGAGCGGAGTGAATACGCCGGGCTCATCACTGTCCAATCGGAAACCGGCGGGCGTGACTCCGACAATGGTGAACGGCTTTCCGTCCATCACAAGCGGCGTACCGATCACTGCCGGGTTTCCAGCGAGGAGTCGCTGCCACAAACTGTGGCTCACTATGATCACAGGCGCCGCGCCAGCCCGGTCTTCCTCAGGGAGGAAGGCGCGCCCTTGCAAGAGGCTGACTCCCAGGACGGAAAATAGATTGGCCGAGATCTCGCGGCCGACGACGTATTCGGCGTTCTCGCGCACACTGACTGTACCTCCGCCGTACCACAACGCCGCCATGTCCAGAAAGCGGCTCTCACGCTTGCAATCGAGAAAGTTCGGATATGTAAACCTCCACAGATTGCCCCACTGGGTCGGCTTTTCCGTTTGCTCCTGCAGCGTGAGGAGCCTGTCGGGTTCGCGATAAGGCAGCGGCTTGAGCAGCACACTGTTGATGACAGTGAACATAACGGTCGTCGCGCCGATACCGAGAGCGAGCGTCGAAAGAGCTACCGCCGCAAACCCCGGCTTCCGCCGCAGCGTGCGAAGCGCATAGCGGAAATCCTGCGGCAGGTCTTCCAACCAACCCAGGCCTCGGGCGTCACGGAGATTCTCCTTAGTCTGCTCCACACCGCCGAAACTGAGCAGCGCGGCCCGCCGCGCATCTTCTTCGCTCATTCCCCGGCGAATGTACTCCGCCGTCTCCATCTCCACATGAAAGCGCAGTTCGCGTTCCATCTCGCGTTCGATCTTCCCGCGCCGCAAGCTTGCGAATAAACGATGTAATAATTTGCGAAGCATATCGAGTTCCTCCATTCAGGATATCTGCGAGATTTGCACGATCGCGGTCGAGAAACGCCAACATCCCCCAGCCACGCATCCGCTCAGAGGCGAGAGTCTTGAGGATGAGCTAGTCGAACTTCCCCTGCAGCAGGTCTAATTTCGGTCCGGTCATGACGCTCCTCCAGATTTTCTGGAGGAAAGATACACATGCTCTTGTAGATCGTCAAGAGAAGTTGGCGTTTTGGCATGGGAAGGAGCGACTGGGGATGTGAGAGGGGCCAGACGATACAGTACGGGGAGCGTCAGCGACCTGAGCTTCGATCAATTGGCTCTTTAATCGAGGCTCAGGTCGCTGACGCTCCCCGTACTGTATCGCTTACTTAATCCTGGCCCGAGGATCACGCTACTCAGAGCGCAACGCCACCATCGGATCAACTCTGGCCGCGCGTCGCGCCGGGAAGTAACCGGCCAGCAGCCCCGTGAAAATCAAAAGCAGGCTGACGGCCAGGAATGTTAGTGGGTCGGTGGCCGTGACGCCGTAGAGGAAGCCGGTCATCAGACGGGTCAGCGCCAGCGAGGCCGCTATTCCCAGCGCCAGGCCGGTCAACACCAATCGCAGACTCTGGCCCAGTACCAGACTGAAAATCTTTGCGCGGGTCGCGCCGAGCGCCATCCGCACTCCCATTTCGTAGGTTCTCTGCGAAGTCGAGTAAGAGACGACGCCGTATGCGCCGATGGACGCCAGGATCAGAGCCGCGGCGCCGAAGCTAATGAAGAGCCACATCAGGGAGCGCGAGGATGAAGTCGAGGCCATGACCGCCGCATCCATCGTGCGGATTTCGCTGACCGGCGTATTGGGATTCACGCTCGCCACAAGCCGCCGCAGTTCGCCGTGCAGTTGCGGCGCATTCGCGGCCGTGCGCAGGATCAAAGTCATGGCCGTGGGCATTCGCCGGTCCAGTCCGATTGATTGCGCGTAGGGCATATAAAAGGCGCCATTGATATAACTCGGCGTCTTGCCGGCCATATCGAACTGGCGGACATCTCCCACAACGCCCACCACGATTCTCCGCTCCTGCTCCCAAAGAACTCTGATGTATTTGCCGACGGGGTTTTCGCCGGGCCAAAACTGCCTGGCCGTGGCCGCGCTCACCAACACGACTCTGGCGGACTTCTCTCCATCAGCTTCGGTAAACGCCCTTCCATCGAGCAACGGAATGCGCAGGATCTGGAAATAGTCGGGCGTGACCGCTCCGGACCATAACAGCGTAGCCGGCTGCCCGGTCACGAACGGACGTCCTTCCATTTCCACCGGCAGGATCGGCGGAATCCCATTGCTCAAAGGCTCCGTGTTTGCGGCGGCGGCGGCGGCGACTCCGGGCAGAGACCGCGCGCGCCGCAGCAAATCGTCATATAGCGCGATGGCCGCCGCGCGATCCTGAGCGGCGTTTTGCTGAGGCGGAAATACTTGCGACGTCACGGTCTGCGGCGGATAAATTTGCGCCGTCAGAGTCTGCTCGGGTCGGAAGCCTGGATCCGCCTGAGTCAATCGCCAAAGGCTGTTGATCAGCAGCCCCGCGCCGACGACCAACACGACCGCCAGCGCGACCTCGACAACGATCAACGAACTGCGCAAACGCATGCCGGCGACGCCGGACCCCTGTTGGCCGCGAGTCTTGAACGCCTCGGCGAGATTCAATCGCGACGCTTGCAGCGCGGGCGCCAGGCCGAAAGCCAGCCCCGTCAGGATGGCGAGCGCGGCCAGGAAGGCGAGGACCTGCCAATCGATGCGAACCGAGGCCAACAGCAAATTGTCCGCCGGCAACACGGATTTCAAAGTCGATAGACTACTCGCGGCAATAACCAGTCCCAGTCCGCCTCCCAGGAGCGCGAGCGCGACGCTTTCAGTCAATAACTGGCGCACAACGCGCCCGCGTCCGGCGCCGAGCGCTGCTCTCACCGCCATCTCTCTTTGCCGGGCGGCGGTTCTGGCCAGCAGCAGGCCAGCCACATTCGAGCAGGCGATGAGCAGAACGCAACCGACGGCGGCGACGAGCAGAAACAACTTGTCGCGCACGTCGCCGGCCAGATCCTCCTGCAGGGAGACTACCCTGGCGTCAGCGTTCCAGGTGTCCTCGATCGTAAAAGGCGCCAGTTTTCTGACCAGGAAAAGCAGCGCGGGTAGCTCGCTCTGCGCCTGTGGCAAAGTGGCTCCCGGACGCAGACGCGCAATCAGAGGCATCCAGTTGTACTCCCAATATTCGCCCTTATTGGCCGGATCGAAGTTAGCAGGTATCCAAAACTGCGTCCTGGTCGAAGGGAAACTGAACTCTGGCGGCATCACCCCGACGACTTGTCGCGCCACACCGTCAATCATGATCGAGCGTCCGATGACGCTCGTGTCGCGGGCGAATTTGCTCTGCCATAGCGCATGACTGAGTAGAACAACGCGGTCACGTCCGGGCCGGCTTTCTTCGAGTTCGAATGCTCGCCCGATTCTGGCCGGCGCGCCGAGCAGATTGAAGAAATTGGCGGAGACATAGCTGCCCAGCAAATGAACCGCATCTCCCTCTCCGGTGAGGTTAAACCCCATATCAGGCGAATAGGCGGCCACTTCCATCGTCCGGCTCTGGTCCTGCATACCGACGATGCCGCCTTTCGGATAAGCCCCACTCACTGAAACCAGGCGGTCGGGCTCGGCGTAAGGAAGCGGCCGGATGAGCGCGCCGTTGATGAGGCTGAACATCGCCGCGTTGCCGCCGATCCCCAGCGCCAAGCTGAGCGCCGCCACGACGGTCAGCCCCGGATGTTTGCGCAACATCCGCAGGCTGTATCGCAGGTCTTGCCAGAGGTCTCCGATCATATTCATTCTCCTCGTTCCCAAAATAATGGGTTCGTGATTGACTTGGCGCTCGACACGCCGCAGTTCTTGCGCCAACAATTCGCCGTCGCTCAACTCCGCGAGCGCCGCGCGATAGGCTTGCTCAACGGTAGCGGCGCCTGCGCGCAACTCGGCGTAGCGATCCTCCAGGTGTTGCGACAACTCCTCGACGATCGCGGCCTCGCGCGCCGGCTCCAGTTTCAAGCTTGCCAGTCGCTCTCTGATCTCTTGCTTCCATTCAGGCATGTGCGATTCTTTCTCGCTCCTTCTTCGTCGCTGCGGCGACGAAGAAGAGCCATCATCTACTCACATCTGAGCGCAACCATCGGGTCTACTGAGGCGGCCCGCCGCGCCGGCGCATAACAGGCCAGCAGCGCCACCGCCAGGAGCGTCGCCGAAATCACAGCGAAGGTTCGCGGGTCGGCCAAACTGACGCCGTACAGATAGCTCTTCATCAGTTTTGTCAATGCGTATGAAGCCGGCAGCCCGATGATCAGGCCGAGGAGCGTCAATTTCATCCCGTCGAGAACGACGAGTCGCAACACGTCGCGGCTTTGCGCGCCGAGCGCGATCCGAAGTCCGATCTCCTGCGTGCGCTGCGAAACCGAGTAAGCCAGCGATCCGTACAGTCCGGCGCCGGCCAGCGCCAGCGCCAGCAGGCCGAATCCGCTGATCAATTTCGCCAGCAGACGTTGAGGCGTCAGCGCGGCGGTGAAATGATCCTCTAGCAGAGCCATTCTGTAGACCGGCAGGTTCGGATCGAGAGCGCCGGCTTCGCGCCGCACGGCCGCGGCCAATCGTTCAGGATTGGCGGTAGAACGTATGATAAGAGCTACCCCTGAGCGGTAATTCTGTAGCAGCGGGAAATAGACCGTCGGGCCGGCGGGATCGAGCGGATAGCGGAGTTTGGTGTCCTTCACGATACCGATGACTTCGACCATCATCCTGGATTCGACGCCGTCGATCGGATCCCCCATGGAAAACCGCTTTCCGAGCGGGTTTTCGTTGGGCCAGGCGCGGCGCTGAAGCGTTTCGCTGATAATCGCCACGCGCGGCGCTTTTGCGTCATCGCTTTCGTTGAACCGCCGGCCAGCAAGCAACGGAATCTTCATCGTCTCCAGATAGCGATGCGAGACGACATTGACGAAGGTTTGTACCCTCTGGCCATCTCTTTCGGGAAACATCCCCGTCTCGCCCCTGCCGTCATTCAGCGGTAATCTAGAGGCAAGACTCACCGACTGGACGCCAGGCAAAGCCTCCACTCGTTCAGTCAGTCGTCGTTGGAAGATGCGGCCCTGCGCTTCGTTGTAATTTTGTTGAGGCATCTCGATCCGAGCGGTCAACAGGTTTTCGACATCATAACCGAGGTCCATCGCGCGCGCGTTGCGCAACGTCCTGACGCAAAGTCCCGCCGCGATCAGCAACACGAATGAGAGCGCCACTTGTGTCACAACCATCGCGCCGCGCAATCCCGCGCGCCGTCCGCCCGTTGAACGCGCGTCTTTCAGCGCGGAAACGAGATCTGTCCCGGACGCCTGCATCGCGGGAATGAGGCCGAACAATATGCCCGTCAGGGTCGATGCCGCCAGCGTGAAAGCAAAAACCCGCCAATCGACGCTGAAGTCGAATTTGAATGGAAGCTCGCGAAAGTCGTTCGGCAAAACGCCGATCACCCCTCGGGTCATCCAAGCGCCGATCAAAATCCCGAAGGCCCCGCCCAACAACGCGAGCATCAGACTTTCCGTCAACAGTTGTCTGGCGATGCGCCCGCGGCTCGCCCCGACCGCTAAACGGGTCCCGATCTCCTTGCGCCGAGCGTTGGAACGCGCCAGCAACAGGCCCGCTACATTGGCGCAAGCGATCAATAACACGATCCCAACCGCGGCGAATGGGATAAAGGTGAATTGGCGAAGGATCATTCGCATTTCAGGGTCCATTCCAAAATCCGGATCCACCCTTGCTCCGGCTTTGGCGTTGGTGTCCGGATAGGCCTGCTCCAACTGTCGCGCGATGGTTGAAAAATCGGCGTTGGCTTGCTCAATGCTCACTCCGGGTTTGAGCCTGCCGAACACTTCCAACCACGATGCGCCGCGTTCGCTGAGTATTTGCCCGGGCGTCGTAATCGGGACCCAGACGTCCATTTTCGATCCGACCTTGATCCCTTCGAACTCTCCATCCGCCACTCCAACCACTGTGTAAGCGTAGCCGTTCAGTTTGATCGTCTTTCCGATCACAGCC
This sequence comes from Blastocatellia bacterium, assembly GCA_035714085.1. Lineage (GTDB taxonomy): Bacteria > Acidobacteriota > Blastocatellia > RBC074 > RBC074 > JAJVID01. The sequence goes on from DASTMP010000279.1 coordinate 23,485, forward strand.
GGATCGGCGTTGAAGCGGCGGCGCCACAATCCATAGCTAATCACGACAACCCTATTGCCTTTGCCCTCAGATTCGTCGGCGGGCGTCAACAATCGCCCTTGTTCCGGCTTCACGTCCAACACATCGAAGAAATTGCCCGAAACCTGCTCGCCTTCCACGCGCTCCGCTTCACGCCCGTCGTTTAAATTGAAAGAGCCGCCGGTTCTCGCCGCCAGACCGGACATCACCGTGTTGTGGTCGCGGTAATCGAGGTAGTCGGGATACGAAGAGTCGCTGAAGCCCCGGCCATCATGTGTTCGGCTTACCTCCGCCAGCCGCCCAGGCTCGGCCACGCCGCGGAGCGGCTTGAACAGCAGAGGGTTGATAAAACTGAAGACGGCCGTGTTCGCTCCGATACCGAGGGCCAGCGTCGTCATGGCGATCAAAGTGAATCCGGCATTCTTCACCAACATTCGCGCGCCGTAGCGCAGGTCCTGCCAAATGTCTGCGATCATATTCACCCTCCTGTTGGTTCCGAGCTCAATTGGTTCTTGCGCGACCTGGCGCTCGACGCGCCGCAGTTCCCGTTGAAGCGTTTCACCGGCGCCTAATTTCGCCAGCGTTTGGCGCTCGGCTTCCGACGGCGTCGCGCCGCTCGCCAGCAATTCCTCGTAACAGTCTTCCAGGTGTCGCGCCAATTCCTCAACGATGGCGGCCTCACGCAGCGGCGCAAGTTTCAGGTCCGCCAGTCGCCGTCTGATTTCTTGTTTCCATTCAGGCATGTTCAGACTCATCCACAAAGTCACACAAAGAAACACAAAGGCGGACGCATTGTCTTCGTGAACCTTCGTGTGGCTTTGTGGAGAAAATTACTCACACCGCAACGCCACCATCGGATCAACTTTCGTCGCGCGTCGCGCCGGCAGGTAACAGGCCAGCATCGCCACGCCCGCGAGCAAGACGACGACGGAGGCGAAGACCGGCGTCGCCGCTGGCGTCAGGCCGTAAAGCGCCTTGGTGAGGATTGCGGTGAATCCCAATGAGACCAGCAAGCCGATGGCGAGACCGATCAACGTGAGCCTGAAGCCGTCGCGGACGACGAGGCGGAGGATGTCGAGGCTGCGCGCGCCGAGCGCCACCCGGACGCCGATCTCGCGCGTGCGCTGGCTGACGACGTAAGAAACGACGCCGTAGAGCCCCATCGCGGCGAGCAACAAGCCGAGCAGCCCCTGCGCGCCCGCTAGCGCGGCGCCGAATCGCAGCGGCATCACCGCGAAGGCGCTGTCATTGAGATGCTCTTCCATCGTACGGACGTTATAGATCGGCAGGTCCGCGTCCATTTGGCGGAGGACATCGCGCACCGTTGGTGTGAGCGCGGCCGGAGCGCCGTCGGTCCACAAGTGTAGCGTCACCGGCGAGGCGTGGCGCTGCGCGAGCGGCGCATAGAAAAAGGGGCGAGGCTCTTCCCCGATCATGACATACTTCGCGTTGCGCGCGACGCCGACCACCTGCCAGAGATCATCGTCCCCGCCCCATTTGAATCGCCTACCCAGCGCATCCTGACCCGGCCACAGGCGCTCGGCCATCGTGGCGTTGATGATTGCGACCTTCGGCGCGGTTTCGTTGTCGCGCTCTGAGAAGTTGCGACCCTTTAGCACGGCGCCGCCCATCGTGGTCAGGTATTCAGGAGTGACATAGTTGGCATGCACGACCGTGAAACTGTCTCTATCGCCGGCCTTCTCTTCGGCCGCGATCTCCGCAATCTCGATACCGTTACCGAAGGGGACGGTCGAAGCGAGACTGGCGGATCGGACGCCGGGTAGGACTTTCAATCGGTCGAGCAATCGCCGGTGGAACTGCTTCTGGCGCTCCTCGTCGTAACCTTGCAGGCCGAGGTCCAGTGACGCCAACAATAGATGGTCGGTGCGGATGCCCAGGTCCGCGCCCGCGACCTGCCGCAGGCTGCTCACGAACAGCCCCCCGGCAATCAGCACCACGACGCAGATCGCCACTTGCGAAATCACCAGCACGTTACGGAAGAAATGCCGGCTCGACGCGAGCAAGGCGCCGCCGCCCACCTTGAGCGCGGTCTGAAGGTCGAACCACGTCTCGCGCAGGGCGGGGGCCAACCCTGTCACGACGCCGGCGAGAACAGACATCAAGAACGTGAATGCAAAGACGCGCCAATCCCAGCTCGCATCGGCGCGGGTCGGGATGTCATTCGCGGGCGCGAGTCCGCTGAGCAATTTCCCGCTCCAGTTGGCAAACAGAATACCAATCACGCCGGCGATGACCGCAAGCAGGACGCTTTCAGCGAGCAGTTGACGAATGAGCCGCCAGCGGTTCGCGCCGATGGCCGTGCGAATGGCCATCTCCGACGCGCGCCCGGCGGCGCGAGAGAACATGAGATTGGCGACATTGGCGCATGCGATCAGCAATACCAGGCCAGCCAGTAGAATGAAGATGGAACTGAGCAGTGGGGCGAATTCCACGAAGGTTGGTTCGGGCCTGCAATACTGTTCTCGCGCGACGAAGACCTTCGCCTCTTTGTGTTCATTCGGATATTCCCTGGCCAACTGTTTGGCGACTATATCCACAGCCGCGCCGGCCTGCGCCATTGTCACGCCGGGCTTCAACCTGGCCATCACCTTGAAGATTATCGCGCCGCGAGCTTTCAGCCACGTCTCGCCGTTAGGGCTTACCTGGCCCAGCATCGATGCGGGCACGAAGGCTCTCGGCGCGAATGACCATTGCGCGCTGCCGAAGGTTTCCGGAGTCACACCGACGATGGTGAAGGGATGGCTGTTGATGTTGATCGTCTTGCCGATGGCCGAAGGGTCTCCGCCGAATTTGCGCCGCCAATAATCGTGCGAGAGCACGACTATCGGATCGGCGCCTGGCTTCTCGCCCTCCTCGCGTCGAAAGAGACGGCCCAGCTTCGGCTCGACGCCGAGCATGGAAAAATAATTGCCGCTGACCGCTTCGATCCATTCGCGTTCCGGCTGATGCCCAGCGACGCTTAGATGAACTGGGTTCATCGCAACAGCCAGCATGTCCGAGAAGACTTCCAGACGTTCACGATAGTCGCGAAAGTCGAGCCAGGAATGGCCGTGCGGCATCTTCCAAACGGCGCTCTTTTGCAGCACGAGAACGAGTTGGTCCGGGTCTTTAACCGGCAGCGGTTTGAAGAAGAACTCGCTGATGATCGAGAAAATCGTGGTGTTCGCGCTGATCCCGAGGGCGAGCGTGATGACCGCCGCCGCCGTGAAGCCGCGATTTTTCATCAACATTCGCGCTCCATAGCGCAGGTCTTGCCAAAAGTCCGCAATCATATTGATCCTCCTGTTTGTTCCGAATACGACAGGTTCTTGCAGCGAGGGGCCCTCAACCCGCCGCAGTTCCCGCTGGAACAATTCGCTCTCGCTCAATTCCGCCAGCGTCAGGCGCTCGGCTTCCGCTGGCGCCAAGCCGCTGGCAAGCAAGTCATCGTAGCGGTCATCGAGATGCTGCGAGATCTCCCTGACGATGGCCGCTTCGCGCGCCGGCTCCAACTCCAGTTTCGCGAGCAATTGACTGATCTCTTCATCCCATTCACGCATATGCAACTCTCATAAAAGGAAAGCTTTTCTCCGTCGCCGCAGCGATGCGATTCAAATCGCCGTACTTGATGGCATATGTTGCCTCTTAAAAGGAGAGCTTTTCTTCGTCGCCGCAGCGACGGTTTGATCTTAGGCCGGCGTTTCAACGCCGGTATCTCGTCTTAGAGAAATCCCCAGTCGCGGAGCGACGGTTGAGGCAAGGAAGAAAAGGCGATTGAATGTAGGCGATTCATAACAATCTCAACCGTCGCTCCGCGACTGGATAATCATTCGCCTGCTTAACCGGCGTTGAAACGCCGGCCCAGGTTCGTTCCGTCGCTGCGGCGACGAAGAAGAGCTATCATCTATTCACATCGCAATGCGATCATCGGGTCCACTTTCGTCGCCCGCCGCGCCGGAAGCCAGCACGCCACGAGCGCGACGCCTATCAGCAGTAGCGCGATCCCGCCGAATGTCAATGGGTCGATAGCGCTCACCCCGTAGAGCA
>DASTMP010000280.1:0-41275 GCA_035714085.1 Blastocatellia bacterium
GCGAGTTGAAGCTCAGGTAACTAACGACCTCACTCCACCGCTCGTCCTGTCCCATTTTGCCGCACATTCTGAATCTCATTGCGCTTTCTCGCTTCATCGTTTCAGGGCGTCGCAACGCGACATGAAGGCTCCTCAGAAAATGGCGCCATCGCGTCCTCGCGGGCAGGTCTTGCAACTGAGTACTGCCCGCGAGGACGCGGTGGCGCCAACAGATTTTCATTGTTTCAGGGCGTTGCAACGCGACATGAAAGCTCCTCAGAAAAATATCGGGAATGGTGAGTAGGGGATGGCGAGTGGGGAATAGTAGTCGAAAAAGCTACTCCCTACTCCCCACTCCCTACTTTCTATTTTTACTTCGGCGTGACGCCGAGGTTATAGAACAGGAAGGCGTCAGTGTCCGCTGTGATTTCGATCTGCTTGGCCGTGCTCGAAGCGCCGTGACCGGATTTGGTCTCGATGCGGATCAGCACGGGCGCGGGGCCGCGCTGTTTCTCCTGGATCGTCGCGGCATATTTGAAAGAATGCGCAGGAACAACGCGGTCGTCATGATCGGCCGTGGTGATCAGCGTCGCCGGATATTTCGTCTCTTTGATGTTGTGCAACGGCGAATATGCGTAAAGCGCCTTGAACTCCTCGGGGTTGTCCGATGATCCGTAATCGGAGATCCAGTTAAAGCCGATGGTGAATTTGTGGAATCGCAGCATGTCCATCACTCCCACGGCCGGTAGCGCCACTTTGAAAAGCTCAGGTCGTTGGTTCATCACCGCGCCGATCAGCAACCCGCCGTTCGACCCGCCTTGAATCGCCAGTTTCTCCGATGAGGTGTATTTGTTTGCGATCAGCCATTCGGCGGCTGCGATGAAATCGTCGAAGACATTCTGTTTTTTCAGCTTCGTCCCGGCCTCGTGCCATTTTTCGCCGTATTCGCCGCCGCCGCGCAGATTGGCCGAAGCGTAAACGAACCCGTTTTCGAGCAGCGCGATGCGGAGCGAGTTGAAGCCAGGCGCAGTCGTGATGTTGAACCCGCCGTAACCGTAAAGCAGCGTCGGGTTATTGCCGTCGAGCTTCAAGCCCTTCTTGTAGACCAGGAACATCGGCACGCGCGTGCCGTCCTTGCTGTTGTAAAAGACCTGTTTGGTCTCGTAATCCTCCGCTTTGAAGCCGGGAATTTCAGGAGCGCGGAAGAATGAGCTCTTCTTTGTGGCGATGTCGTAACGATAGGTCGTTGGCGGCGCATTGAACGAAGTGAATGTGTAGAAGACGAACTTGTCGTCGTTATTGCCGCCGAAGCCGGCCGCCGCGCCAGGACCCGGCAGTTCGATCTCGTTCTCCAGCTTCCCCTCTAGGCTGTAGACATAAGCCCGCGTCGCCACGTCTTTCAAATAGGTGGCGAATAGCTTGCCGCCCGCCGTGCCCGCGCCCTGCAACGGTTCGGGCTTTTCGGGCAGGACGTCCGACCATTTGCCGGTCTTCGGATCGTACAGGACGACCTTGCCGTTGGGCGCCTCCTTGTTGGTCTGGATCAGAAATTTGTCGCCGACGTTGTCAACCACGTCGAAAGAGTCGTCGCCGATTTCGGCGACGATCGGTTTGAACGCCTTGTCGCCCGATTTCGCCTCGCGGTAGAAGAGCGAGTTGCCCCTCTTGCCCGTCCCGAGATCAGAGACGCTGAGAATAGCGAACCGCTCGTCTTCGGTCGTTCCAACGCCGTGGAATCGCTGCGGATGCGCGGGGTCTTGATAGATCAGTTTGTCTTCGGATTGCGCCGTACCGACCTTATGAAAGTAGACTTGGTGGTTCTCGTTTTTGGTCGAAAGTTCGTGACTTTTCTCGGGCTCGGGATAGCGGCTGTAATAAAAACCGCCGCCCTGCCAAGATATGCCTGAAACCTTCACCCAATTCAGCGTGTCGGGCAGGACCTTGCGAGACGCGACCTCCATCACGTGGTACTCCTGCCAATCGGAGCCGCTGCGCGAGACGCCGTAGGCAGCGTATTCACCGTCTTTCGAAAGCGCGAAGGCGCTGAGCCGCGCCGTGCCGTCCTCAGACCATTTGTTCGGATCGATCAACACCTCCGGCTTGCCGTCCAGACCATTCTGAACGTAGAGCACGCTCTGGTTCTGCAACCCGTCGTTCTTGGAGAAGAAATAGAGGGCGCCCTTACGGAATGGCGAGCCGATCTTCGGATAATTGTAGAGTCGTTCCAACCGCTCCTTGATCTTCGCGCGGTAGGGAATCTTTTCCAGGTACCCGAAGGTTACTTTGTTTTGCTCCTCGACCCACTTGGCGGTCTCCTCGGAATGGTCGTCTTCGAGCCAGCGGTATGGATCAGCGACTTCAGTCCCGTGATAGTTGTCGACCTGATCGACTTTTCTGGTCTTGGGATATTGAATCGGTTGCTGCGCAGTCGTGGCGATTTGCGAGATGACCAGCGCAAACAGAATTATAGTCAGCGAAGTAATCAAGCTCTTTTTCATATTTTCATCCTCGGAAAAACATCGGGAGTGGGGAATGTGGAGTGGGAAAAAGAAATTGCCTCTTCCCATTCCCCATTCCCCACTCCCCACTCCCCACTCTCATTGTTTCCGGTCGTCTTTCTCCTTTGACAGCCACGACTCGCGCAACGCCTTTTGCGCGTCGCCGGCGTCCTTCAATTCGGTGATCGTGTAATGGTCGAACGGTTTGACGGCGGCGGTCAGATCGAAGCTCATCAGCCGCTCGCGGCGAAAGACGGTCAGCTTCACGCGCTGGCCCGCGCGCAGGTCGTTCAGAAGACCGGGCTGCCCCTGACGTTCGACAAGGCCGGACTGTCCTTGACGTTCGACACCGTTGCTCGCGTCGATCTTTTTGCCGTCAATCGCGACCAGTTCGTCGCCTGCGTTGACGCCGCCTTCAAAAGCGGGCAATCCGGCGATGACGTTGGCTACGACGACGCGATCTCCGTTGGCTCGCGTGAGAACGCCGAGTGAGCCGGGTTTATCGGTCTTGCCGGCCGCATATGGCGAGCCGGGCCGGTAGCCTTTGGTCAACTGCAACCCGGCTTTGTTGAAATATGCGGCGAAATCAATCTCGTCGTGACCCGCGACAAACCGGTTCCAGAAATTGGTCAGATCAACGCCCGCAACCTTTTCAAATGCGGCCTTCAGCTCGGCTTCGGTGAAGCCCGGTTTCGGAAGGCCGTGGTTTTCCAGCAGCAGCCTCATCACGTCATCGAGTGATTTGTTGTTATTGGTCAGCGAGCGAATCTCGATGTCGAACATCATGCCTAGCAACTCGCCCTTGGTGTAATAAGACATCGCCGAGTTGATCGAATTTTCGTCGGGGCGGTAAAGCTTGATCCAGGCGTCGAAGCTGGCTGATTCAGCCGATTGTTCGAATCTTCCCGGCGTCTGTTCGTAACCCGCGACTGTGGTGGCCAGGCCTTCCAGGTATTCGGTCACGCTGATCAATCCGGCGCGGCGCAGCAACAGGTCGCCGTAATAAGAGGTGACGCCTTCGGAGACCCACAACCCGCGCGTGTAGTTTTCGCGTTGGTAATCGAACGGCCCCAGCGCCAGCGGGCGAATCCGTTTGACGTTCCAGTGATGGAAGTATTCGTGCGATTCCAGACCCAAGAAGCCCTTGTAACCGCGCTCGGATTTGAAAGCTTCGGGCCGAGTCATGCTGACGTTGGAGTTCAGATGCTCCGTGCCACCGCCTATGCCGGGCTGAACGTGAATGATGAAGGTGTAGTGATCGTAAGGCAGGCCGCCGAAAATCTTCGCGCCCTCCTCGACGATTTTCGCCAGATCGTTCACCAACCGGTTATCGTCGAACTCGTATTGTCCCCAGATGGCCGCGCGGTGCGGTTTGCCGCGGACGGTGAATTCCAGCAGCTTGTGCGTCCCGATCTCGGTGGGCGAATCGACCAGCCGGTCGTAATCCGGGGCGGTGTAATAGCCGTCCGGGTCAGGCTGGAGCGCGAGCGGCGTCGTGACGCGCCAGCCTTCGGGCGTAATGAATTTGATTCGATGCGGGCGGCCCGTCGCGCCGGGAACATACATAAACAGCGAAGCGCCGTTGAAATAGGCGTGAGTCGAGTCCAGGTGGCTGGTCTGCGTCGCCAGTTCGTTGGCGTAGACACGATAGCTTGCGCGAATCGTCTTCGGTTGGTCGCCGCTCGCCCCTGTCTCGATCCGCCACGTGGCCTTGTCGATCTTCCGCCACGGCAAAGACCGCTCCGATCCCTCCTCGACCTTGAAGTCCTGCGCGTTGCGCGCATATTCACGCGCCAGATACGAGCCGGGCGTCCAGATCGGCAATGAAAGGTCCAGTTGCGGCGTCGTCACATCTCCAATCGTTAAGCTGACTTCGTAAAGATGCGTGTGAGGTTGAGGGAAAGCCAATGTGTAACTCAGCTCCAGTGGCTTAGATGCGGACCCGGGCTCGCGCGCCGACGGCGAGGTCTTCGGTTTTGTTGTCTGCCCAGAGGCGAATGCGATAAATACGAGAACTGTCAAGATCGCGGCGAATGTGTGTGTGACCGCGGCAGACTTAGGGAAGCGGATCATCAAGAATCTCCCAATCTATAATTTTCCCCGATTTTTCGTTTGTTTTAAGTACAGAAGGGTGAAAGATAGCACGGGAGATGTAAGTCGGTACAGCGCCTTTTGCCTGCCGCTCGACCGGCGTGGTAATGTTCGTCGTATGCGAAGCAGAAGGTCGGCCGCACGTAGAAAAATCACGCCGGAGATGGTGATTACCGGGTACCAGCAGGGCTATTTCCCGATGGCCAGAGGGCGATTTGGACACATCGACTGGTTTATGGCCGAGCCTCGCACCATCATCCCGCTTGACGATCGCTTCCACATCCGGCGCTCGCTGCGCAAGGCGATCAAGAAGTCGGAATACCAGCTCAAGCTCAACACCGATTTCGCCACGGTGATCCGCGCCTGCGCGCGCCACGACATGGTGGACAATGATGAGGTCTGGTTGAGCGATGAGATGATTTCGATCTACCTGGAATTGCACCGTCGCGGGTTCGCGCATTCGGTCGAGGTCTGGGACGGCGAGCGCTTGGTGGGAGGATTGTACGGCGTCTCGTTGAGAGCGGCCTTCTTCGGCGAATCTATGTTCAGTCGCGCGTCCTCGGTCTCGCAAATCGCGCTCGTGGCTCTTGTCGAAAGGTTGCGCGAACGGGGCTATATCCTGCTCGACGCCCAGATGCGAACGCCACACATCGCGTCTTTCGGGGCGATTGACCTTATGCACAATGAATATCTAGGATTGCTGGCCGAGTCGATGCTGGATGACCGTAGCTTCGTCTAAACTGCCACAGAGCCACAGAGCCACAGAGGGGCGAAGGGAATGCAGCGTCTTTCTTTCTCCCCATCTCTCTTGTCTCTGTGGCTCTGTGGCTAAGTATCGTTATTCGCCAAAAATACTGCCCAGATTCACGCCGCCGCCGCTGGCGCTCTGTGTCGGGAAGAATGGTTTGAGCATGCCGGCGAAAGCCGCGAGGTTGCGAGTTTGGATCAGAATCTCACCCGGCCCCGCGAATTCAGCGACGATGCCTTCGCCGCTCACGAGGCTGCGGAACCAACCGGAGGACGAGGCTTTGCGCAATTCGTATTGCATGTGCCCTTCCCAGGCCACGAGATGGCCAGTGTCAACGACGTACCGCTCGCCGTAGTTAAGCCGTTTGCGGTGGATCGCGCCGAACGACGAAACGAGCAGCAACCCCGATCCCTGTATCTGCAGAACGAACAGCCCTTCGCCGCCGAAGAACGACCGCGCCCCGCCCCAGCGGGTGTCAACCGTCAGGCTCGTATCGCCCGCCAGATAAGAACTCGATTGGACGAAGAAGACCTGGCCGTTAAGTTCGATGGCCGCGACGTCGCCAGGAGAGCCGGGGGCGAAGCTGACTTCGCCCGGGCCGCCGCGCGCGGTGAAGGTGGAAACAAAAGCCGTCTCGCCGCCGACCGCTCGCTTCAGCGCGCCCATAATCCCGCCCTTCATCTGCGACTGCAATTCGACGTTGCCTGACATCGTCACCATCGCGCCGGCTTCGGCGTTGATTGATTGTTCGGCCTGCAATTTGACGACGGCCAGCGCGAATGCGCCCTGATAGAGGACTTCAAAGCTGTAGCCACGCCCGCTGCCGCGCCCGTCGCTGTCGATGTGTATGCCGCCGGCGCCCGCATAACCTCCCGCATTGCCACTGGCCGCATAACCGCTGGGTTGCGGAGGCGCCTGGGCCGCCGCCGCGCCCATCGCGCTTAGATTAGATCCGCAGACGCTGCAAAACCGCGCGTCATTCGAAAGATTGTTTCCACATTTCGGACAGTTCATCGTGATTCCTCAGAAAATAACCACGAAGAAACGAAGAACACGAAGGAAGAATAGAAGAAATCTTCGTGTCCTTCGTTGTCTTCGTGGTTGATTCTCATCCTCTTCCAGGCGTCTCAAAGAGATCTGGGTAACTATTGATATTCAGCTTGTGCGCTTAACGCCTATGCCGGAATTGCTGATGGGCGCTACTCGCGCCCATCAGCTTCCAGAAAACAACTGCCGCAGATCAGGCAATCTTTGTAAAGCTGATCACCTGAAGCTAAATAATTGCTATCTTCTATTCGCTCTCATCTTCACCGGAAAGTTCAGCTCTCCCAGTTCGAGCTGATAGAACGACGCGAAGCCGTTGTATCGGGCCATCCCGCCCAATTCCTCTTCGATCCTGAGCAACTGGTTATATTTCACGATGCGGTCGGTGCGCGAGGCCGAGCCGGTCTTGATTTGTCCTGCGTTGGTCGCGACGGCCAAGTCGGCGATGAAGGGGTCTTCGGTCTCACCCGAGCGGTGTGAGATGACGGCGGTGTAATTATTGGTCTTCGCCAGTTCGATCGCTTCGAGCGTCTCGGTCAGCGTTCCGATCTGGTTGACCTTGATCAGGATCGAATTGGCCACGATCTCTTCGATGCCGCGCTCCAGATACCGCGTGTTGGTTACGAACAGGTCGTCGCCCACGAGCTGAACCGTGTCGCCCAATTCTTCGGTCAACGTGGCCCATCCGTTCCAGTCGTTTTCGGCCAACCCGTCTTCGATCGAGATGATCGGGTACTGGCGCGCCCAGTTGACCCAGAACTGAACCATCTCTTCCGAGTTGAGTCTGCGCCCGTCCGATTTTTTGAAGACGTAATGGCCTTCGTCGTAAAACTCCGAGCTGGCCGGGTCGAGCGCGATGGCGATCTGTTCGCCCGGCGTGTAGCCGGCGGCGTTAATCGCCTCCAGAATCGCCTCGATCGCCTCGTCGTTCGATTTCAGACTCGGGGCGAACCCGCCTTCGTCGCCGACCGAGGTCGAATAGCCGCGCTTCTTCAATACGCCTTTCAGCGTGTGGAAGACCTCGGCGCCCCAGCGCAGGGCCTCGGCGAAACTCGGCGCGCCGGCCGGGACGATCATGAATTCCTGAAAATCGACGTTGTTGTCGGCATGCGCCCCGCCGTTGATGATGTTCATCAGCGGCACGGGCAGCGTTCGCGCGTTCGTCCCTCCGATGTGCCGATAGAGCGGGATCTCAAGCTCCAAGGCCGACGCCCGCGCGGTCGCCAGCGAAACAGCCAGGATCGCGTTCGCGCCGAGTTTCGATTTGTTCGGCGTGTCGTCCAGATCGATCATCGTTTGATCGACCTCGACCTGGTCGAAGGCGTCCTTGCCGACGATGGCGTTGGCGATGGTCTTGTTGACGTTCTCGACGGCCAGCCGGACGCCTTTGCCCAGATAGCGGAACTTGTCGCCGTCGCGTAATTCGACGGCTTCGTTTTCGCCGGTCGAAGCTCCCGAAGGAACGGCGGCGCGCCCCATCGCGCTGCTCTCCAGCGCAACCTCGGCCTCGATCGTCGGATTGCCACGCGAATCCAGAATTTCACGGGCGTGAACTTGTGCGATGATGCTCATAATTCCTTTTTTTGCGGAAGACTCTTCCGCTTAAGAAGTTTGCATTGAACGGAAACTATAGCTCTCAAGAAAAGGTTTTTAGCCACGAATGAATACTAATGAACACGAATATTTTTTCTGGTCTCGTAAATTGGTTGGCTACCATTTCCTTGCTTTTATTCGTGAAGATTCGTGTTCATTCGTGGCGAAAATTCTTTTTCTTGAATTCTATATAGATTCCCGCCAATCAGCGATGATCTTTTCGGTTTTGCGCTTCGATCCGCGCTGCCATTAATTGTGGGCGCAAAAAAGAAGCGGCTATATTAACTCGCTCGCGGACATTGTCAAATCTTCTTCCAAAATCAACATCGGCGTGGTCGAACCGCCGCCCGTAGACGCGTTCGCCGACGTCGGGGCGGAGAGTCTGACGCCGGCGCCTTCCACGCTGTCGCCGAGCCACGTATAAGGGGCGAAATCGACGTGTCGATCTTCGAACGTTATCTGCCCGCCGGACAGAGCCGGAAATGGTTCTTGCAGCGCTCCCACGCGCTCCTGTACGACGAATGAAGCGCCCAACGCGTTGTTGACGGCGCGGCGCCATTCGTCGTCGTCGCATTGCCAGCCGAACACCGCGCCGAGCGCGCAGTGATCGTCGTTCGGCTTCAGAATCAGATCCTCGCGCCGGCCGGCGACGAAATCGATCAGGTCGACCTGCTTGTTCTGGTAGGTCGTGAAGCCTTCGCGCATGAGGCGAGTCCACGGGATGCGCCGGCGCAGCGTCTCCACCTCGTCTCCGGTGAAGAGGCTCTCGTATTGGGGGTCGTCGAGCAGCGCGAAGAGCGCCTTTTTCATGAGCGTCTGGGCGCGGAGCGAGTTAACCGCGCAGACCGCGCGATCTCGTGTGGCGCGGATCAGCGAATGGCTCAGCCCGCCTTTGGAGAGCAACTCGCCCGCCGCGACGCGGTTGTAGACGAGATTGACCCGGAATTCCCCGACACGCAGCCACCCGCCGCGGTATTCAAGCTCGTTCGGGTCGGCGATGATTGTGGGGCAACCGCGCGATTCGAAATATTCGCGGCAGATTTCGAACTCGGCCAGCGCCGGGGCTTCGTTCCAAGCGACTATCGCTATGTGCGGCTGATCGCGTCCGCCCCATTCGCGGTAGCAACTGAGCAGCGTTTCAAGGACGCAAGGCCTGACCTCGATGCGCCGCAGGGGACGCGCGCTGGCGAATTCCCGCACGACGTCCATCTCCATGAAGATTTCGCTGAGCGCGTCGCCGTAGAGCAGCCCGCCGGGAGGAGCGGCGTTGTATTCGACGAAGTGGAACTCCCCGCTCGAATCGAATGGCGCTTCCATCCGCCCGCTCGCGTCCGGGGCGCCAAAGCCGGGGGCGATCGAGACCAATCGCTCCTCGTCCGGGGTCAGGCCCAGTTCGGCGCGTAATTTTTCGTCGGCCATCAGGGCGCGACAGAGCCTTTCAATCGCCGAGAGCGCGAGCGTCGTGTCGCGCCTGACCCGCTCGTATTGCCGCTCGGTGACGAACATCGGGCGCAGAACCGCGCAGACCGGGCGATCGCCGTAGCGCAGGTCGTATTTGACGGTCCCTTCACAGAGTTTTTCGATGGCGTCGTCGGCGAACGGGCCTTCGAGCAGAGAGTTGTAGTGTTCGATAGCTTCCGCTGTCATTGTCATTCCATCCCTTGATGTCAGTGCGCATTTGAAAGATTAGCCTCTCATCGTCGGCGCGTAGCTTATATTACTGCAGCCGCGACGCAAACTGATCGTTCTGAGCAGAGCCAAAAGGGGGCCAAGAAATTTTTACCGCGCGACGTTGAAACCTTCCTCCTCGTTTTGTCACTTACGTGGGCGAAACAGATATTCAACCTCACCTCGAGGAGAATCTCGAAAGACTCGAAAGGAAGGGTGACACGATGAAACAATTTCAAATTCGTTTGGTGATCTTCTCTGCGCTGGCCTGCCTGCTATTGTCATTGAACGCGGCGGCGCAGGATTTTCGCAAGAACTACGAGGTCGGCCAGGGCGGTTCGATCAACGTTCGCAACGTCTCCGGCGACGTGAGCGTGACCGTTTATGAAGGTCAGTCAGTTCTGGTCCTCGGATTCAAAGAAGGTCGCGATCGCGACCTCGTCCAGGTCGAAGACAACAGCGCCGGCAATAAGGTGGACGTTCGGGCGCGTTACCCCGAAAACTGTGACTGCAACGCCAGCATCCGGTTCGAGGTCAAAGTACCGCGCGGGAGTTACAAATTCGACGCGATTTCGAGTACGAGCGGCGATGTCGAAGTGACTGGCGTGACCGGAGACCTGCGGGCCAGATCGACCAGCGGCAACGTCACGGTCAGAGGCGTCACGGGCGCAGTCAACGCCAGCTCCACCAGCGGCAACGTCCGCGTCGGAGAGATCAACGGCACGGTGAGCGGCAAATCGACCAGCGGCAACGTCGAGGTCGAGATCACGCAACTCAACGGCGCCGGCGACATGGAATTCGCTTCGACCAGCGGCGACGTCCAAGTTAAGCTGCCAGCCAACCTCGACGCGGATGTGAGAATGTCCACCTTGAGCGGCGGTTTGAAGACCGACTTCCCATTGACTATTGAAGAATCGGAGCGGGGGCCGGGTCGTCACGCCGCCGGACGCATCGGCGGAGGATCGCGCAACCTGAGACTCTCGTCGGCTTCAGGCAGTGTGAGCTTGTTGAGCATGTAAAGGTAATGTAATTGCTTATGCTGGGATGAACTTACGGAAGAACCTTTGCGCCTTTGCGCTTCTCTCGAAAAACTCGCCTCACGCAGCCTGGTTTCTCGCAAAGGCGCGAAGGTTCTTCTCAGAGCGTGTCCGGAATTTCAAAACAGCCTCTGCGAGCCAAGCGATCACAAAACAAATGCGGATAGACGTTGGTTAAACCATTGATCTAAGCGTCTGAGGATTGTAATATCCAGCCGTGGCGCGCCGCAGCGCAACAATTAAACACAAAATCACAACTAAACCTAAAGTCGCAACAAGCATTGAGCTTCAACATCGAGCTGAGGAGGTTTGTATGGCTGAGAAGACCACACGCAGAGACTTCGTCAAGACCGGTATGGCCGCCGCTGGCGCCGCGGCGATCTATCACACCAACGTTCACTCGCGGGTTCTGGGCGCGAACGACCGCATCAACATCGGCTGCATTGGCCTCGGCGGGCGCGGCTCTCACGTGATGCAGTGGGCGATTGACGTGGGTAAAAACTCGCGCCCAGCGCAGGTAGTCGCCGTATGCGACGTTTACCGCAAACGGCTGAATAAGGCCAAAGAGGTCAGCCAGGCCGAAATGGCCACGCTCGATTACCGCGAAGTGATCGCCCGCAAGGACATCGACGCCGTGATCATCGCCACGCCGGACCATTGGCACGCGCCGATCGCCATCGAGGCCATGAAGGCCGGCAAGGACGTTTATTGCGAAAAGCCCATGACGCACACCGTCGAGGAGGCCAAGAAGTTTTACGAAACGGCTAAGGCCACGAACCGCGTCGTGCAGATCGGCTCGCAGACGACCTCCAGCGACCAGTGGTGGAAGGCCCGCAAGGCCATCGAGGACGGGATGATCGGGCAGTTGATAATGAGCCAGGGTTCGTATCACCGCAACTCGGTCGAAGGCGAATGGAACTGGAAGATCGATCCGACCGCCGGGCCCGAGGGCAAAGGCGATGATTACATCGACTGGAAGATGTGGCTGGGCGGCGCGCCTAAACGGGATTTCGTCGCCGACCGCTTCTTCTGCTTCCGCAAATACTGGGACTATTCTGGCGGCATCGCCACCGACCTCTTCTACCACGTGGTCGCGCCGCTCAACATCTGCTGGGGTGAAGCCCAGTTCCCGCACAAGGTGATGGCTTCCGGCGGGATTTACGTTTTCAACAAAGACGGGCGCGAAGTCCCCGATACGTTCCACTTAATCGCCGAATTCCCGAAAGGCCATTCATTAGTGCTCAGCTCTTCGATGGCGAATTCGCAGCACATTCCGGGCCTGATCCGCGGGCACGAAGGGACGATCATGATGGTGCCGCAGGGACAGTTCGAAGGTCGCGTTGATCACATCACCGTCACGCCCGAAAACATCTTCAAGAAACGCTTCGTCGAGAAGTGGAGCAAAGATGTTGTCGAACTTCCAACCGAAAAGCGCGAAGACCACATGGAGAACTTCCTGCGCTGCGTGAAGACGCGCGAGAAGACGGTGCTCGACGCGCTGACGGCCTACAAGGCGATGACCACCATCGGCATGTCCGTGCAGTCGTACCGCGAAGGCCGCGTGCTCTATTTCAACGAGGCGACGCAGCGGGTGGTCGACAAGCCCGCCGAGGGGATGCAGGCCAAGTCGTAACCTGAGCGCTATACGGATCGGACAGATGGCGACGGATTCACACGGATTATCCGTGACAGCCTGTCGCCATCAGCGCTATTGGAAGCAGTTAGTCGTGCGCGGCGCCATTCGGCGCTCAAGGCGTTCAGAACAATCAATTCTTTGGCCTTCTGTTTCTGCGAAATCTCGGATCCGTCCAGGTTGAGCCGTCTGCGAAACTGACAGAATCGATCACGAGACGCCGATGAGATTCACCTTCACAATAATAGCTATAGGCCGAATAAGTTATCTCCTTGTCTTTTTTCGTAGTAGCCTGTGGTTCAATTTCGATCGAAGCGCCTTCTGAGATTCCGGAGTATGGGTCTCCTAGCAGATCGAGACGCAAACTGTAGCCGATGACCTTTTTATTTCGTTTGTTGACCACTTTGAAGCGCAAGCGGCGCAACGACAGATATTCAGGGTGCATTACAACGCTAAGATCGCGTATTTGCAGAGGGCAATTCGAGTCAAGCTGTATCTCGACGTTTGCGCTTCTGTCAGCGGTCAGGTCAGCGTCAGTCACACGTTGGCGGACCCAGTCGTCGTCGTAGTTAGGAGGAGTGAAGCGCCACTCACCGCTGTCGCGGTATGCGGTTATTGTTGTTTGCGCCCCGGTAATACCCGAAATGGTTCTGAACTCTGCAGCTCCGGTCAACCACCACCACCTTTTTCCGGCAGGCATACCCAGTATCTCCGTGCTGAACATGATTCGCTCTATAACGAACGAGATCATAGGCTTGGCGCGCATCTGCGAAAGCAAACATTCTTTGTGGCTCTGGGTATAGGGGTGGCGCCGTGAGCCGTTACGAAATCGACCTAATAATCTGGCCACTTCCTCCCACTGTTCGGTTGCTTGCGCCTGAGTAAAACGTCGAATGCCGTCATCAAGCGAGGGCCGGAGTTGTGAAGGAATATATGCAGATGATCCTTTTTTTCCTGATGGAGTCTGTGCATGCGGTGAGGCCATGCCGTTTTGATATGGCGAAACCCAGAAATTGCACGCAATGGCCAGAAATAGGAGGCCACTGATCATTGACCGTGGTCTTATTGACACCTGCATATAAATGAATACCCAATCTATAGCGATTGGTTAGTCGGACGAACTTGTTCATGCGCATCGATTGACGTAAACCACGCAATCCTGCTGCCGTTCTGCCTTATCGTTCCAGGCTCATCCCGTGCGTCCCTCCGTAATCTGAGACCGAGGGCGATTTCCATCCCGCCAGTAACTCTTGATCAACGCTGTACACTTCCACCCCGATTGGCCGGCAGATAGTGATCGGGTCGGCGGCGTTCGGCCCCCAGGTCGGAATTGACATATCGCCGTGCGGGCAGGTCGAGATGGCGCAGAGGAGGTCAATTTCAGCAAAGAACTCGAAGTAATCACCCTTTTTGGCCGGACACGGTTTGACGAAATACTGATGACCAACCTCGGTCAATCCCGTCACTTGGAAGATGTTCAGCACATCGTGCACGTCGCTTTCATAGAGGCGATAGGGCGCGACAGCGCGCAACAGATTCGAATGGCAACATACATCCAACTCTTCACCTGTCAACATCTTGTGAACGTAAGGATCGCAACGAGTGCCTAGCAGGTCGTGGCATCCCGCGCCGTCATCATCAATGCCATAGCCGACGCTGTCCCCCGTCACGGTGGCCATCGGACGCAGGTAAGGCAAACACGACCAGAACCGGTCGAACACCCTCATATGGGCGCTGTGCAGTTGTTTCGTGCGAGCCGCCCAGAAATGTTCGCGCGGGTTGTGTAGGTTCCACGCGTTGAAGTCCACGACCTGCGGCCCTTCGACGGCGACGATGCGGCAAATCTGACCTGCGCGCACCGGCCAGGCTTTGCCGGAACGGATTGGCACGATGACGCTATCAACGAGCCTGCGACGTTCAACCTTACCGCCGAGTCGGCCGTAAAAGGACTGATTTACGAGGAGCGGGGAACCAAATATTGGTTCGTAAAGTGGGCTGGGCATTCGGTAGTCTCCATTGCTACGCGCTTCGCCAATCGCCGCGCAAAAACGCCAATGCGGTCTCGGCGAAATGGCTGGTTGTCACGCCACTTCCCGTACGCTCGCCGAATATCGGGCCATGCCCGCCGTTTGGGATCACCCAAAGATATGATCCTGGGATAGCAGCGCGCATCTCCAACGGGATGTTGATCGGATACAAGGGGTCCCGGTCGCCGTGAACGATTAGAGTGCGAGCGGTAATCGTTGACAGGTACGGAGGCGTGAAATTCAAATCATCGTAGCTGTCCTTGAAATCATTGCTCATCCGCCAGAGCGCTCGAATCTGATCATCGCCATGTTTGTGGCGTCGTCGCATGAATTCCCACTCTTCGTCGGTATGCCCTTCAGGAGTCATTTGGCGCATGACGGCGCGGGCTTGATCCGGGAAATAATGCGCCGCGCTTACCAATACCATAGCCTCGACTCGGCTAGGTTGTTGCGTGGCGATGTGCAGGAGGGTCTTTGCCCCCATGCTCAGGCCGATAGCTTTGAACCGGTCAACCTCCAATCGGTCAAGCAATGCGAATACGTCGAGCGCCGCTTGCCGAAAGGTGAACTTCTGGGAGGGGTTGGTCGATCGTCCGTGGCCCCGAAGGTCCGGCGCAACCAGCCGGTAATCCTCGGGCGGATCATTGAAGATGAGCGCCCAGTCGGCGCCGATCCCGGTCCCGCCGTGCAGTAAGACCAGCGGTTCGCCTTCTCCGCGAATCTCGTAATACATCTGCATGCCGTTGATCGGCTCCGTTCGCTCATCGCTTGACGGCGCTTTCAATCAGAACTCCTTACTCATCATATGCTCTCAGGACAGCATCTTGATAAGCCATCCCGGATGTATTCTCAAACCCGCTAAACCGGCCGTGCCCATCACTATGCCGAAAACCCCAATTACCAATGATAACCATAACAACCATTTCTTCTTGGTCAGAGCCGTCACCGCCAGCATCGCAATTGACATTGAAAGCGCGGCGTCCGAGAGATCAAACTGATCATCCCGATAATTCAGCGCATCATATTGCGCCTCGTAATCTCGGGCTTTCTTCTGTAACGCGAGCTCATCGTTCTGGTAATGCGCAATCTCCGATTCATAATGCTTCACCTGACCATCTAATGTCGCCGAGGTTTGTTTCATCGCCGCATCGCGGAGGGCGACGGTCTGGTCAAGCCCTAACTCCAGAAGGTGATGCTTGATCCGTTTTGATTCATATTCTGACCAGGTGTCGACCGCGTCAGACTTCGCCAACATCATTGCTTGAACGATATTGTCATCTTTGATCTTTGTGACGCCCATAAACGCCGCAAGCACGGCCACACTTATGGCGATCCAGTTGGTGAAACGATCTTTTGATTCGGACTCTGAGAGTATTTCTGACGGATTCTCCATGCTTTCTCCATTCTACGTTGTTTGTCGCGGCTTTCGCCCGCCGACATCTACTTCTGTTTCTGAGACTCCATCTCGCGCAACTCGCGGCGCAGCACCTTGCCAACGGCGCTCTTCGGCAACGAAGTCATGAATTCGATCAGCGAGGGAACTTTATATTTCGCAAGGTTGGCTCGGCAGAATTCAATCACCTCGTCGGCGGTCGCGCTCGCGCCGGGTTTGAGCGTGATGAAGGCCTTGACCGCCTCGCCGCGATATGTGTCAGGAACACCGATGACGGCGGCTTCCAGGACGGCGGGGTGAGTGAAGAGCACTTCTTCGACTTCGTTCGGGTAGACGTTGAAGCCGCTGACAATGATCATATCCTTCTTGCGCTGGACGATGTAGAAGTAGCCGTCCTCGTCCATCCGCGCCACGTCGCCCGTGTAGAGCCACCCTTCGCGCAGCGCGATGGCGGTCTCATCAGGGCGATTCCAGTAACCCTTCATCACCTGTGGGCCGCGGACGCACAACTCGCCGGCTTCGCCCACGGGGACGACGCGCTCTCCGGTCTCCAGGTCGACGATCTTGCATTCGGTCGAAGGGAAGGGAAGGCCGATGCTGCCGATCTTGCGTTTGGCCAGCGTCGGGGTCGAGTGGGTCGTCGGCGACGCCTCAGTCAGCCCGTAACCTTCGTAGAGCATCGCGCCGCTCATCTTCTCAAATTGCTCGATCACCTCGATCGGCAGCGGCGCCGAGCCGCTGTTGAAGCGGCGGACGTTTTCAAGTCCGCAGGTCTTGATCTCCGGGTGATTGAGCATAGAGATGTAGAGCGTCGGCGCGCCCGGAAAGAAGGTCGGCTTGTACCGCTTGATCGCCTCGATCAGAAGGTTCGGGTCGAATTTCGGGATCGGGATCTGCATCGCGCCGTTCCAGGCGCCGAGCAGCAATCCGACCGTCTGGCCGTAGATGTGGAAGTAGGGGATGACCATCAGGTAGCGCTCGTCGCCCTGTCTGGTCAGCGGCCCTCCCCAGGCCCACGATTGCAGCGTGTTGGTGTAAAGGTTCCTGTGCGTCAACATCGCGCCTTTGGGCACACCCGTCGTACCGCCGGTGTATTGCAGCACGGCCACGTCCTCAGCCGGATCGATCTCGACCCGCGGCAAATCGACCTCGGCGACGTCGCCGATCAATGATTTGAAAGAGAGCGCGCCTTCCGGGGCGGGCGCCGCCTTGTCGGGCGTGTCCGAATAATCGAGCAGGCTCGTGACGATGACATGCTCGATCGCGGTGTTGGCGCCGACGCTAAAGATGTTCGGCGCGAGCAGGTCGAGCGCGATGATCGCGCGCATCTCGGAATCTTTGGCCACCATCTCGATCTCGCGCGGCGTGTATATCGGATTGACGTTCACGACAATGGCGCCCAGCCGTAGGACGGCGAAGAAGCTGATCAGATACTGCGGGCAATTGGGCAGCATGACGCCCACCCGGTCGCCCTTGACGACGCCGAGTTTCTGGAGCGCGGTCGCCAGCCGGTCGACCAACCGTTTGACATCGCCGAAGTTGATGAACTCGCCCATGAACGCGACCGCGGGTTTCTCCCTGTAAGCCCCGCTCGCGATCTGCAAGATTTGATAAAGCGGCTGGTTCGGCGGATTTATCTCAGCTGGGGCCCATAAATCGTAGTTTTTGAGCCAGGGTTTTGCGGCATAGGCGGAGTCAGATGATGATGTCATGTCGGTCATAGTTTTCCGCTTCAGTTTTGTTTTCCTGTCAATCTCTTTATTTCATCCCCAAGCAACTCGGTTACCAACAGAGTTGCGGCAGGGCGCATCAATTGCTTGGTCCTTGGGACTATTTCTGCGCTGATTTGTGGGAGGATCTTGATGAATTTTTGCCCCGTCGGTGTTTTGTAAAAGGCGATCATGTCCTTCACTTCAGCCTCGGTGAAGTATTTGTCGTAAACTTCCAACGTGACCGTCTCAAGGATTTCGCCCATATTGATACGCTTCGGAAATTCGGCGCGCATGCGAGTCAGAATGCGTTGAGCTGACTCATCCATTTCAGCCTCCATGCGTTTTTTCTCTGCGGGGGCAACTTTCTGCGCCTGTATCCACTCTCGCAGATCGCTCTTAATCAGAATTATCGTCGACTGCTGGGATTGTTCCAGAAACTGGGTGGCAATGGCCCATGCAGTATTGCCTGAGTTCAGAAGCCCAAATAGTTCCTTGATCAGAGTCTTTTTCTCCGGCGTGATGGGAGCCGCAGGAGGTGGCGGATATCCGATCACCTGTACCCGTCCCTTTTCCTCCGTCCTTGGCGGGTCTTGAGCATTCGCCAGGAGCGCGGTCATTAAAAAAAACGGCAGAGCCATAAGTCCGGCCAGAAACCTGTTCGTCAAGGTGAATTCTCCTCGGTAATATTGGGATGTTGGGCCGCGCCATTTTGGCCATTTTGGGTTGCTTGCGTCAAATTAGGCAAGTGATAGGCGCCGGGTTGTAGGTATCAGGTTGTGGAAGTAAACTCAGCGTGAATTCAACCCCCATTTGACTGCGAGAATAGAGAAATGGAAGCGAATCAAAACCCCACTGAACCGGTTCTTCTGCTCAATGAGAAAGACAATGTCGCCGTCGCGCGCCTGCCCATAGCGGCGGGGATGGCGGTCGTCGCGGGCGGCCACAAGGTCGCCGCGCGCGAGAACATCGCGCCGGGGCACAAGATCGCCCTGAAGCCGATCCCGGAAAACGCAACGATCACGAAATACGGCGAGTCCATCGGCAAGGCGACCAGAGAGATCGCGCCCGGCGAGTGGGCGCATACGCACAATGTCGCGCCCGATTTTGGCGGCAAGGATTACGAGTACGCCACGCGCGCGCCCGTGACCGAATACTTTTCGCCCGAAGAGGCCGGAACGTTTATGGGCTACTCGCGCGAAAACGGCGACGTGGGCACGCGCAATTACATTGCGGTCATCGCCACGTCTAACTGTTCCAGTCATGTCGCGATGGGGATCGCCGAAGCTTTGAGGAATGTCGGCCCTGACACTCACGGGATCGACGGAGTCGTCGCCATCCCGCATCAGGAAGGCTGCGGCCATTCACAGGGCGAAGACACATGGCAGTTGGAGCGCACAATCGCCGGGATGATATTTCATCCGAATGTCGGCGCCGCGCTGATGGTCAGCCTGGGTTGCGAGGTCAACCAGATCTCGAAATACATCGAGACCGCGCAGCTCGGCCAACGCCACTTCCGCAGGGGCAAACTGATCGCTGGGCTGGAGATGCAGTCTTCGGGCGGGACGCGACATACGATCGCCGACGGCGTGGCGCAGGTCGGGGAATTGATCAAACACTGCCAACAGATGAAACGCGCGCCGCACCCGATGAGCAAAATTCTGCTCGGCACCAACTGCGGCGGCTCCGACGCGTTCTCAGGCATCTCGGCCAACCCCTCGCTCGGTTATGCCAGCGACTTGGTCGTCCGCTGCGGCGGGACGTCGGTGCTGGCCGAAATCCCGGAATGTATGGGCGCGGAACATCTGCTCACTCGCCGCGCGGTCGATGAGGCGACCGGGCGCAAGGTGATCGACGTGATGAACTGGTATCAGAGTTACCTGCGCCGCTTCGGAGGTTCCTGGGACGACAACCCGTCGCCCGGCAACAAGGCGGGCGGCATCACGAACGTCTGCGAGAAGTCGCTCGGCGCGGTGGCCAAGGGGGGAACGACCGCGCTGACAGGCGTCTTCGCTTACGCCGAACGAATCGACCGCCCGGGCTTCGTACTGATGAATACGCCGGGCTACGACCCGGTCTCGCTCACGGGCATCGCCGCCGGGGGATCGAACCTGATCTGCTTCACGACGGGGCGCGGCACGGGAATCGGATTCCCGGTCGTCCCCGTGATCAAAATCTCAACCAATTCGCGAATCGCCCGCCTGATGGAGGACAACATCGACATCAACGCCGGCGCGATCGTCGACGGGAAGGAGACGATTCAGGATGTGGGCCGAAGGATCTTCGATATGATCCGCCGTGTGGCCTCGGGCGAACGAACCAAGAGCGAGATTCTGGGGCACAAGGAGTTCGTTCCGTGGCGCATCGGGCCGGTGATGTGATCGGAAAGGTAGAGCATCTTTCATTTGTCATTCGCCATTTGATATTTGCCATTGCTCTGAAACTCGCCATCTACCATGGATATTCATCGGACGCTGGCCGATCTGACTTCTGTCAATGGCCGTCGTTAAATATCAAATGACAAATGAAAAATGGACACCTGTTATGAAGGCAATAACACTCAATAAGGCCGCGTGTTTATTGACTCTGGCGCTCTTCGTCCCCTCCCTTCATTCTTGTAAAAGCGAGACCGCGAAGAGCGATCCCAACGCCGGAGCCCCCGCGCAAAATCAAACGTCGCCCCAGCCCGATTCCCAACAGGCGAACGAGACCGTCGTACAGGCGCCTTCCGAATTCAAAGAGGTCTTCGTCGGTTCGATAGACGACAGGCATGCCGTCCGCATGGAGCTTGAACGCAAAGGCGCCGATCTGACCGGCGATTATTTTTACGAGCGAGCCGGCGCGTTCAACTCTGCGATGAGAACGCTGGAGTTGAAAGGCCGAATTGACGGAGATGGAAACGTCACTTTGACTGAAACGGCTTACATGATGGGTAATCCGCGGAAAACCGGCGAATTCAAAGGCAAACTCGACGGTTTGAGCGCGAACGGCGACGTCAGGCTGAGATTTTCCGGGTCGTGGACCGGCGGCAAAGAAGGGAAGCAAATGCAGTTCAGCTTGCGGCAGCTCCGATTCGATCTCGGCGGAATGAAACTAGGAGAGAAGAAGGAGAAGAGCGCGAATAAAAAGCTGCGTTACGAAATCGACACGGCGCTGCCGCATCTAGCCGACGCGGACTCCGCGCGGGTCGAGAATTTCAACCAGGCCGCCGCGAAGCTGGTCGCCAGGAAAACAGGCGAGTTCAAAAATGCTGTCGATGAAATGCCGAGCGAAGAAACCGCCGCCAAGCAGGACGCCAAATCGGCGCCGCCTCCGAACAGCATGGGCGTTAGTTACGAAATCACAGCCGCCAGCAGAGATTTCATCAGCGTCCTTTTCTCTTTCTATGAATACACGGGCGGCGCGCACCCGAACACCACCACCGAGTCTTTCAATTACGACCTGAATCGCAACGCGCCAGTAAGCCTGGCCGATCTCTTCACTCCTAATTCAAACTTCCTCAAGGTCATTTCAGATTACTCCATTATGGAGTTAAAGAAGCTGGAGACCGTGAGCTACGCCGAAGAAGGGGCCGGGCCGAAGATCGAGAATTTTCACAGTTGGAACATCACGCCGTTGGGGTTGAAGATCACCTTCGATCGTTATCAGGTCGGCTCGTACGCAGTCGGCGAGCACGAGGTCGTCGTTCCTTACTCGGTGTTGAAGCCGATCATCAGGCCGGATGGTCTGCTGGCGCAATTTGCAAAATGATTGTGTCGCGATGACTGACCCGAACTTCAAGCCCGCTACCCCGAATGACATCGAGACGCTGATCGCCATGATGCGCGAGCTTTACGCTCACGAAGGGCTGGCGTTCGACAAAGCGGTCGCCCGGCGCGCGTTGCTGGGCGTCATTGGCGACGAAACGTTCGGGCGCGTGTTTCTGATCCTCTCGGCGGATGAGGTCGCCGGTTACGCCGCGCTGACGTTCGGCTACAGCCTTGAATTCCACGGGCGCGACGCGTTCGTTGATGAACTTTACCTTCGCGATGAATATCGAGGGCAGGGATTTGGCAAACGCGCGTTGCGGTTTCTGACCGAGGTCTGCGCCGCTGAAGGCGTCAACGCGTTGCATTTGGAGGTCGAGAGGGCGAACACATCGGCGCAGGCGGTCTACCGTAAGTTCGGATTTGAAGATCATGATCGCTATCTGATGACCAAATACATCGCGCCAGAAATCCCTTGAGGGTATGGTGATCGACAGCCAGTACCGGCTTAATCGGCCGCCGCGATCTGCGCCGCCTTTAAGTTCTTCGCCGGACGCGGCGAGAGACTCCACCGCATAAACGGCTTCTCGGCGCAGAAGAATAGCAAAGCGCAAGCCGCGAAGACCACGGGCAGGATCAGCAGGCACTGCAACGCGAAGTCTAGGTTGAACGGCCTCGTGATCGAAGCCAGCGGCACGGTCTGCGTCATCAGGTTGGAAATGATCAGAATGTGGTAGAGATAGATCGTGTAACACATGCCGCCTATGATCACTATCCATCGCGCCCTCGCGAAAGCGTTCGACAGTCTTCCCATAAAGAATCCCGCGTAGAGCAATCCGACCATCAACGGCAGCAGGAAATAGAACTGGCCGAAGCGGCTCAGCGTCGCAATGATCGCTGTGGCGGCGCCGATCGTGACGACATCCCACGAAAGGCGTTTATCACCGCCGCGCAACCGCCCGGTCAGATAGAGATCGACGAGCAGGAAGCCGGTCAGGAAGTAATGCGCAAAATTGAGTAGCGTCAAGGGCAGCCGCGCTGAACCGGATGGGTAGATCACCCATTGCGAAAGCAGGCCGAAGCCGACGATCAACGCTACGAGCAGTGAACGTCGCACGGCGGCGTTACGCAACCTGAACATCAGTACCAGCAGCGGCGTGAGCAGGTAGAATTGAATCTCGATCTCCAACGACCACGCGACGCCGTTGATTGCGCTCTCGCGTCCGTAAACGAGACCGTGCGAATAGAAGAAGCTGGCGATCAGGTTCGGAATCAGTCGCGGTCCATATTCACTGGCGCCCCATTGCTTCCAATGGATGAGGAAGATCACGATCAGGCTGAGCAGGTATGGCGGTTCGATGCGGGTGACGCGGCGCAGGTAATACGACTTGAGGCCGGGCGCGGCTTGTTGGTTGAAGGCGCGTTTGGCGAAGGGCAGCGCCAGTATGAACCCGCTGATCACGAAGAAAAGATTGACGCCAAAATGGCCGCAGTAGGCCAGTGTCACCAGCCACGACTGGTCGGCGGCCGCGAACCATTCCGTGGTAGAGTGAACTTCAGGGCTGCGACCGCTGTTTGATAAATACATCGCCAGCAAGTGATGAAACAGCACCGCCGAGATGGCGATGAAACGTAAACCGTCGACTTCTGGAATCAATTCCCCGGTCGAAGTGACGCGGGAGAGTTTGCCAGCCAGCCATCCGATTTTTGCGCGAGCCTCGGCGCATACAGCGGTTTGAGGATGATCCATTCGAAATGTCGGGAGGAGCTTCCTTTACCTTAGACCTTTCTGCTGATTGTCATATGCTTGAAAGAAATGAGCGGGGAGAGTATCAGGACGACCGGGGCATTACAATCCGCGAGAGCGCGCAAACCCGATACATTACGGAGATTTGCAACCTGGTGTTAGAGCGCTTAAACTCAGCGGCGTCTTGCCGGGGTGGTGGAATGGCAGACACAGAGGACTTAAGTCGTTTGAAGTAATTTGAGCGCGTCGGATGGAAACGCCGGCGTGGATGGAGTCAAATTCGGCGAACCCTTAGCAGCATCCGCTGAATGGCAACGCCGAGCTAAGGCTAGTGAGACTAGCAAAGTGTAGAGACGAGACGGCTCCCTCCTAAACATCGTTTGTTCGCCTGTTCAAATCAAGCAGGCAATGAATCATGCACGGAGAAGGCATCGTCCAGACCACAAACTGTCGGCCTTGAAAAGGGCGGCAGGTAGCGAAAGTTATAGTGGTAAGAAAATCCTCTGGCCCAAAAGGCCGTGCGGGTTCGAGTCCCGCCCTCGGCATTGAAGTTTGGTAAATCTTGTATTTGCAGGAATTGCCAATTGTGATGAGCTCTTGGTGGCTACAAAATCGGGACAGTAGACACCAAGTAGCCGTCAATGGACAAGAACAAGTCAATTGTCTCTGATAGAGAGAGGCTGGCTTCCCTGCCATCAAGAAGACGGCCTGCAGACGCAAGACGGAGTTTTTGCTTTGGCCAGCGGTCAGACATGGGTGTTGACAAAAATATATCTGTAACTATAATGGTTACAGACCTCTCTGTCGAAGGCCGCAGACGGTGAGGAATGAGGATGGGGAATGAGGATGGGGAATGAGGATGGGGAATGAAGATGTGGAATAAAGATGGGAGAAGATAAAGATGCAGACAAGTAGCCGATTCGCCGTGGCGGTCCACATCCTGGCGTTAATGGCGGGGGCTGAGGATGAGCCGATCAAGTCCGATCAGATGGCCAGCAGCGTGAACACCAATCCGGTGGTGATCCGCCGCATCTTGTGCTCGCTCTCTCGCGCTGAGTTGGTTACCTCGCAGACTGGCGCGGCTGGCGGTTCGAGATTGGCGCGGAAGGCCGGTCAGATCAGTCTGCTGGATGTCTACCGAGCAGTCGAGGAAGGAGGCGTTTTCGCGTTGCATCGCCAATCGCCCAGTCGGCGTTGTCTAGTGGGCGGCGCCATCGAGTCCGTTTTAAAGGGCGTCTTGGATGAAGTGAATCTAGCGGTCGAGCAGGCGCTCGCGAGGACGTCGATCGAGCAGGTTTTCCAGAGCGTCAGCGAGAGGAAGGGGGCGTCAAAACAGAGGCCGAGCTGACCAAATATTTTTTGCTAATATTTGTAACTAATGCAATTACAAATCCAATTCAATTACAAATAAGGACAATCGGGGCCCACTCGAGGGGGCCTGGAGCGTTCAAGCGTGTTCGGAATTCCGGAACGGGAGGTAATGAATGAGCAGACGATATGAGATCGCGACGATCAGTGATGAAGAGGTCAAGGCTGAAGAGCGGCGAGTCTTCTTTTCGGGGAGGGCAGCCGATTCGGATCAAGCTCTTCTTGACGCCTATTCGCAGACGATCGTAGGCGTCGCCGAGAGGGTGAGTCCTTCGGTCGTCAATATTGAAATCCGCCGTCAACGTAACGACCGGCGGCCTGGGCGGGAGCGATTCCCGCAAGAGGCTCGCGGGAGCGGTTCCGGCTTCATCTTCACGCCGGACGGCTTCATTCTCACCAACAGTCACGTGGCGCATGGCGCAGCCGGGATCGAGGTCACCCTGGCGGACGGCCGTCAGTATGAGGCGCAGCCTGTCGGCGATGACCCGGACACGGACCTGGCGGTGATCCGAATCAACGCGCCCAACCTGGCGCCGGCGGCGTTGGGGGAGTCGCAGAAGATCAAGGTGGGTCAGTTGGTGATCGCCATCGGCAATCCCTATGGCTTCCAGAGCACGGTGACGGCTGGCGTGGTGAGCGCGCTGGGACGCTCTTTGCGCTCCTCTTCGGGGCGGCTGATGGACGATGTCATTCAGACCGACGCCGCGCTCAACCCCGGCAATTCCGGAGGGCCGCTGGTCAACTCCCGGGGAGAGGTAGTTGGGGTCAACACAGCGATGATTATGCCGGCGCAAGGGATCTGCTTCGCCATCGCGATCGACACCGCGAAGTTCGTGGCGGGCAGACTGATTCGCGACGGGCGCATCAGTCGCAGCTTCATCGGGGTGGCGGGGCAGAACGCGCCGCTGCCGCGACGCTTCGTGCGCTTTTTCAACTTGCCGGTCGAAAGCGGCGTCCTGGTCGTTTCGCTTGAACCGGACTGCCCGGCGCGACGAGCCGGCGTGTCGGAAGGGGATCTGATCATCGGGTTCGCCGGGAGGCCGGTGGCCGGCATTGATGACCTGCACAAACTGTTGACCGAAGAGCGGGTGGGGCAAGGGGCGCCGCTCGAATTGATCCGTCGGACGGAACGGCTAACGCTCCAAATCGTCCCCGAAGAGGTTATTGATAAGAAAAAGTAAGAATGGTTTGAATAGAGAGTGGTGGAACGCTCGTGCGCGAGGCGCTTCCATCAAACGCTCAAGAAACTCTCGCGCGATAGGGGAGGTCAATGATCCGCAATATGGAACAGAATCTGAACAGTATGGAGGCGCCGGAGGCGGATGCCAGCGACTTTTCACTTGTCGATCGTTTGCGCGACAATCCGCCGGAAGACGCAGGCTCGCCGGACTCGACGCGTTTGTACCTGAACGAAATCGGGAGTGTGCCGCTCCTGACCCGCGAAGGCGAAATCTTACTGGCCAAACGCATTGAGAACGGAAGCCGGCGGGCGCAACGGGCCGTCACACGCTCGCCTATCGCCGTCGCCGAGTTATTGAAGATCGGCGACGAACTTGCGGTGGGCGCGCTCAGCATTCGCGATGTCATTACATTCTCTGATCAATCAGCGCCGGCCGAAGGAGCTGAGCCGCCCAAGCTGGAGGATCGCGAAGACAGAACGGAAGAGCGCTTACAACTTACGCTCGAAGGAATCGAACGAGTTCGCGCGCTTTGCCGCCGTGGGCTCGGGGAGTGGCGGAAACTGCAGGCCGAGCGAGCGCTTTCGCGTGGCCATAAATCGAAGAAACCGCTGCGCCTCAAGCGCCGGATCGCGCGCGCGCGCCTGGAGGTCGCCGCGGAGGTCTCGCGGCTCCGGCTGCGCGACGAGATGTGGCGGCGACTGGTCAATGCGATCAGCGCGGTCGCAGGGGAAATTCGCGCCCTCGAGCGAGAGATCGCCAGACAGAATGAGAAGCTCGGCGCGAAACCGGAGGACGGGAACGAAGTCAAACGGCGTTTACGCGCCGCAAGAAGACGTCTCCGACAAATCGAGCGCGAGACCAATCAGCCTGCGGCGGCGATCAAGCGGTCGCATCGAGCGGCCCTCGCCGGCGAAGCCCTTGCGGCCGAGGCCAGGGGCGAGATGGCCGAGGCGAATCTGCGCCTGGTAGTCTCGATCGCCAGGAAATATCAAAACCGCGGCCTTCCGATCCTTGACCTGATTCAGGAAGGGAACATCGGCCTGATGCGGGCGGTCGAGAAATTCGATTGGCGGCGCGGCTATAAATTCTCGACCTATGCGACGTGGTGGATCCGGCAAGCCGTCACGCGCGCGATCGCCGATCAGTCGCGCGTCATTCGGCTGCCGGTGCACGTGGCGGATCTGCTTAACAAAATCAGATCCGTCTCGCGCGCGTTGAGACGGGAATTAGGGCGCGATCCCGTGATTGAGGAGATCGCCGGGCGGTTGAACATGGCGCCGGAGAAGATCCGCCGCGCCTTGGAGGCTTCCATCGAGCCGATTTCGCTCGAGACCCCGGTCGGTCAAGAAGGCGATTCGAAATTCGAGGAGCTGATCGAGGACGCCTTCTTCCCGAGCCAAGTGGAGCGGATCGAAGCGGCGGAATTGCGCGCGGTCTCCGACGAAGCGCTGAGCACGCTCACCCCACGCGAGGAGAAGATCGTCAGGATGCGTTTCGGCCTAGACCGGAGCGGCGAGGAGCATACGCTCGAAGAGATCAGTCACGTCTTCGGAGTCACACGCGAGCGCATCCGGCAGATCGAAAGCAAAGCGCTCAAGAAACTGCGCCATCCGGCGCTGGCGCAAAAGCTGAAGGCCGCCGCGTGAATCACAATCGCCCGCCCGCTCCCTTTGAATGTTCAGGTTGAATCAACCACGGGGGGCGCGGGGATCACCGGGAAGAGCAAAACTAAACATCCCCGTGTTCCCCGTGGTTTGTTTTTCCTGAATACCCGAGTGAAAGTGGCAAAAATGACTGTGGAATCTTGCCTCTTGGAAAAAGTGGGCATACTATCCGCTCGTTGATCTCAGGTTCAGGCCTTGCCAGTCAGCGCTATCCAGTGGCGCCTTAGTCACTGGAGCCCAGCGGATGCAAGACGACCTCGGCGATTATCATATTGATGAATAGTCGAAATCAGCATTTTCAGGTAAGACCAATTTTCTATATGCGCGTGGGCAGGATGACCCGCAATTCATACAGCCGATCCTGAGCCGCTTTCTTGTGAGACAGACGCCGATACGGGACCATCGCAAGGTCAACTGAATTCTCAGGCAATACTACCGATAATTTTCCGTCAGTAGACATCAGCTCTCGCCGGCGAAAGGCGGGGCGCCAATCAACCAATCATCGTTATGTACCTTCGCTTCAAGGAGGACCCTATGAATCCTATGAAACCTGAACAACTTCAGAAACACATCACAGGCACATACATCAGCCTTCGATATGGATTGATCGCAATTGCAGTAGCCTTCCCGTTGATCTTGTGGCTCGGAGGACATCTGCGCCAAGGCCTGCCTCTCCAAGGCTCATTGAGCGCTTACTACCATTCTTCGATGCGGGATGTGTTCGTCGGAGCGCTGTTTGGAATAAGCGCTTGTTTGTATTTCTACAAGGGTTACAGTGCGCTTGAAAACATCGCGCTCAACCTGGCGGGCATTTTCGCTGTCGGCGTCGCCGTGTTTCCTATGGAATGGAAGTTTGATAACGCATGCGCGACATTTACTTGGGGAAAGGCGCACGGCGTTTGCGCTTTCCTCTCATTTGCGTGTATTGCGGTTGTCTGCTGGTTCTGCGCTTCTGATACGCTCTCTGAAATGGAGGATAAAAATAGAATTAAGAAGTACAAGATCATATACAAATCGCTAGGCGTATTAATGGTGCTGTCTCCGGCGATTGCGATCTTTCTGACGACGGTTTTGCAATACGACAGACCAGACAAATCAATAGTGTTCTTTGTCGAACTTGTCGCAATGTACGTCTTTGCCGCGTACTGGCTCGTCAAGAGTCGTGAAATTAAAGCGACAAATGCGGAGCAGAAGGCCGTTGAGAGAAAACTTGAACTCCAATCTCTCACATAGAACTGAAGCGAAATGGGCGGGGAGAAGGGCGTGCGTTTGCGGGAAACGAGCGTAAAAAAAGCAAAAAAAGCCCGCTCGCTCTCGCCTCCGAGCGGCGCGCCGTGTAGAATCGCCGCCGTCGTCGATGCAGAAAGACCCAGATCACAATTTGACTGACTAAGCAGAGATCGAGGAGCATATACATCTCTAATGGCTGCTCTCCATCACAGCCGCGGAGAATCAATATGCCCTTCAGAAAGTCACGGAGGCGCTTGAACAAATCTTCGATCGGGAGGCGCTTGAGTACTGGGATTTTAAATGGAAATCACTTGTATAAAGGCGCTATGATCAAAGCAAGTCCAGGCATATGCTGAAAGGGACGGCGCCCTCATGTGCGGGAATGCTCATGAGCTTTCGGCGCCCCGGTACCCATCCAGCAAGAGCGGAGCGAGCCAGCGGCGTGTTCCGAAACCAGCCTGTTTACTTGAAGGACACCGCCAAATGGACACCAAATCCGCTCAACCAAAAAAACTGGGAGACCCTCTCTCCAATTTCTCGAAGTAATATTCTCGCTCGCATCAGATCGCCAAACACGAAAGGACTCTAGCAGATAGTTTAGCGGGAACCCCATAATTATTCGCGCTTCCGACAGCTGGACAATTTGGATTACCGTTATAAGCTTCGCGTCAGGGCCCTTCTTCCGAAGGAGCGTTTGTATGCCCCATTTATGCACCCAACGTTTTTTCCGGCTAACAATCCTGGTGGCGCTATTTCTCTGCGTAACGAAGCCGTTTCAGCAAGGAGGACACGCTTGCTTCGCCCAGGCGCGTCGCATGGCAAACGCCAGGCTCTGGTCAGGGCTTCAAAATGCGGATTGGCAATTCAAGGACCAGGAGCGCGCGCTGAGGTTATCGACTGACATCGTTACGCTCAGCGTGAGCGTGACCGACAAGCAGAATAACTTTGTCCCTGGTCTCAGCCCCCAGGATTTCGAGATATATGAAGACGGGGTTAAACAGGATATCGCGTTTTTCTCTGATGAGGATGTCCCCTTAAACATCGGAATCCTGCTGGACATTTCGGGAAGCCTGAAAAAACACTTTGATCAATCCCTGAAAGCAGCTGGGGAACTCGTCAAGACCGGCAGTCCGGATGACGACTTTTATCTTATGACCTTTTCAAAGAAGACCACAGTCCAGGTTGAGGGAACTGACTGGGAAGAGGTGGACAAATATTTGCGCTCGGCTGAACCCGAAGGACTCACCGCCTTCTATGATGCGGTTTATTTCGGGTTGGAAAAGGTCAAACAGGGAAAACACCGCAAGCGCGCGTTGATCATCATCTCTGACGGCCAGGACAATTCCTCTCGCTATAGTTATAGAGAGTTGATGGAACTGGTTAGGGAAGCCGGTGTCCAGATTTACTGCGTCGGAATAGGGAATACGAGCAGCAACTGGTGGGGAACCTCCGGAAAAGGCTTGCTGGAAGATCTCTCCGGAATGACCGGGGGCGAATCATTTTTTCCGCGCGCAGCAAACAGGATTGAAGACGCCGTCGACAGTATTGCCGTGTTACTGCGACATCAATATAGCATCGGCTACTACTCCAGTAATCCCCGTAGTGATAAAAGCTGGCGCAAGCTCAAAGTCCAATTACATCCTTCCTGGAAAACACTGGGCTTACGAGCAAGCGCCAAAGAAGGATATTATGCCTTGCCTTGATGTGGCGCAGAACAGCAGCGGCTAGATCGCTGTTTTCTCCGCTCACCGACATTCGGATAGAGTCAATCTGCATGTTTCCTCGCCTGATCGTCAGTGTGCTTGCGGCAATGCGGTAAGGATAGGAAATTAGATGCGCCGCCGCGCTGCTGCAAGGCCACAGAAGGGCAGAGCGCAGTTGCGCGCCAACGATGTCTTGATCGGCGCATATTAGGGTGATGCGCTACTCGACGGCGCCCCTTCGGCGCGCGGGTTGACACTCCAAAACATTGTCGAGCCGGCGCGCCGAAAGGGCGCGGTTCTCTATTGGGCCCCGGCATCAAGACGAGAATTGAAGTCGCGGTGATGAATTAAGACGGCGTTGACCAGTTTGGGATATTTCTTCCTCTAACTACTCGCCTCCGGCACGGTTTCAATTTCGGCGCGCGTCTTTTTCAACATCTCAACCAGTGACGCGCCTAAAGCTTCCAAAATTCCTTTCATTCTTTCATCGATCATTTGTTCGCTGTCGCCGGCGAATTTATCACCGACAAATGAGACCGCGACTTCTTGAGGTAAAACGTTAACCCCCACACTCGTCAGCACGCCGCGCAGATGCGCCAGTGAGCGAACGCCGCCCAAAGAGCCAGGCGAAGCTGTCATCATCGCTGCGACTTTTCCTGGGAAAACATCACTCTTTCGGTACCTATCGCTTTGGCGCGAGGCCCAATCAATCACGTTTTTTAGCGCCGCAGGAAGCGAACCGTTGTATTCCGGAGAAGCTATCAACAACCCGTCGTGATGGGTTAAGAGCCCCTGAAAACGAAGCGCGTTTTCGTCAAAGCCGTTTCTTTCTTGGTCATCTTGATTGTAGATCGGCATCGGAAAATCGCGCAGATCCACAAAGGTTACTTCCGCGCCAGCCTTTTCCGCGCCTTTAATCGCCGTTCTCAAAACTCGTTTGCTAAAAGAGTGTTCGCGGAGACTTCCGGCGAAAGCTAATATTTTCGGTTTCTTTTTCATCTCTTTTGATCTTGGCTTAATCGGCTTCGTGAGCTTGCCGCGTTTTCAAAAGAAGCGAGGTAAGCTGTTCAACCTCTGCTTTGCTCAGCCCGTGAAATAACGCCCGATTGAATTTCTCGACGGGTTGGTCGAGCAGTTCCAATAGACTTAAGCCCTTCTCCGTGATGCGGCAATAAACACAGCGGCGGTCATGCGGGCGAATCTCGCGCACAACCAGTCCCTTCGATTCAAGGCGATCAATCATCCGTGTTATTCCAGGGGCGTTTTCAATCATTCGCTCAGCAATTGTCAGCGTCGGCAGACCGTCCGGCTCTGCGCCACGTAAGATACGAAGCACATTGTATTGCTGCCCTGTAAGGTCGAAAGGAGCGCACAGCGTCTCAAACAAGAATTTCGCCCTGTCGGCCGTTGACAACAAAGTGACATAAGCCGTTTGGGCTGGAGACGGTCGCGAGCGCTCCCTTTTAGTTCGGCCAGAACTTTTTCTTTGATTGGTCATCAGGGTAAGTTTAGTAGTCAATAGTTGACATGTCAACTGATTTTCGCGTGAGCTTTCGGTAAGACGGTACACGCGCTTAAACCATAAGCCCTATCAGCTCGCCGCAAGGACACGGCTCGCCAATTCTTAACGCTGCACGAGGCGGTGCGAGGCTTTGATGACCAGTCGGTTCAATCCAAGGTTACGCGCCCGCGGCTCTGTTTTGCCGGTTCAACTGACACCATTGTATACAGTGAACACTGGGGCGGCGCCACTTTCGATATAGTCGGCCCGCTCGTTAACCAAGCTGCCAAAATACGAGATTTTACCTGGGACTTGCAGGTCTTGGAGGGGCTTGATCATATACGGGCTATGCAGCCAGCGAATGCGCCGCCGGTTGTTAGGACCTGGTTGATCTCTAAAAGCAGCTCACTGCAAAGAGCCTCGCAATCGTACGCCATCTCGCGCGATGGAATGTTGGGCGCCCTAGCCGCAGCCGCCTTCTACAAGAATTCTGCTGCGAATGAAGAACTCCGCAAATGACGCTGCGGTGCGAAGAGCGAAACATATTGAAACCCGCATACGATTTCGTTTACCCAAACCGACGAATTAGTTTGTTGATCATAGTCCGGTAAAAAACACGGTCTGAATCAATGCATAAACAAATCAAAAAATAGAGCAAGCGATTCTCAAGAATGGAGGAATTTGAAGGGCTTACGGATTCGGCTCGGCCGTCGATCAATCGAATCGGTTCATATCCGAACATTAGAACCGTCTTGGCCCAGCAGTTGCCAATGTCATATGTGGATTGCACACACTTACTACAGCTGCGAGAAAACGAGAGTCGATAAGTTTTCAAGCGGGTTGGCGCAGAAGGGAACATTCAAACTGGAGGAAAAAGGAGATTACCTTATGAAGAAAATCCTGTTTAGATTTTTTATCGCCGCAGTGACGATCGCCGGGATACTTCCGATGACTGGTTTGGCGCAGGGCAACAGATGCCGACGTTATGACAATATCAATCGACGTGAATATTACCAACGGGATCGAATTCGAGACGGCATTCGCAGCGGAGAGTTGACCAGGGGGGAAGCAAATAGACTCATTAATGAGCAGCGCAGAATCGAAACCTATGAACGTCGCTCACGGCTGGACGATGGCAGGTTGGATTGGCAAGAGCGCCGGCGCCTCGATCAGATGTTAGATCGATCCAGACGCGACATATATCGCGAGAAGCATGATCGCCAGGATCGTGATCGTTTCCGGTGGTACAGGTAAACACCCATAGCAAAAATAGACAGAATTTGCCGCATCCATCAGGAATTTATTTTGAGCGAAATAGATCCGGAATGAATCTGCAAATCCTGTCTATTTTTTTTGTCAGTCGGTCTTTTTCAGTTACGGTCCCAGGGAAACGCCACCGTCGGCTGATTCACAAACCGCCGCATTTTGAAGGCGAGCTTCCCTCCAGCGCCCGGGTCCAATCGGATTGTAATCTCCCTCGTGTTAAGCGGGACAGTCTGGCTGTTCCATTCAACCGCATCAAACTGGCTCTCGGCATAACCACCAGCCTGGACCACGAGTTCCCGGCTCTCAGTCTGGTTGATGTTGACCAGTGTGACAGTCACTGAGTCGCCGGTCATCCGTTCGACCAAGGCCGCGACGTCCTCTGGAATACCAGCGCGGCGCTTGACGGGATCGAAATACCGCAAGTTGCTGAACAGCGCTCTGGCTCGCAGATCAGGCGGCAACCCGCCCCACATTAGTTGTATGAGCGAGCTCACTGTGGCGGGGTTGAAGTTCATCGGGTCGTCCGCCAGTCGCGTGTCGGGCGTGGTGTCATCATTGCCCATGGCTTTGGCCCGGCTGCGAACCCGCTCCAAATCGCGACGCAGCGATTCTTCCGGGAACCCAGGGTTGCGCCCTTCCAGGAACTCCAGCCAGTCCGTCCGCGGCGCTCGTTCGCGATCCTCCTTCTTCATCGTCAGGAAGTATGCCTCGAGCGCGTAGGCGTTGAATTTCTCCGGGGTATAGCCGTACCAGCCTTGATCGCCGCGCATGCTTGGATAGAGGTTCCGGCCGTTCTCCACCTTCATATGCGCATTGATGGCGTCGGCCTGTTTGCGCCACGCCTCAACGTATTTGTCGTCCCCGGTCAACAGGTACGCGTTCATAAAACCGATGAAACTCCATGGGACGCGGTTGCGGTTCGCGAGTTCTCCGGTCTGCGGAACCTGCGCCGTGAAGCCCCACCCATAGACGCCGCCGTACCATTTTCCGTCGCACTCCCCGCCGATTTTCCCATCAAGCCCGACGTTCGATGGAATGATGTTTCCGTTCGCCGTCATACGAGCGAGCCATGCGTCTACGTATTCCAACAACCAATCCCGGTACTTCTTCTCGCCCGTGGCCATATAGGCGTTCAAGGCAAGAGTCGTGCTGAGCAGATTGAGTGGGTGATCGCCGACGACGTCAGTGTAGTCTTTGAAGTGAGCCAGCATCTGCTCGTAGCTCTGTTCGCCGTGAACCAGGCGCGTGAAGCGGTTTTTCACTTCGATCGGGTCGCCGGTCCAGTCCAGCGCAGTCGCCTTACGCAATAATGGTCCGCGGCTCCCGTTGAACATGCTGCGGATAAGCTTGAGGTTGGGATCGTAGTTGGGGGCTCCCGGGTCTTCATTCATGTAGAAGCCCGCGTAACGCCGCACGCGCAGCCTGTAGTTTGAGTCATACGGATCGGAGAGTCCCATGGCGTTGAATACGCGCAGTCCTTCGGCGTTGTGCTGCCAGTCGAACATGACGGGAAACTCTTTGTAATACATCCCATCCCTGGCCATTGGGACCTGGACGGTCCTGGCTTCTGTGTATTGTCGGATGTGTCCTTCCAGGGCCTGCGCATACATCCGGCGTACAACGTCGGGCGCCCCAAGCGCGTGCAACTCCGGCCAGAGGGCGCAATTCTCGATCGCATCGTCCGGCCCGTCATCGCCGCCCCACCGTGTGACGCACAACAAATAACCGCGGGCGTCGAAGTAACGGGCGAAGAAGTTCTCACAGGCCGTCGTGTTGGCGCGGATCAATTCGCGCTCCAGCAAAGCCCAAGTCGGAGGAGACATTGGAGTATTGATGTTGACCTTGGGGGCAGCTAGCGGCGGTGTAGGTGGAAGGGCGCAACCCAAGAGGATGAGAAACAAACACGGGCGGCGGACGAATCGTTTCATGGGTCAACTCCGGTATTAGACGGTAAAACTGAACAAAGCTCGAAGCGCGGTCTTCTCACCTTACTTATTTACTCACGATCACAGTTCGTTGGAGCCGGCCGAGATTGCGCCATCGAAGATATACCGGGCAAACGCTCAACTGCTCTTGCGCTTGCGCTGAAATTCGCGCGTCAGTTTTTTCGCGGCGCCAGTCGCTGACTTCAATTCACCGATGCGACTTTGCAGCGAAGACTGCGCCTGCAAAGCCGTCGCGCGTTTGAACAGTTCGCGGGCGTCTTCCAGATGCTCGGTCATGCGGCGGCGAGCTTCGCCAGCGTCTTTGCGCCGGATGGCGACGAAGATGCGCCTGTGCAGCTGCAGTGTGTGCTCCGGCTCGACCAGTTGCGAGGTCAGGTGAATCAGCCGCTCCAACGATTGGTGCACGACGGTGAACATCAGGCTGCAAACACGATTGCCCGCGAGGCGAAAGATGGTTTGGTGGAACAGTAAGTCGCATTCGGTGAAGCGCGCGTGATCTTGCCGGTTCTCTTCCATCTCGGTCAGCGCTTGCTGCAATTCGGCGATGTCTTCCAGCGTGGCGCGGGCGGCGGCGCGGGCGGCCAGCTCTGGCTCGACGATCAGCCGCGCCTCCATCAATTCGTGAAAGGAGAGGCCATCGAGCAGGATCAAAAACTCCATCGGCTCGGCCAGAATCGCAGGCGCCGCCGTGTTCAAATACGTGCCGTCGCCCACGCGCTGCGAGATCACGCCCATAATCTCCAACACCTTCAGCGCCTGCCGCAGCGACGACCTGGCGACACCGAACGTTTCGGCGAGTTCGCGTTCCGCGGGCAGGCGATGCCCGGGCACAAGCGAGCCCTCCGAGATCAGCCGCTTGAAGACGCCGATCAGCGTCCCTGTCACGTCCTCTTTAACGGCGCCCGCTGGCTTCACTCTGATTGGTATGACTTTGTTCTTCATAGGTACGACCAATCCTAACACAAGAAAGCCCCTTGCTCTAGCAGACCTTTCGCCGAAGCGGCGCAAAGCTCGCTGTCCGCCCGAAAGGCGGCGCCAATTCAACGTCGAGCGGTTCGCCAAAACAGAAGAATTATGCGAATTCTCCCTAGTTTCGCTTGCCAGTCCGACTCAATGGTAGTACCATTCGCCGCCATCAAACCAAGCTTTTACCATTTCAACTTTTCGAGTGGCGCGTTGGAGTTGCGCCTTGCCGGCTGCTAAAGCCAATGACAAAGGTCGTACCATTCAAAGGTTGAGTTACGTCCACAGTCGCCTAACGGAGGTACATTATGAAAACCCGGATTCTACGTTGCGCTCGAAGGCGCGTCCTTGGGTTGCTGTCGCTCGGTCTTGCTTTAACGGTCACGGCCTGGGCGCAAGTCCAGACGGGGCGCATAGTCGGCGCGGTCAGTGACTCGCAAAAGGCGGCTCTATCCAACGCCACAGTCACCGTCACCGAAGCCGCAACCAACCAGACGGTCACGGTGACGACCAATGAACGCGGCGATTTTGTGGTCACACCGCTCAATCCCGGCTTCTACCGCGTCAGCGTTTCCAGCCCCGGCTTTCAGAAGACAGTCATCAACTCGGTCGAAGTGCAGGTCGGGCAATCGGCGCGTGTGGACGTGGCTTTGAAAGTAGGCGAAGTGACTTCCACAGTCGAGGTGACTTCTTCCGCGCCGCAGCTCGACACCGAATCGGGCACGCTCGGGCACGTGGTGACCAACACGCAGATTGTCAACCTGCCGCTCAACGGGCGCAGTTATTACGAACT
Source organism: Blastocatellia bacterium (assembly GCA_035714085.1). Classification (GTDB taxonomy): domain Bacteria; phylum Acidobacteriota; class Blastocatellia; order RBC074; family RBC074; genus JAJVID01. Next base: position 36,529 of record DASTMP010000280.1, read on the forward strand.
GGCGCGGTTGACGCCCGGCGCGGCGCTGCTGCCGGGCGGGGGCAACCTGCTGCGCATCCGCGCCAATTTTATCTCCGGCACGGCCATCAGCGGCGTGCGTGGCCGTCAAACCACCTTCCTGATGGATGGCGTGGATGTGACCGATCACCATCAGGGCGGCACGCTCATTCAAACCTCGATTGACGCCTTGCAGGAATTCAAAGTGCAGCAGAACGCCTACTCCGCTGAATTCAGCCACGCGGGCGGGTTGTTGAACGGCTCGACGAAGGCCGGCGCTAACGACTTTCACGGCGGGCTGTTTGAATTCTTGCGCAACGACAAACTCGACGCGCGTAACTTCTTCGCCCGCGACCGCGAAGTCCTCAAACGCAATCAGTTCGGCGGCACATTCGGGGGGCCGGTCTCTCTTCCGAAGCTTTACAGCGGCCGCGACAGGACGTTCTTCTTCGTGAGCTACGAAGGGATGCGGGAACGCCAGGGACTGGTCTTCAACAGCATCGTGCCGACCGCGGCGATGAAGCTTGGCGATTTCAGCGCGTTGACTTCGCAGAGAATCAAAGATCCGGTGACAGGCGCGCAGTTCGCGAACAATGTCATACCGACGAATCGGCTCTCTCCGCAGGCGCTGTTCCTCGCCAAATTCATCCCAGATCCGAATACTCCATCAGGAACTTTTACCTACTCCCCTTCGCGTCAATTGGACACCGATCAATTCACTTTGCGGCTCGACCAGAGTCTCACTGAGAATCACCGCATCTTCGTCCGCTGGAGTTTTCATGACAACCGCCTGAACGAGCCGAACGCCTTCCCGGCCCTCGGCTACGCTCCGCTCAAGACGCGCGGGCAGAACCTGGTGGCGAGCATGTCGAATATTCTCAGCCAAAACTTGGCGCACGAATTCCGGTTCAGTTACCTGCCGGCGATCGTTGACCTGCAAGCGTATTTACAGGGGACGAATATCAATAAGGACGCAGGCATTCGCGGCTTTGAAGAGACCGCGCGCCCGGGCGTGGTCGGCTCCTTCCCGGATTTCAGTTGGAGCGGTTATGCCGCAATGAACGGTTCGGCCTTCGACCAACGTCCTAAGACGCAAGACCTGAAGGTCTACGAGTGGACGGATAACCTGACCTGGATCAAGGGACGGAACATCTTTAAATTCGGAACGAAGATTCGCCGCTGGGTTCCGCTCTTCACCGACAGCAAGCAGTATCAGGGGCAGTGGACTTTCAATGGCTCGATCAGCGGCGAAGCCTTCGCCGATTTCATGCTTGGTTATCCGCGCCAGGTTACGCGCGCCTTCCCTGCCGACACCTTCGGTGGCGAGGGGAATTACTACCACTTCTACCTTCAAGACGACATCAAGGTGAACAACCGTCTTACGCTCAATCTGGGGTTGCGTTATGAGTACTCCCCCTGGCTCAAGGGCTATCGCGGCCAGCTCGGGGCCTTCGACCCGAATTTGGCCAAGCCGGTCATCATCGCCGGCGAGGGCGATCAGATTGACTTGAGCGCGCAATTCGCCGGGCCTTCCTCTTTCGGGCTCTTTAAGGACTTTATCCAGACAAGCAGTCAGGCGGGATTGCCGCTCTCGATCACTTCGCCCGACAATAAACAACTGGCGCCGCGCTTCGGTTTTGCTTGGCGTCCGTTTGGCGAGCGGACAGTGTTGCGCGGCGGCTACGGCATTTTCTATGAGACGGAGAACACGGATGGCCGCGTCAATAACAACATGATCCCCTTCAAGCTGGACGAAACCGCGTTCAACGATCAGACACCGGCCGTACGCACGATGGCCGATTTTTTCCTGGGACGCGCGCTGACGACGACGGCGGCGCCGAGCCTGGGGCCGACTTATACGAAGCTGCGCATGGGCTATGACCAGCACTGGAACTTCGGCGTTCAACACGAGCTGTTTGCCAACACAGTCATCGAGGTCGATTACGTCGGGAATAAGGGGTCATTCCTGAACGGGACGAACTCGGCCAACAATCCGCCCGCCGGCGCGGGCGCGATTCAAGCCCGCCGCCCGTACCCGCGCTTCGGCGCGATCAATTACTTCTCGCAGGATGTCTCGACCATTTATCACTCGCTACAAACGATGCTGGAGAAGCGCCTTTCGGCAGGCTTCTGGTATATGCTCTCGTACACTTTCTCCAAGAGCATCCAAAACCAGAATTCGCCAGCCGTCGGTGGCAATACGGCATGGGAGAGATCGCTTACGGATTTCGACATCCCGCACAATCTGGCCGCCAGCTGGGGCTACGAGCTACCGGTTGGGCGCGGCAAGCGATTGCTCAAAGGGGCGAATGGTTTCGCCAACGCGCTGCTCGGCGGATGGCAAGTTCAAGGCATCGTTGTAGTGCGCAGCGGGCGCCCGTTTACGCCGACCATCTCGGCTGACCGCGCCAACATCGGCATCGGCGGTCAGCGGCCCAACCGCCTGAGTTCGGGCAATCTGGATAATCCGACGGTCGAGCGATGGTTCGATGTCTCGGCCTTCTCGCTGCCGGCGCAATTCACTTATGGCAATTCGGGCGCGAACATTCTGCGAGAAGATCGCTTCAAGTCCTTCGATTTCTCGGTCTTCAAACAGTTCCGCATCACCGAAGGCAGCCAGTTGCAATTCCGGGCCGAAGCCTTCAATGTGACGAACACCGCCAGCTTCAACGCGCCGAACACGCAGATAGACACGGCGCCCGCCGGGCGTGTCACGAGCACGGCCAGCCTGCCGCGCCAGATCCAGTTCGCGTTGAAGTACAACTTTTAGTTCGTCGCGCCGGCTTGCCGCCGGAAGCGTCGCATAGTCAGCCCTTCCGGCGACAAGCCGGCGCGACGAACGTAGAGGGAGAGTAATGAAACAAATCGCACTCTGTCTTGCGCTGCTTTTAGCTCTTACGCCAATCAACTTGCCGGCTCAGGAACCGGTAACAATCCGCGTGGACGCCAACGCCAAAATAGGCCCGCTCAAACCGATCTGGGCTTATGTCGGTTATGACGAGCCGAACTACACCTACATGAAGCACGGGCAGAAGCTTGTCGCCGAGTTGGCGAAGATGAATCCGGTTCCGGTCTATTTCCGCGCGCACAGCCTGCTGGTCACCGGTGATGGGAAGCCAGCGCTGAAATGGGGGTCCACCAACGCTTATACCGAAGACGCAGCGGGCAGGCCGGTTTATGACTGGAAGATCGTGGATCAAATTTTCGACACTTACATCAAGGCCGGCGCAAGGCCACTGGTTGAGGTGGGCTTTATGCCCGAAGCTTTGTCCGTCAAGCCACAGCCGTATCGCCACTACTGGGAACCCGGCAAGCCTTATGGGGAGATTTACACCGGCTGGGCCTATCCGCCGAAGGATTACGCGAAGTGGGCGGAGTTGATCAGGCAATGGGTACTCCATTCGGTCGAGCGTTACGGCAAAGAGGAGGTCGGCGCCTGGTACTGGGAGATGTGGAACGAGCCGGACATTACTTATTGGAAGGGCACGCCCGAAGAGTACAACAGGCTCTATGACTACACGGCGGATGCGATCAAGCGCGCTTTGCCGCAGGCGCGGATTGGCGGGCCTGCGGCCACTGGCCCGTCAGCGCAGCGAGCGGGGGCGTTTCTGCGACAGTTTCTCGAACACTGCGCGCGTGGTCAGAATGCGGTGACGGGGAAGACAGGGGCGCCGCTCGATTTAATCACCTATCACGCGAAGGGCAATCCGCGAGTCGTCGAAGGTTATGTGCAGATGGGGTTGATGAAGAACCTGGCGGACATTGATAGCGGCCTCAAGATCATCGCGGATTTCCCGCAGTACAAATCGCTGCCGATCATCCTGACCGAGTCCGACCCGGAAGGCTGCGCGGCCTGCTCGGCGCGGGTCTATCCGCACAACACTTATCGCAACGGCGCGATGTACCCGGTCTACACGGCTGCTCACATCAACAACGCATTCAAGCTGGCCGACCGTTATCAAGCTAACCTGGAAGGATTGATGACCTGGGCCTTTGAGTTTGAAGATCAGCCCTGGTTTGACGGCTTCCGCTCGCTGGCGACAAATGGGGTGGACAAGCCCGTGCTCAATGTCTTTCGCATGGCTGGCATGATGCGTGGTGACCGCGTCAAAGTCGAAAGCAGCGGCGCGGCCGGTCTAGACGCCATTCTCAAAGAGGGCGTGCGGGGCAAGCCGGATATTGACGCGCTGGCGTCCCGCTCGGAGCATGAGGTTTCGGTGATGACCTGGAATTATCATGACAACGATGTGCCTGCGCCAGACAGCTCGGTGCGCTTGACGATCAGTGGTATGCCCGCTGCGGCGCTGCGCCTGTTGGTCAAGCGCTACCAAATTGACCGCGACCACAGCAACGCTTACACGGTATGGAAAGAGATGGGGTCGCCGCAGAATCCAACTCCGGAGCAATACGCGCGGCTCGAAGCCGCCGGACAGCTCGAACTGCTGACTTCGCCGGAGTGGGTTAGCGGCAAAGACGGTAAGGTTGAGCTGAGTTTTGCGCTGCCGCGTCAGGCTGTATCACTGATTCAAGTGAGTTGGTGAACAGACTTCAGGTAGCTTTGCGACGTCACGTAGTAACGAATTATTGTCTTTGAGAAATAAATGCAAATACGAATTCTGCAATCCGAACGACAGCAGTAGATGTGATTCATTCGATGGCCATTTCCTTAGTCGCGGCAGCGACAGTTGATCCTAGCCCGGCTTTTCAAAGCCGGGTGGGCGGTCGGACAGTGGTTTCAGTCGCGGCAGCG
>DASTMP010000281.1:0-8646 GCA_035714085.1 Blastocatellia bacterium
TTTGCGATTCCAAAAAACAATCGCGCCTGGAAAAGATTTGCGAATATCAGAGCAATACGAACGTTGAGGGCATACCGGCCTCTGACATAGTTGCGGACGTCGTCACGGCTACAGGTCTGCCGGTCAGGCATTTTGGGCTGCATAATTCAATATACTTAGACGGCTCGCAACAATTCTCCCGATCCAGTTTGGAGCGTGTCATAGCAGCCTGCGACGGCATTCTGAGCGGCGGCGCCGAGAGAGAATATCGCTCGCTAAAACAGTCGAAGTGGACGCCGCGCACGCTGAAAGCATACGCCGAACTGGATCGGGGATTGATCGAAGGAGTGAAAGACCAGTTGGGCCGATTGCTTGGCCAGGAAGTCTTTTACTGCAAGATAGAGTCGGTGGAGGATGTGGAATACGATGGGTTGGTCTACGACTTCGAAGTCGCCGAGCATCACAATTTCATAGCAAACAACATTCTTTGTCACAACACCATTCAGGTCCTCGCCTTGCTCGAATCGCGGCGTAAGCTGCGTGAAGAGACAGAAGGACAGAGGGACAATGGCGCCCCTCTGTCCCCCAATCCCTCCGTCTCTCCGTCTCTCCATCCCGCCACCCCGCCGTCCCTGGCGGTCGTCCCGAAATCGCTGGTTTTCAACTGGAAGCAGGAGGCGTCGCGCTTCGCGCCCAAACTGCGCGTGCTCGATCATACCGGCCAGGCCAGGGAGAAAGAGAGTCTTGAACATTTCGACGATTACGATCTGATCCTGACCACCTACGGCACGCTGCGCAACGACGCGATTCTTTTCAAGGACACGCGATTCGATTACGTCATCCTCGACGAGGCGCAGGCGATCAAGAACGCCGACACGGCATCGGCGAAGGCGGCGAGATTGCTCAACAGCGATCATCGGTTGGCGCTGAGCGGAACTCCGATAGAGAACCATCTGGGTGAATTGTGGAGCCTGTTCGAGTTCCTGAATCCGGGAATGCTCGGAGCGGCCTCGGGTTTCAAGCTCGCTGGTGGAGTCGAGAGAAACTCGAGCGCAGAGGCGCGACAATTACTCGCCCAGGCCCTGCGCCCCTTCATCCTGCGCCGCACCAAGAGCCAGGTCGCGAAAGATCTCCCGGCCAAACAGGAGCAGACCATCTTCTGCGAACTCGAACCGAAGCAGCGCAAGCTCTACAACGAGCTGCGTGACCATTACCGCAACGCGCTGCTCGACCGCATCGACCGCGACGGCATCGCGAAATCGAAGATACAGGCGCTCGAGGCGCTGCTCCGATTGCGCCAGGCCGCGCTCCATCCGGGGCTGATTGACAAGAATCGCGTCAAGGAGGATTCGGCGAAGTTAGACCTGCTGCTCCCGCAACTAGTCGAGCTGTTCGAGGAGGACCACAAGGTCCTGGTCTTTTCGCAATTCACCAGCTTCCTCTCGATCCTGCGCGGCCGACTGGACAAAGAGAAGGTCGAATACGAATACCTCGACGGCTCGACGCGCAACCGGCAGGCGCGCGTCGAGAGGTTCCAAAATGACCCCGACTGCAAATTGTTCCTGATCAGTTTGAAGGCCGGTGGATTGGGATTGAACCTGACGGCGGCTGAGTACGTCTACCTGCTCGACCCCTGGTGGAACCCGGCGGTCGAGTCTCAGGCGATTGACCGCGCGCACCGCATCGGCCAATCCCGGCAGGTCTTCGCTTACCGCATCATCGCCCGCGATACCGTCGAAGAAAAAGTCCTCGCGCTCCAAAACTCCAAGCGCGACCTCGCCGACGCTATCATCAACGCCGATAACAGCCTCGTCCGCAACCTGAGTAGAGAGGATCTGGAATTGCTTTTGTCGTGAGCGCTGAGAGAAAGATTTTGATGGGAAGCCGTTTCCCATTTTCCATTTGTGATTTGACATTTGTCATTGCTGGAGTTGCGCCGTACGCAATGACAAATGAAAAATAACAACTGGAAAATGGAAAATGGAAATTCCTCAAAACCCATGAGGGGCGCTACTCAAGAGCGCCGAGTCCTTTCCCGTTCAGGGTCGCCGTCCGCAGCGTCCCGTCCTTCACAATGAATAATCCCGGAAATCGCCCTTCCCAGGGCTTGTTAGCCGCCGGCATATACTGTCGCGAATTGGCTTCAACGCCGGCCACGCCCGGCACGCGCGCCGCGATTCCGACCGAATGGATTAACGACGCGCCCGGGCAGGTCAGATCCTGCACAGTCAAAAACATCTTGTACTTCTGCGCCGCAGCAGCCATCAGCATCGCCTGTGATTGGCCTTTGCATGCTTTCAACGCCACGCCCGTGTAGCCCATCTCGCGCGCCAACAACAGACTTTCCAGGTCGGTCAGCGATTCGTCAATCACCACAGGGCGCAGCTTGGCGGCCTCATGCATCACGTTTTGGCGATTGGTTTTCAGATCGCGCGCCGTCGGCTGCTCCAGGTAGAGGATGCGGTCGAAGCCGGCGGGCGTCATCTTCTTCACCTTGCGCAAGTATTCGAGGACGTACTCGACGTTCGGACACCGCTCGTTGAAATCCACGCAATACTTCCAATCGATCTTCGGCCGAGTCTCCGACGCAACGCGATCAATGTTGACCGTGCGCTCGACGTCCCATTTCAAATCCTCGCCCTGCAATTTGATCTTGATGTGAGTCAGACCGTTATATTTGATCCACTCGGCCAGCGTTTCCGGCAGGCCGTCATTGATTCGCTCTTTGAGTTCGGACGGCAGCACAGCGTCTGCTCCGCCGACCGAATGAAACATCGCGATCCGCGGCTTCGGCTTCGGCAGGATGTAATGATCCAGGTATTCGCCTTTGAAATCAGCGTTGAGATAGTTCGACAGGTCGCGAGTCAATAAATCGCGGCCGTATGTCTGGTAACAACTACGGTTGTGAATCTTGCCGAAGGCGTCGTGGATCGCGGCGTCGAACGGGCTTGCTGTAACCAGTACGCAAAGTTTTGGGATCGGTGAAGAGAGCGCTGGCGTTGGCCCTTTTGATATTTCCACCGCCGCTTTCAAGTATTCCGGTTCGAGCGCGGCGTTAATGTCAATCGGATGACCGTATTCCTTATAACCGGCGGTGATCTCGGCGATCCGGTCGGCCAGCTCTTTCATGGCGCCAAGCGTCCTGTTGTATGCCATCTCGCGCGAAGGGAATGACCAGACGTTGCCCATCGGCATCGAGCCGAAGCCTTTCGCTGTCTTGCCATCGCGCGTTCGCACCGTGATGTTGACGTTCAGGATCGTCGCGCGATCAACTGGCACGCCCCCGAATTTGTATGGGGCGCGATAGAGGAATTCTTCGTAGCTGACAGTGAGATCTTCAATGCGGATGTCGGTTGGTTTTGATAAGAAGACAGGAGAACCGAGCGCGCCTGTCGCTGTTAGTCCAATGGACGCCAATGCGGAGGCGCGAAGAAAACTGCGTCGCGAACTTTTTTTCATCGAATCAAACTCTTCTTGTTGTTTACTCGATAGCTTGAGGTGGCGCGCCGGTCTGAATGCTCAGACTCCCAGATAAGCCCCTTGCAAATGCTCTTTCAAAAACTCGAAATCTCGCTGCGCCGCCGCCAGGGTGTTTTCTTCCTGCGCGGCTTTTGTTGCCCCCGGAATTTCGTATTCGAGATGCAGCGAGATCGGTCCTTGGAAATTGGCCTCTCGCAGCGCCTTGAAATAAGCCTTCCAATCAACCATTCCCTGGCCGAGCGGGCAATTGACCTGTCGCCAGCCTTTGCTCGATTTATCCCAGTAAGAATCCTTGACCGCGATCATCTTGATGCGGGGCGCGGCCAGATTAAGCGCGATCTTCCACCCCGCGACGCCGCCTTCCGCGACCGCATGCCTAATATCGAAATAATATCCGACCCATTTTGGGTCGAGCTGATCGATAGTCTGCGCGACGTCCCAGAACTGCGCGCCGATGTAGCCTTCGTGATTGTGAAATCCGCATTGCACGCCGCACTGTTTGCTTACCTCGGTCAACGAGCGGAAATCGTTCATAGCTTTTTGAAGCTCGCCGCGCACGTCCGCGAAGGAGTATCTGTAATAGCCAGGTTTGAAGAAGGGAATCGAGAGCTTACCGGCGGTCGAAAGAATCGGTTTCGCGGTCGGTTCGCTGGCCGAAGTCAGCGCGGTGGTGATCATCGGCACGCTCAAACCCTCGGCGCGAATGGCGGCGGCGGCTTTCGGCAAATCTTCAGCCGCGCGTTCGGGCGACACGTGGCCGTCCGGCCGCACGGTCAGGTCGATTCCGCCGAAGCCGAGTTTCTTCACCGCCTGAGCCATGCGGGTCCAATCCATCGACGGCAGGTGTTTCGAGAAGAGGCAGATCTCGCCGTTGAATCCCACTGTGTTAGGCAGCAGAGACACGGCTGTGAATGCGGAAGCAGATTTGATGAATTCTCGCCTGTTTTGATTCATAATGATTGAAGGTCTCTACGATATAGTAAATCACAGGCTCGGGGTCTTGCCAGGAATTCTCCGGCCAACTCGTGTTCCAGACTTTGCAGGTTTTCTGCGCCGGCTGTGCTTGTGAGATCAATCTGTCTGAAAAGTTGACTGATGATGGGTGAAAAACTAGCATAACCGTGTCCCTCAAAATTCCTCCTCTATTCTAAGGCTGGCGATGGCGCCAAATTGCGCGCGGCGTAAGTTGAATTGGAGGCGCGCATATCAACACTCGAACACAAGTCGTCATAGAGCGCCGACATCAAGGAGGCAATGATGAATGCTAGCGACAATCTGATCGCGGCCGCCTGCAGCGGAGATGTGGCATGGGTTCGCCGGATTCTCCAAGCCGATCCAGCGCAGGTTCACGCGCGGGACTCCCATATAGGGACCACTCCGCTCCATTGCGCGGCGCACCGCGGTTTTCTGGAGATCGTGCATGCGTTGCTTGACGCCGGAGCGGACATAATGTCCCGTGAAAGTTGTAGTGACACGATTCCTTTGCACTGGGCGGCCGAGGGGGGACATCTGGAAGTCGCCAGGTTGCTGGTTGATCAAGGTTCCGGAGTGGATGCGCTCGATAGCTGGCACAATCTCGGGCCGATAGGTTGGGCTACAGTGATTCAGCATGCGCACGGTCGGAACCCGGCCCGCTACGAGGTGGCCGAATTCCTCCTTAACCATGGCGCGCGGTTGGATATCTTCTCGGCCATCGTTTGGAAAGACCCAGACACAGTGCGGCGGATGATCGAGGCCGACCCGGATATGCTCAGCCAGCAATTAGGAGTGGTGGACAAGGGACAACAGCCGCTGCATTTCGCGGTTATCAACAACCTGCCGGACATGGCGCAATTGCTGTTGGACGTAGGCGCAGACATCAACGCGAAAACCGCCTGGGGGCTGACGCCGCTGTGCCTTGCGGTAATGATGAAACATGACCAGATTGTAGATATGTTGCGCGCCAGGCCTGCCGATGTTGATCTCTCTGCGGCGCTCGCATTGGGTCAGTTCGACCGGGCCAAAGAGTTGATAGACGCTGATTCGAACCTGGTCGGCCCCGGCGGTCCCTATCGTCTGCTGGCGCACTTCACTGCGCAACGTGGTCTTGCGGAGGCGACGGCTGTGCTTTTAAGCAACGGCGCTGATCCGAACGTGATCGCCGAGCATTTCTACCATGAGCGCGAGATCGTATGCTCGCTGTCCCCATTGCATGTGGCCGCCTGGCGCGGTCACGAGGATGTTGCGCGAATCCTGGTGGACCATGGCGCAAATCTACAGAGCAAAGACGACCGGTACGAAAGCACCCCTTTCGTCTGGGCGAAATGGCATCATCATGATGCGGTCGCCGCTCTCCTGAAATAAACCGAGAATACGAGGCGTGGGTTATTGAGTGGATTCCGCGCGTGGTTCGCGCGAAAAAAATAGATAAAACAATCATACATATCTGAGGTGGCGCGATTAACCACTGGAGGCGATCATGCTGAAATTCAGTTACTCGACCTTTGCGTTGATCTTGGCGCCGGTCTTGTTGGCGGCGCAGACGCCGAAACCTGGAGCCGTTGGGGCGAATTCCAATTCCAGTCGCAGTGGGGTGATTACGGGGCGCGTTACCGATCCACAGGGGCAGCCTGTGGTGGAGGAACGCATTCGGGTTAGCAGACTTGACCGTAATGGCGAGGCGCAGCCATTTTATGTCGGAACCGATCCAGATATGTACACGACCGATGATCGCGGGATCTATAGAGTCCATGGCTTGCCGACGGGCCGGTACCTCGTCAGCGCCGGATATTTGGCGCAAGAGGGATCATTCAGCTATCAAACCCCGCCGATCTTTTACCCACAGACATTCTATCCAAATGTTACGGATAAGGCGCAGGCGAAAGTGATTGAAGTGACCGAAGGTTCGGAATTCACGGGGATAGATATCGTTTTGGCGGAACGCAAGAGGTCGTATGACATTTATGGTCGGGTTGTAAACGCTGATACGGGAGAGCCAGTGGCGGGGGTTGAGCTTGCTTATGGCGTCGCAACAGTAGAAGGCAAAGTCGGCGCCTCTTATGTATGGAGTAGTCAGCCGTCAGACTCAACGGGCAGGTTTCGACTGACCAACGTCGCTCCGGGTCGCTATATCGTGATTGTTCATACAAACGCCAATAACGATTTTTTGAGCGAGCCGAAAATGTGCGATGTCACAGGCGCCGACCTTCATGACATCGAGGTCAGCGTTCGACCAGGAGGCTCGATCAGCGGCGTGGCCTCGGTCGAAGGGACGAATGATCCGTCCGCGCTCGCCCTGCTCAAACAGATTGAAATCACTTGCAACAATCTCACGCCGAGTGAATTGAATCTGCCAAGAGGCTCAGCGAGCAAGATCAATCCGGACGGTAGTTTTCAGATCCGAGCGATTCAACCGGGCAAAGTGGATCTCTTCGTATCGGCGCTCAGGAAATCTCTCGGCCTTACACTTTCCCGAATTGAATGGAACGGCGCGCCAAATCGCGGTGGTTTCGAGGTAGCGGCCGGCGAACAGATTACCGGGGTACGATTGATTTTCAACTACGGAACGCTAACTCTTTGCGGCCGGTTTAAGATCGCCGGTTCGGCGCCGGCGGGGATTCGCTGGTATATTTTAGCGGCTCGTCCTGAGCAGCCTCCACAGGATTTGGAATTGCGCGCTGAGGTAGATGCGCGGGGCGAGTTCTGCTTCGAACACCTTACATTGGGTGATTACGACTTGAAGCTTTTGCCGTCCAAGCTTGAAGGATTGGATTTGCAGATGATGCGTGCGCTCATCTCGTTCAATGAGCGCATTGTCGTGACCGGTAATAACATGCCGATCACTGTCAATCTGGATCTAAGCCGCAAAGAAAATCAGAAATAACACTTAACCCTTGCCGGGTGAACGCTATGGAACGACAGTCTGATAACGAATTGCTGGATCGGCTGTCTCACCGCCGCTATTTCAAATATGCTGGGATCGGAGGTTAATGTGAAGGATCGTGGACGAGATATTTCGCCCGTTGACATAGTCAAATTATCACGTCACCCAGATCGGCCGTACTTGCTTGATTATGCGCCTCTCCTCTTCAGCAAGTTCTCCGAACTTCACGGGGATCGCCGTATCGCGGACGATCCGGCGATGGTTTGCGGGTTCGCTACATTTCATGATGAGCCGGTCGTGATCATCGGCCAACAGAAAGGCCGTAACCTCAAAACACGGCAGCAACGTAATTTCGGGTATGCAAAGCCGGAAGGCTATCGCAAGGCGCTCCGCGTGATGCGCCTGGCTGAGAAATTCAATCGCCCGATTTTGACATTTATCGATACTCCGGGCGCCTATCCGGGCGTTGATTCTGAGGAGCGCAACGTGGCTGAAGCGATCGCTCACAACTTGAGGGAAATGTCGCGCCTGCGCGTCCCGATAATCGCCACTATTATCGGCGAAGGCGGAAGTGGCGGCGCGCTCGGCATCGCCGTCGCGGATCGTGTATTGATGCAGGAGAACGCTTATTATTCCGTGATTACGCCGGAAAACTGCTCGACCATCTTATGGAAAGATCGAGAGGAAGAGCATGTTAGCAAGACCGCTAATGCGCTCCGACTGACCGCAGAGGATCTAAAATCCTTCCGGATAATTGATGAAATTGTCGCTGAGCCGGATGGAGGCGCTCACACCGATTACGCGGGAGCCGCTAAGCTGCTTGATCAAGCAATTAGCCGTACGCTCGACGAGATTCGTGGGTGGTCGGCTGAAGAGCGGATACGGAAACGTTATGAGCGATTCCGCGCAATCGGATCTGTGCAAGAGACAGCCGCTCAAGATTGGCAGAAGACAAAGGCAAGCTAAGATCTGCTACGGTTAGCTGAGCCTTCAGATAGCTATGCGGCGTCCTGAAAGGATGAAAAGGCGCCCCTGGGTACGCATCGCTTCCAGCGTGCAGTCTCGGCGAAAGACGTGTCTATAGGAACAAGACCTATATATGCATCGCCTCCAATTCGGGGGCCTCTGATTCCGATCAGTAGGCTTCTTGCCGAGAGCACGCTGGAAGCGATGCATTCCCAGGGATTTTCTGAGGAGCCTTCATGTCGCGTTGCGACGCCCTGAAACGATGAAGCGAGAAAGCGCAATGAGATTCAGAATGTGCGGCAAAATGGGACAGGACGAGCGGTGGAGTGAGGTCGTTAGTTACCTGAGCTTCAACTCGC
>DASTMP010000282.1:0-9510 GCA_035714085.1 Blastocatellia bacterium
CCGCGCCCAGATTGAAATGGGCAATGAAATCGGACGGGTACTTCTTCAACCGCTGGCGCATCAGGGCCTCCTGCAAAACCATTCGCACGTCTTCTTTGGAGCGGGGCAAGACTTGAAGCCACAGGTGCCCCATCTCGTCCGTGGCTTTGTCACCTGTGAGTATGCGCTTCGGCGGGCTGTTCGGGTTGCGCGGGTTTGCGGCGGAGTTGTCGTAAGTGAAACGCATCGAGATCATCGTTCCCGCCGGCAGAAAGACCGGGCGCTCATAACGGTAGACCGCCTGCCAGTTCAGATTCCAATCTTTGATCCACACCAACGGCTTCTTAGTTCCGTCCGGCAACCTTGCCCAGCCTTGCAGGTCTTTTCCGGTGTAATGCGCGTGCGGATAGACGGCGAGCGCGTCAACATCCACCGGCAGCGTGAACTCATCGGTGATGACGAAATCTTTCTTTCCCGGCGGAATGTCTATCGCGCCGTCGTGTTCGAGTTGCAAAAGCATCGGGAATTTCGATGGCGCCCGGTCGGTGAAATAGAGGCCGATCCGCGCCTTGATCGTTTCCGGTTTGCCCGAAGGCTGCATATGAAGATTCAAGACCAGATCGGTCCCCGGAGTGGCCGGCCATGCCATCCCATCAGGCTCGACCCACGGCGCGGAGCCCGGCTTCCAGAAGAGGAAGTGGCTGTCAGGGTCGAAGCTCTCCGACTCAATAGCCACGTCCATTCCGCCGAATCCTACCTCGGGGTCCTGTTCATCACGCCGGCGCGATCCTCCTGTTCGATCGATCAGAATGTTCGCGTGGTGGAAGATTTTCTTGTCGCCGGGCAGAAGCTCCACGGCTTTGACGTATCGCGTCTTCGTGATCGGAAGTGGGATGACGAAGTTTCGAAAGATATCGGTCGTTCCGGCGGGCAATGTGTAAGGCTGCGGCATTTCGACGATCATATCGGGCTGGCCTAACTGCCATGCCTCATCGAATCTCGGCGCGGGCGGAAGATCGCTCTTGTCGCCTTCGATCATTCCCTGCTCCACCCACTGGCGGATGGTCTCGATCTGCTCGTCGCTCAACCTGCGCGCGTCGGCGAACTCGCCGTAGCCGGGTTCGGGCAGCCAGGGCGGCATGTAGCGGCTCCCAGTCACAGTCACAATCTGCCTCGCGCGTTTTTTGACCTCTTGATATTCAATCAGGCCGAACGGCCCCGCCCCGCCCTCGTGGTGGCAAGCGGCGCAGTTCGCGAAGAGGATCGGCGCAATCTGCTTATTGAAAGTGATCTGTTGCGAAAGGCGCCCGGCCTTGGCCCGATTGGAGGAAAAGCGAGGCGCCACAAAAAACACGAAAAGACAAAAAGCGCAAAGAAAGAAAAAAGAAGAGAACCGGTTTGCGCCTGTTTTTCTTATGCGACTCTTGTGGCGACTCTGCTTGCCCCAAAAACAAGAAATGACGAGCTTGAGCATAGCGTTCACTTCAAATCGGAAATGTAGCAACCGACCGCCGGCGTAGTTTTAAATTCAACCGCCGCGCCTTTGACGACGGCGGTGAGAACGTCTTCGAGGTCGCGCACTGCCGGCGCTGGGCGATGTTTGCCGAACGCGGCGTACTGATCGTCAATGCGCCCGCGATAGATCAGCCGCGCGCCGGAGCGATTGAAAATAAAGACCGCCGCCTCAGGAGTCACGCTGACGCCGGTCGCTTTGACCAGTTCGTGTCGCGGGTCGCGCAGCGCCTCGCAGTTGTAATCGAATTCTTTGATGTGCCGGCGAATCGCGTCGGGCGGCGTATCGGCGTCGGGGTAGACCAGCCAGAACTTCACCTTTTCAGACGCGAACGACGCGCTCAATCGCCGCACTTCCGGCGCGTAACGGTTCGAAATCGGGCAATCGGCGCGGGTGAAGATAAAAACGACGGCTTTCGCGCCCGAATCCGCGAGCGGGGTGACGCTTTTGCCTTCGAGATCGAGCAGACTCAATTGCGACAGAGAGGCTTTGTCTACGCAGATCGCCACGGCCGTCGAGACTGCCATGGTTGCCACAATTACGCTCACGATCAGATTTCTCTTCATCCGGTTGACGACTCCGAAAATTGGGTTGCGGATCGGTGTTTAGTCAAAATTCTACAACAACGTTTTTCTGTCCGCCATTTTTAGGAATATGAAACTCTCCAAACGACAAATTGCAAATGACAATGGCGCCTCCCTTGCTTCTTCATACTCGGAGTGAGGAGAGAAGAATATATTCAGAAGCGCTCTTAAAAGGGTCTGAAGATCGGCTTTGTGACTCCGTGACGGTAAGGTGATCAAAGCGATGGAGAAACGCAAGCCCCGCGTCCTGATCATCGAGGACGATGAATATTCGCGCGAAGCGGTTGAACATCTGCTCAAAGCCGAAGGCTGCGAAACGAAGTCGGCGGCCGGCGGCGTCTCCGGCTATCGCTCGGCGCGGCGCTTCTCCCCCGACGTCATTGTTCTCGATCTGAACCTGCCGGACATCGACGGGCAGCGGGTGCTCAGAAAATTTCGCGCCAATCGCGTCCTGGGCCAGGTTCCCATTATCGTCATCACCGGTTACAGCCGCGATGAGATTCCGGCGGGGGTCAGTTCGAGCGCGGATTTCTGCATCACCAAACCGGCTTCGTTCGATGACGTGATCCGGGCTGTCTTCGATCTGCTGCGGCGCGACGCGTCGTCGCGCGCGTGAAACTGGCAACTATGGCATTCAAGAAAATGTTTTTGCGGCGCCGGCGGATTCCCGTCGCAACCGGTACCGGTGGTTTCTCCACCGGCTAATATCCGCTGTCCCTCCGGGAGGAAAAACGGGATGACTTTTTCTTGAAATCTATATTGTGCAATCAAAGTGGCTATAGCATTCGTCTTCATCATTCTGCTGGTTGCGATAATCCTGTTCGTGACCGAGGCGCTGCCAATGGACATGGTGGCGATCCTGATGCTGCTCTCCCTGGCGCTCGGCCGAGTCATCACGCCGTCGGAAGCATTCCTCGGGTTCGGCGACCCGGTGATTATCACGCTCATCAGCTTCTTCGTCATTTCGGCCGCGCTCTTCAACACCGGCGTGGTCGAGGCCATCGGTCACAGACTCCACCGGATGGCCGGCGACGGCGAGACCAAGCTATTGGTCATCATGATGTTGACGGCCTCTTCAATCGCGGCCTTCATGAGCAACGTCGTGACGACGGCGGTCTTGATGCCCGGGGTGATCGCCATCGCCAAACGCCTCAAGACCCCGGCATCGATGTTCCTGATGCCGCTCGCGTTCGGCGCAGTGCTCGGAGGCAAATGCACTCTGGCTGGATCGCCCACCAATCTCGCGGTCAACGGCCTGCTGCCGAAATACGGCCTGCGGCCGTTTGCGCTCTTCGAATTCGCCCCCATCGGCGTCCCGATCGTCATCACAGGCGTCCTCTACATGGCGCTGCTCGGCTCGAGGCTGCTGCCGCGGCGCGGGAACGGGTTGGCGGCGGAGGGGCGGGCGGAAAAGGATTATTTGACCGAGCTCGTCGTGCCCCCCGGTTCGCCGCTGATCGCCCGGACGCTGGCCGAGGCGGATTTCCGCGGCAAATACGAATTGCGCATCATCGGCATCGTCCGAGACGGCGAACGCGTGTTGCCACACGGAGAGGCGATTCTGCGACCCGGCGACGTGCTGCTGGTCAGAGGTAAACCAGACAAGATCCTGAGCATCAAAGAGAGCCAGGGCCTCGAGATCAAAAGCGATACAATGTCAGTCCACGAGGCGCAAGCAGGCGCCCCCCCGCATGACGGCAGGTCCGATGGCAGGTCCGACGGCAGAGAGGACGCCGAAATGGCGATTGTGGAGGCGATCATCGCGCCGAACTCCACTTTCGTGGGCCGCACGCTCAGACGCATTCACTTCCGCTCCCGCTACGGCGCCGACGTGTTGGCGATCTACCGGCATGACCAGGCGCTCTACGAAAACCTCGAAGACATACAATTGAAGGTGGGCGACATGCTGCTCATCCAGGGCCGCCGCCGCCGCATCAACAGTCTACGCGAAGACCCGAATTTCCTGACGCTCGACGACGTCCGACACACTCCGCTGAGGAAGAACAAGGCGGCTTGGGCCGTCGCGATCTTTATCGGAGTGGCAGTCACAGCCGGATCGAACCTGGCCCCGCTCGCGCTCTGCAGCCTGGCCGGCGCGACGGCGATGCTTCTGGCCGGCTGCATCACGGCGCGCGAAGCCTATGCCAGAGTCGAATGGCAGATTATCGTGCTGATCGCGGCGACGCTGCCGATGGGCGTGGCGATGGAGAAAACAGGCGCCGCAAAGCTGGCGGCGCAGTACGTGACGCGACACCTCGGAGATTACGGGCCGATCGTGGTGATGGGCGGGTTCTTTCTCTTCGCTGTCGCCCTCACCCAGACGATGGTCAACGCCGCGGCGGCGCTGCTCCTGACGCCGATCGCCATCAACGTAGCCCAGCAATTGCAGGTCAACCCGCGCGCCTTCGCCATGACGATCGCCATCGCGGCATCGACCTCATTCGCGACGCCTCTCGAACCCGCCTGCGCGATCGTTTACGGGCCTGGGCGCTATCGCTTCGCCGATTACGTTCGTGTGGGAGGAATCCTGACGATCTGCGTCATGGCCGTGACACTGCTGATCATTCCTATCTTCTGGCCGCTGAGGTGATTCAAGAAAGCGCATTTTCCACTTTCCATTTGAGATTTGACGCTGGTCGTCGCTCCGGAAATCGCCCGGTAGGCGCCGGGCATGAGCTAATTTGTCGTGCGGGCAATAAATAGCCAATGACAAATATCAAATGGAAAATGGAAAATGGAAAATGGAAAATGGAAATGTTTCCTGATCGAACGAACGCGGGGATGGTGAATATAATCACCAGAGCCTTCCCACTAATTGCGTGCGCAGCTCACGCTCTCGCAGCGTCGCATTGCGCAACAGCAAATCTTTCATGCCTACTTCCCTCTCCGATTGCGCTATCTTTTCCTGCATATCGGAAATTCGCATCTGGAGTCGCATGATGCAGGAGAGAGCCGAAGCCAGTTTCTGCTCGAGCGGAGTGTCTGGCGAATTGATGTTATCGAATTCTTCTTGAAGGCTCTCCGAGATCGGAGGCCGGCTCGGAATGTGATCGGCGAATTTGATTATCGCGCTCATCTATCTCCTTCCTTGCGCCTGCGCCTTGCGTAACGGCGCTTTCGATTTCTTTGAGGCCGCGAAGCCAAGGTTTGCGCCCCTGCGCTTTCGCTCCGAATTGGCTTGTAACTGTCTGGTCGAGTTGCAAGGATTCGATTTGCAGACAATATCGATTGCAGCCTTCGCAAGGAATGTGCCATGCATCGCGGTTCCCTCCCGCGCTTATTATTGCGTTTGCGACAATCACTTCCTAACATCTTCCCTCTCTTCTCTCCGTCTTATACTTGTCTCTGGTCAGTACGCTAAGTGCTTTATTAACGTACAGCCTATGTATAATTCATATCTATAATTGTTTCCGATTTTCACTCTTTTCCCCGCCGCGGCGCCGCGATATGAACAACTCATCAACAAAAACCTTTCTATATCTTAGCCTCGTTTCATATACAACACGGCATGTTTCGTACTTGCAACACAATCGACAATCTGATATCGTGGGTTGTGTTTGACGCTCTGAGGTCCGAATTGTCGCTGTATGAAAGGTCGGGCAGTCTGATCTTCGATTCTGACCCTCGGCGCGGCAATTTTAAACCGGGCCATGCGACATTGGGCGGCATTGGGAAGCTGACGCAGTGTCGCGTGTGCGGCGAGCAAGCGTTCACAGGGTTACTCACTTGCCGCGCGCGCGGTACTCAGGCCAATGTCGTGTGGTTCGATTTAAGGAGTCAGTGTGAGAATGAGGTCTAAAGCTGTTACAGACACTACTGTTGATCAAATCAAGGGACAGGCGAAGGGGATAGAAGAGGCTGGAGGCAAAAAAGCGGTTCAACGGGAGAGGCGCGCGCAGAGCCTGGCGGCGATGGGATTGGTGATGCGCGAAGGCTCACGCTATTTCGTGAAGACCGCTGCGGCGCGCGGACGGCAAGAGAGTTATGAAATCTGGCGGGATGAAAACGGGCGCGTGCGCTGTTCGTGCGCCGAGTTTGAGCGGCTGTGGGCGGGCGACCCGGCCTTTCGATGTGAACACATAATGGCTGTCAAACATTCTCTGGCGGCGAATGTGACGGCGAGCGCCGCAGGCGCGGAGAAGAACGCCCTGTCAGAACCGGTCGTGTCGCCCCTGCGCGAAGAAGCGCCGGATAATGGGAAAAACGAGGCTCAGGAGCCCGGGGATCATCAGCCCGGGGATCATCAGGAGGACCACGAGATGAATGACGAAGCATGTAGCGGCGGGTTTTCCTCGCCGGGATTCGGAGAAGAAGCCGCGCAGTCCGCTCAAACCGAAATCAAGGCAGAAACAAGGCAGAAGGCGATTGATTCGGATCCTACGAAGCAACCGCAGTCGGCGCAGATCGTGCCGCTGGCCTTCGCGAACCTGCTGCGCGCGCTGCGACAGCCGATAGATTCCAGGCTGATCAAGACGCGAGAGGGCTGGACCGATCGTCAGGGGAACACCCATTGGGTCGAATACATCGAATGGCACACCGTGGCCGACATCCTGGACCGCATCGCGCCCGACTGGGCGCATGCCGTCCGCAATATCACGCAGATCGGCGACATGGTCGCGGTGACCGCCTCGATAACAATCGATGGCGTGACGCGCGAAGGCGTCGGCACCGGTCCGGCTGATACGGAGACAGGCATCAAGAAGGCCGAGCACGACGCGTTGAAACGCGCCGCCGTGAAATTCGGCATCGCTCGCGACCTTTACCGCCGCGAGTCCGACGTCATCGAAGATAACAGCGCTATCCCGCCTGGCATCGCTCGCGATCCGCGGCCCAAGACGCTTGGCGACCTGGTGACGCCAAAACAGATCTGGATGATCCGGGGCCTCGGCCGTGAAATCGGCTGTGACGTGGAACAGGAGTGCCAATCGCTGATGCAGTGCGGCCTGGAAGAGATATCCAAACGCGCCGCGTCGAGTTTTATCGATTACCTGAAACGTCTCCAGCAGGAGAATCAACCTGAAGAACTGCGGCAGGCCAGTTAAATAGAGAATCGAGGATGGAAGATAGAGGATCGGAGATCGCGGACAATCTATTTTCGATCCTCAATCCTCCATCCTCGATTCTCAAGTCATCCGCCGCGACGCAAATCCTTGTCGTTGATCTTCATGCTGCGCAGCATTCGGTCGAAGACCGGGCGGAAATTGTCATACTCGTCGTCGGGAGCGACGAAGATCGCGTAGACGATACCGCCGTCTTCGACTTCGCGGGTGTAGAGTTGCGCGCGTTCACCGCGCCCGGTCACAGGCGAGCGTCCGACGAGCGTCATGGTAATCACTTGCGCTCCGTCGATCGAGCCGCGCCGATCCGATCCGCGGGCGAAATCGAGATATGGGTTATTCTGCAATGCGCTGTCAAGGAGGTCGTTCGTGGCTTCAACCAATTCCCCGCGGCCCCCTATGTAGCGGAAGCTGCGCTGCTGTAACCCGGTCCAAAGACTGTTGTCTCCTATTGGCCTGTAGCGGCTGACGACCGCGCCATAAACGAGGCGAGAAGACCCGCGCATCTCAACGGCCCCGCCTGGCGGAATGAATGTGACTCCCAGGTCGTCGCAGCGTGGATACGCCGTCCAGTTTTCAGGATAAGAGACCTGGAGCCAAAGCCCGCCGCGGAGCCAATAGTCATGCAAATGCGACGAAGGCTGTTCAACCCTGATGTATTGCGCCGCCCGGTTCGGCGCTTCTTCAATCACGGTCGGACCGCGACGGGCTCCGAGCGCAACTGTATAGGCGCCCGGCAATTCCGTGATGCGAGTTTGAATCCGATGGAAATCGCCGACGAACACATGCGACGCTCGTGGCCGCTCAAACACCTGCTCAACCTGATCTTCGGCCCTGTCTTCGGGGTGATCGTCGAGGAAGGTCTGCAGCCTCGACGTCTCGGCGCGTTCCCCGCGACGCAGCGCCCGAAAGAATGCCGCCATTTCCCGTGGATCGTATCCGGCGCGCGTCAGAATCTGCGCGCCGAGCGAGTCAGCTTCCTCTTCCGCATCGCGGCTGTATTTCAAAAAAACGGTATTGAATCCGACGCCGCCTATCACGCCGATGATCTTCATCACCGCGCCTTCGCCGACGAATCCGCCCAGCGCGCCAAGTCCGGCCTGCGCCAGATAGGCCTTCGACGCCTGAGCCGCTCCATGCCTGAGCGCGACGTGAGCGATCTCATGCGCAAGCGCTCCGGCCAATTCGCCTTCACTGCGCGCGGCTTCAATCGCCCCGCGAGTGATATAAATCGGCCCGCCGGGGAACGCGAACGCGTTCACCTCGGAGACGTTGGCGGTTTTGAAGCTATACGGGTAGCTCGCGACGGGCGCGCGCGCGACCAATGCCCGGCCGAGGCGGTTGATATATTCATTCACGCCGGCGTCGGAGAGCAATGGCAGACGTTTCTCGACTGCGATCGCCGATTGCCGGCCAATCTCCATCTCCTGTTGGGGCGTCACGAGATTGAACCCGCGCCGCGCGCCGGTTTGGCCGGACTGAGAAAGTGAGATCAATGGCGTTATTATCAGCAGTGTCGCTATGCAAACCGAAAAGTCACTGACCCTCATTGAAACGGCTCTCCAATGTCTCCGCGCCTTCGTCTTTTTTTATCCGCAAACATCGGGCCAGCAATTTGCATATTAAAGAAGTATGGATAGAGACTTGATTTCAGACAACGAATACGACGAATACAAAGATACCGGCGCGGAGCGCGGGGTGGAGAAAGAACGACGCGTATCGAAGAAGGATCAAATAATCTCGCTCTTCGCCTCGGGGATAGGCAGCGTGGAGGACCTGGCTATGATCACGCGCGCTCGCCCCAGTTACATCGCTTCAGTTTTGCAAGCGGCGGGGCTGATGAGCGGGTATTTCGATCTTTACACCACGACTTCACACCCGATGAATGTCTATTCGAAATTCTTCGCCGGGAAGCTGGGCTATAGGGACGAGGCGACTGCGCGCCAGAGCGTCGAATTGATCGAGCGTTACTACCGTCAGTTCGAAACGGCCGGTGATCGGGCGGGCCAACACCACGCCTTAATGATGGCGATGACCATGTTCGATCGCGCGCGCTGGACGCGCAAACCGCACGAAGCCGAAATCTTCCGCCAATGGCTGCTGGCAAGGCTTGCAGAAGCGAGGCTGTTTGAAGAGGCGGAGGGTCTGAGAGGCGGAGGGACAGGAAGACAGGGAGGAGAATAAGTCCTGGGCGAGCAAAAAAAAGGTTGCCTTCGTTATCCCTGTCGTCCTGATGAGGAATAAGTCCGGCAACCGAAGTTTGCTTTCGAACGGCGTGGCACGCACTCACTTCATGCCACCGGATGGCGCTTGCATCCTGACCGTGCTAAAGCCGCTCCAATCCTTAACTGGAGGTTCACGTCTCGACGCCCTTGCA
>DASTMP010000283.1:0-112949 GCA_035714085.1 Blastocatellia bacterium
CCGAAATGAGGCTGGCGATGAGCAGGATGATGACCAGCGGGTTGGCGAATAACAGCAGCAACTGTTTGACGACTGTCGCCCGCTGAACCGGCGCCGGCTCATTCGGTCCGAATTCGGCCAATCGACGGCGAGCCTCATCGCTACTCAGGCCCTTCTCGGCCAATTCGTGAGGCTGTGACTGAGCGACGTCAGAAATTGAGAGAGTCGAGGCCATTTCTAAATCAAATCCCACCACTCCAGATCTGCAGCGCGTCCGGCCCCGTGGCGATCGCGCGCGCAATCGCCACGCCCTGCCGCAGACGCAGCAGATGACATTATTGATCTTAATTACATTTCAGCCTTAAGGAGAAGCAAGGAAGGCGCCAGCAGAGAATCGGCTTGATTCTTCCCAAGCAAAGGACTTACGCAGCCAGGCGGCGGGAAAAATCTCTCACTCGTCTGGGTAAAAACGCGCGCCGAATGGGCGCCACGATCTATTTGTCACACGACCTATTTGTCACTTGATTGAGCCGCCTCCTGAAACCGACGAGAATAATCGAAGACCTAAGCTATCAGCGGGCCGTGGCGCCCTGGAAGCGATGCGTCCCAGTCCAAGCGATGCGGTCGCGGCGCGTCACATTAACGCAGGCTGAGGTCGTCGGCTACGACCCTGATAAGCGTTACATGGTCGTTCCGCGCATAACGTTTGTTTCAAGGCTGCAGGACTGGCACAATACTGCGCTAAGGAGCCGGTCAATGAAAGACTTTGTCGGTGGCGATCAAGAAACCGTTCAGGAAATTTTGGCTCTGGCGCTGGGGCATGTCTCCAACCACTATCGCAAAGGCGTGAGACGGCGAATACAAAGGTCATTGTGGAGGGCTTCAAGGAAGCGAGCTGCGGACTCTGACGAGCGACGCGAAGAAGCCGGAGGCCACATATGTGGGACGATGATGCTGGAGGCGGCCAGAAGCAGGCTTCATCGCCGGCATGCCAGGTTACTCTTATTCCTTCTGAGCCGTGAGGGTGTTTACGTTGTTAACAGCAACGGCCAGGTTTTCGGCTTCCGGGAAATAGGTAACCAGTTTGGCGAAATCCTCAAAACGCTCGATAACCGTCATTTTAAAGAACTGCGAGAAATAGGCGTCCGCTCCTTCGACGAATTGAACCTGGATGACCGGTTGATTCGCGAGCATTTTTCCAGGAGGGCGGAAAGCTTTATCGCAACAGCCGCGGATGAAGAAAGCCTGCACTTTTTTTTCATCGGCGCCGTGGCGACAACACATCAAGACCAGATACCTGCCGGTGGTCGTGGGCAGTGAAACAAGCCGTTGATTGAACTGGCGGTAGGTGTTCATTGGCGCCAGTCCGCGAATAGCTCCTGCTGCGCCGCCGCTGCGGCTTTTTCGGTGAAGAGTTTGCCGCTGAATGCGTGTTGTTGAAGAGATTTAAAGAGATTATCAATCGCCTCAAGCGACTTTTTCTGCTTCAGTTCAATTCCCCCCGTGATGGAAGGCGACCTCCATCCGTATAATTTTTGAACTTGACTGGCGCCGACAGGCCGTTTTTCTCCGAACCTCAGGCCATCCATATCGTATGAATCCCGACTGGCGAGTGATCAGCGGGCGCCACAAAGGACGATCAGCCCCGTTCGTTCATAGCCATAGTACAATTAAGATTCCAAAACGCCTTCCATCGAAAGGAGATTTTATGATCACTGAAACATACACCGTCTCACAGCCATATATTTGCGATAACCTCACGATTTTCCTGATTAACGGAGAAGAGAAGCTGCCTGAAGCCTCATTGCTGACCTTGCAAGAGGCTTTGGAGCAGAAGAAATTGATCGTGCACGAGACCAGGAATGTCAATGAACTGGCGATCGAAAACCTGTCGTTGGAGGAGGTCTACCTTCAAGCGGGCGACATTGTCAAAGGAGGGCTGCAGGACCGCGTTTTCGCTTATGACATGATCGCGCCTGCACGGTCGGGGAAGATTCCGATCGGCGCCTTCTGTGTGGAGCAGGGAAGGTGGCGCCCGAGGAGAGCGGAAACTGGAGAAATGGAACCTGATTCTCTGTTTCGATCCGCGGCGGAACGGGTCCATACCAAGGACTTGAAGTTCGCGGTCCTTGCCGATTGCTCGCAAAGCGAAGTTTGGAACAAGGTGTCGGAAGCTCAGGAAAAGCTGAGTGCGAAATTGGGCGCGTCGGTGAGAGCGCGACGTTCCGCGACCAGCCTCCAGTTGACACTGGAAGATGAGAAGGTCGATCAAAAAGTAGAACGATACGTGCGGGAATTGTCGCCCATTATTGGCGCCAATGACGGGCGAGGCGGCGCGATCGGTTATGCGTTCGCAATCAACGGCAAGTTCAACAGCGCCGATCTCTACGGATCGAGGGCGCTCTTCAGGAAACTATGGCTAAAATTGCTGAAGGCCAGCGCGGTCGAAGCGGTCGCCGAATTCGAGGAAGGGAAGAGATTCGATCCCGTAACGGCCAATGATGTCATCGTATACCTGAATGACGCAACGCGACACAATCCAGTCGAGAAGCAAGTTACGTCGCGTATCCGATTGATCACCCGGGAGACGAACAAGACCATTGTTCAGGACACCAGTGATCTGGAGCGCAATGGAGCGTGGGTTCACCGATCCTGCCTGGTTAAATGATGAGAGACCCCGCCTGGGAGCGCCGCCCGTCCCTGCATGCGGGTAGCTCCGTAAGGAGCGGTTCCCTGCAGGCAAGGATGGGCGGCGCTCCCAGGAAGCAGAATAGAAATTATGCAAAGTCTACACGTACCTGATTCGCATGCTCTGCCCAGTGGCGATAACCCTGGAAGCCGGCGAACACTTGAGCGTTTCACCGGTTGTCTGCTGGGCGGCGCGGTGGGCGACGCGCTGGGCGCGCCGGTCGAATTCCACAGCCTTCATCTGATTCGCAGCAAATACGGATCGGCGGGGATCACAGATTACGACGTCGCTTATGGCCGGCGCGGGGCGATCACCGACGACACCCAGATGACGCTCTTCACCGCGGAAGGGTTGTTGCGCGCCATCACGAGGCGGCGTCACAAAGGCGTTTGCCACACGGCGTCCGTGATTCATCACGCTTATCTCCGCTGGTTTCGAACGCAAGGCGGGCGGAGCCGGTCGCCTTTCCCGCAAGACGAGACGGACGGCTGGTTGATCGGAGTGGAAGGGCTGCACAGCAGTCGGGCTCCGGGCAATACCTGTCTTGCAGCGCTGCGCGGCGAGGAGATGGGGGAGATGCAGCGACCGTTGAATAACAGTAAGGGCTGCGGCGGCGTGATGCGTGTGGCCCCGGTTGGCCTGATTGCCGAAGACGAAGAGAAGGCCTTCAGCTTAGGTTGTGAAGCTGCGGCCATCACACACGGCCACCCTTCCGGTTATTACTCCGCCGGTTGTTTTGCGGCCATCATCTACCATTTGTTGTCAGGACGTTCACTGGCTGAAGCCATTGAACTGGCGCTGCGGATTTTAGAGAGGCCGGAAAACGACGAGCATGAAGAGTGCGCGGAGGCTGTTCATCGAGCGGTGGCGCTGTGGCGCGTCGGCGGTCTGAATCCGTCGGCTGAAGTGATTGAACGGCTGGGCGGCGGATGGGTTGGCGAAGAGGCATTGGCCATCTCGCTCTACTGCGCGCTGGTGGCGCAAGACGACTTCGCGCGAGGCGTGTTGTTGGCGGTCAATCACAGCGGCGATAGTGACAGCACAGGGGCGATTACTGGCAACCTGATCGGTCTGGCGTTGGGCGTCGAGGCGATACCTGAAAAATGGCTGGCCGAGCTGGAACTGCGCGCCGAGATAGAGGCGGTGGCGGGCGACCTGTTCAAGCAGTTCGAGGGTACGGACGCCTGGCGCCATCGTTACCCGGGATAGCTCCGGAATAGAATGGTTACGAACAAACTAAAAGATTGACAAATACATCTCCGTCGTCATAAATTCACCAGGCCTCGTTTCTCGGCTCATTCTTTGGCATAGTGACCCAACTTTTTAGGGGCTTGATTTTAACAGGATTAGCAAAACGGAAAATTCTCTGCCAGGAAAATATACAACTTATCAGCTATGCCCATCCAATTTACAGAAATCGAGGGTGTTATTGGGCTAACCGCTGACCACTAACCACTATTTTCCACAGGAGCGCCTATGTCTGTAGGACTGGATAATCTGAAGCACATCGTCGTCCTGATGATGGAAAACCGGTCATTCGATCACATGCTGGGGGCGTTGAAGAACGTGGATCCGCGCATAAATGGGCTGTCCGGGGATGAATTTAACCCGGATACCACGAACGCGCCGATCAAGGTTCAGCCGCTCGCCGAATATCAGGGCCAGCTCGACCCAGACCCTGATCATCATTTCCCCGGAGTAAATCTGCAATTGTACGACGGCGCTGCCGGCCCGCCGGCAACCCCTTCCATGCAGGGTTTCGTCAAGAGCTATTTTCAAAAGCGTCGCGACGTCGACCATTCGCACAAGATCATGTATTACTTCCCGCCGGAGAAGATTCCGATCCTGACGGGACTGGCGCGCAGTTACTCTGTGTTCAACGGCTGGTTTTCTTCGATCCCCGGTCCGACGCTTTGCAACCGCGCCTTCGCCCACTATGGGACATCGTTTGGCGAGGTAGGCCTGAACCCGTTTTACCTGAACACGCAGTACCTGAGTATCTACGAACGCATGCTGAATGCGGGCCGCACGGCCAAGCTATATTACTTCGATGAACAGAGTTCGTCCCTGGAGGTCGTCAATCTACTCAAGAAACAGCCGCGATTGTTCGGGCTATACGAGGATTTCATCTCCGACTGTAAGAAGAACAAACTGCCGGATTACTGTTTCGTCGAACCGAACTACAGCGACCACGAGGATGACGGCGGCGGCGAGTTGATAGCCTCCGATCAGCACCCCGACCACCACGTACTGGCCGGTGAGATATTCATCGCCTCCGTCTATAACGCGATTCGTAAAAATCCCAACCTCTGGAAGAGCACTTTGCTGCTGATTACCTATGACGAGCATGGCGGCATTTATGATCATGTGCCGCCGCCGGCTTGCACGGCGGACGCCTTCGAAGCTTCCCCGGAAGCCACCGGAACGGGCGCTCCGTTCAAATTCGACCGGCTGGGCGTGCGCGTGCCCGCGATCGCAGTATCGCCATGGATTCCCAGGGCTACCGTGATCGCGGGACCTGAGGACCCGGTCAACGGGCGTGTTTTCGAGCATGCCGGCATTCCGGCCACCGTCATGAAGGCTTTTCAGATTCAGGACGACAACCGCTCGCCGCGCGAAAAGGCCGCTGATACTTTTCTCGACCTGCTTTCGGATCAAATGAGACCTGAGAGCGATTGCCCGGTGTTCAAAAAATAGGAGACACAGAAATGGCCAAGTCAGAAAACATAATCCGCATTTTGGAACTGCCCTCAGGCGCGTTCAACAAGCATCGTCCCGTATCCGACCTCTTATGGACTCAGGCGGAGAATCTGGCGGCTGCGGTAATAAGAATGATTGAGAGCGAGAGGCGGGCGATAGATACTGAAGCGCAGGCGAGCGCCTTCATCAAAAAGTATAGCGCATTCCTGCGCCCGCAGGCCGACGACAAAAAGCCGGCGGCTTCACTCAATGTCGCAGTGAAGAAGGCCGCGCCTACGCCCAACAATGGCGTCGTGAAGAAGGTAGCGCGTTCGTCCAGTAAAGTAGCCATGAAGACCATGAAGAAGCCCCCGCGTTCATCCAAGCGATAATCGGACTCCGGACCCACTGGATCACGGGGCAGAGTCAATAAAAAGGAGATTACATGCGCCGACATACGCTTTTACTCAGCGCCTGTCTCATGCTCTTGGCAGGGCTGGCAGGGCGGGTACACGCTCAAGAAGGCACAATGCATGCCGAATTTAGACGCGAAGGCGAGGCATTAAAAGCAAATTGCGCCAGCTTCAGTTTCAAATCTCTGGCCGATTGCGCAGACACTCTATTCACCGGCCATCCGATGCACATCGCCGTGGGCAGCGTCGCGCCGCTCAATGGTTTCGGCTTCGGCCCGGCGTTTGTGAGACGCTGGAATCCGAGCAACAACTGGCGGTTGAATATCAACGCCGACGGCGTGGTGTCGACCAATGCGTCGTGGCGAGCTGGCGTTTACCTTAAGGCTGTGCGCACGAAGATAGAACCGGGAACCGCAACCGTTCGTCCATTTCCCATCTTCAACGTCTATGCGCAGACGACGTCTCTGAACAAGATCGCATACT
This sequence comes from Blastocatellia bacterium, assembly GCA_035714085.1. Taxonomy (GTDB): domain Bacteria; phylum Acidobacteriota; class Blastocatellia; order RBC074; family RBC074; genus JAJVID01. The sequence goes on from DASTMP010000283.1 coordinate 6,244, forward strand.
ATGGGCTGGGGCCCAATACAGCGCGCGCCGATCAGACCTTCTTCGGCATGCGCGAGACGATTGTCGGAACCAACGTCATCTATCCGGTATTCAGGCCGCTCAACCTCGCGCTGCTCGGCGAAGTCGCCGGGCGATTCGTTGACATACGCGCAAGCAATGGAAACTCAGTCCCGTCAATCGAGCAGGTTCACACGGAGGCGACCGCGCCCGGCCTCACGCGCCAGCCGGCCTTCGCGCAGTTCGGAGAAGGCGTCAGAGCGCGTCCCACGTTATTCGCCGACTATCTGCGGCTGAATTACTCGCTCAACTTTCAACAATTCGTCGCCGGCGAATCACGCTTTTCCTTCAGACGGCTGACTGTAGATCTGGCGCACCAAATCCCGCTTTACAAGAAGACGCGAAGCCTGTTACCTCGCGACCACAATGGGCCTGACAACTGTTCGGAGAGTTCGAGCGGCGACCCCGATTGCCCGCGGATCACTCGCGATCGCGAAGGCAGTATCGGATTGCGGCTGCTGATTTCGGAGTCTTTTACGTCCTCGGGAAACGTCGTGCCGTTTTATTTTCAGCCGACGCTCGGCGGCTCGGACATAAATGGCCAATCGGCGCTGGCCAGCTTCCAGGACTATCGCTTCCGCGCGCCAAACCTGCTGCTCTTGCAAGGGAGCATTGAACACTCGCTTTATGGGCCGGTCGGCCTTACGTTCCGGGCAGAGACCGGGCGAGTCGCGCTCAGTCGAAGCGACCTTGAGTTCGATCACATGGTTCACAGTTATGCGGCCGGGTTGACTCTGCGAGCCGGCGGATTCCCGATGTTGTACGTCATGTTCGCATGGGGAAGCAATGAGGGGACCCGCACAATCAGCTCTATGAACACATCCCTTCTCGGGGGTGCCACACGACCCTCTTTATATTGAGGATATTGAATCTTTACATCAATCAATCTCCTCATTATTATCCGCAGATGTGGATGAAGCTGATCACCCCCTCGATTCTATCTATTCTTATCACAGCTGTCTGGGCGCTTTCGGCGCCAGGTCAGTCGATACCAACGCCGGAATCGGTTCTCGGACATAAACCGGGAGACGATTTTTATCTCGCCAACTACGACGAGTCTCGCGAATATTTCCGCAAGCTGGCCGCGAGCTCTGATCGGATCAAGCTCATTTCGGTTGGCAAAACCACCAGAGGTCTGGACTGGGAGATCGCGTTGATCTCATCTCCTCAGAACCTGGCGCAACTCGACAAGTACAAAGAGATCGCCGGCCGTCTGGCCCGCGGGCGCGGCCTGAGTGATGATGAAGCGAGAGCCCTTGCCCGCGAAGGGAAGGCCATCGTTCACCTGGACGGCGGGTTACATTCGACCGAGGTGGCGGGCGCGCAACACAGCATTCAACTGGCTTACAATCTGGTTGCGGCAAAGGGCGATCCCGAAATAGATTCCATTTTGAACAACGTCATTCTGATGCTCTGGCCTACGTTGAACCCGGACGGTCAGAACGAAGTCGTCGCCTGGTATCGAAAAAATCTCGGCACGCCGTACGAGGTCAGCCAGTTGCCGGACCTCTATCAGGAATACGTCGGCCACGATAACAATCGCGACGGGTATATGAACAACATGATCGAGTCGCAGGATGTGACGCGCGCCGAGCTGGAATGGAATCCGGTCGTCTTCTATTGCCACCATCAGACGGCGCCGTTCCCGGCGCGAATTTTCATCCCGCCATTCGTCGAACCGATTTCCTCGAACATCAATCCACTGATGGCGCGCTGGCTGAACGTTTACGGCATCAACATGGCGGCTTATCTGGACGAGCGACAGATGCCCGGCGCCATTCACAAGACCGGATTTGATAACTGGTATCCGGGGTTTCTAGACTTCACTCATATCTTTCGCAACAGCATTTCGTTCTTTACCGAGACCGCGCTTTACCGCTATGCGACGCCGCGCTTCTACACGGTCGATGAATTTCCCAGGGATCGCCAGGCGCTGAGGTCCGAGGTTTTCTACAGCAGCCCGTGGGCTGGCGGTTGGTGGAGGCTGGGCGACGCGGTTCGCTACATGATCGGCGCTTCGATGTCGGTGCTCGACACGACGGCGAAGTATCGCGAGTCGCTACTGTACAACCGCTACCAGGCTGCGCGCGACAACATCACGCGTTTCAGGAAAGAGCCGCCTTTCGCCTACGTGATATCGCAGGAGCAACACGACCTGCCGACGGCCGCGACGCTCGTGGAAAAGCTTCTGATCAACGGCATCGAGGTTCATCAGGCCGTCAAACCTTTCGCAGCAAACGGCCGCGAATATCGGGCGGGTTCGTGGGTAATCTTGATGGACCAGCCCTTCGCTCCGCTGGTCAAGGAACTCTTCGAGCCGCAGCGTTATCCGGATTTGCGCGACGGGCCGAACGGGCCTCCGGTTCTTCCATACGACGTGGCCGGCTGGACACTGCCGATGCAGATGGGCGTGGAAACCGCCGTTGTGACGCAGCCTGTCGGCGCCGATCAGCGCGCGGGATTGCGGCTCCTCGAACGAGTCGCGCCGGCGCCGGGCGGCGTCCAGGGAAGTGGTTCCGTTTTTGTAATCAGTCATAGATCGAACGCTTCATTCAAAGCCATCAACGATGCGCTCTCGGCCGGCGGCAAGGCAGGCTTCGCGGTGGAAAAATCAGCGGTAACCTCGGGCGCCGTCTCTGGCTCTGCCTCTGGCGCTGAAGGACAACAATCGGGCGACATGGTCGTGAGCGGCATTGATCGCGACCGCATGAATGAGATTGCGCGCAAGAATTCGGTCATCGCGCAGGCGATAGCGAAGGCGCCTGACGTCGTCATCTCAACCTCGAAGCCGCGTGTCGGGTTGTATCGGGCGTGGGTTCCGGTCATTGACGAAGGATGGACCAGATGGATTCTGGAAAACTACGGCTTTGCTCCGGAGACGCTCCGCAACGGAGACGTGCAAGCCGGGCATTTGAGCGAACGGTTTGACGCGATCATAATTCCTGACTCGTCGTCGCGTGTGATCCTGGAAGGCTTCGCTCCGGGAACGATCCCGGGCGAGTACGTCGGCGGCCTGGGGGAGGCCGGAGCGGAAGCGTTGCGCGAGTTCGCGCGTCGTGGAGGGACGCTGATTACCTTCAATAACGCTTCATTGATGGCCATTGAGTCACTCGGCTTGCCGGTGGGCAATGTGTTGGATGGCCTAAAGAATGATCAGTTCTTTTGCTCGGGATCGCTGCTCAAAGTCGAGCTTCGCGATATGAATCATCCGGCTCTTTGGGGCATGCCGCGCGAGCCGATCGTAATGTTCGAGCGCGGGCCCGCTTTCGAGCCGAAGAGCGGGTTTCAAGGGGTGGTTCTCGCCACTTACCCGAAGGATCGCAATCCGCTTGCTAGCGGGTTCCTGCTTCACCCCGAACGCATTGAAGGTAAGGCCGCCGCAATGGAGGTCTTCTATGGCCGCGGGCGCGTTTATCTGTTTGGCTTCAGGCCGCAGTGGCGCGGGCAATCTCACGGCGCGTACAAGCTGATTTTTAACGCGATCTACGACTCGCCGAGTCTTGCCAAGCCGACATCTCTACAGAAACCGCCTGAGCAAAAGTCATCCGATCAGATGAGTTCACCGCCGGAAAATTGAATGACCGTGAGTGTCCTTTCCTGCTCGGAAACCAGCTTCGCAACCGGTTCATTCGTATTTCAGCGCCACCAACGGATCGACCTTCGCCGCCCGCCGCGCTGGAATCCAGCACGCCAGAAGCGCCACTGATGTCAGTAGCAGCGCGCATACGACGAACGTTATCGGGTCGGTCGCGCTCACTTCGAACAACAAGCTCTTCATCATCCGCGTCAAAGCCAGGCCGGCGCTTAACCCAACGACCATTCCCGTGACGACCGGCAGCATCCCCTGTCGAACCGCCCACCTCAATATGTCGGTATATTGAGCGCCGAGGGCTATCCGAATACCGATCTCGCGAGTCCGCTGGGCCACGAGATACGACATCAACCCGTACAAGCCGACCGCTGACAACCCTATGGCGAGCGCCGCCAAGACGCCGAGCAAAAACGCGCTGAACCGTTGCCCCTTTGTCGTTTCTGAGATCAGCTCGTCCAGGGTGTTTGCCTTATAGATCGGCAATTCGGGATCGATTGCCCGGATCCCATCCCGGACCGAAGCGATCAGGCTGCTTGGCTCCGCCGAAGAACGTAAAAGGAATAGCCCGCCGAGCATGAATGGACTTCGCGTCTGCGAAAACGGCGTATAAATGGTCGGAAACGCTTCATCCCTCAACTCTGTCTGCTTGACGTCGCCAGCCATGCCGACGATTTCCAACCAGATCGGGTTACCGTTAGAGTCACTGTTCATACTGATGCGCCGCCCGATTGGATCACTACCGGCAAAATAGCGTCGCGCGCCGCTCTCACTGATGACGACCACGCCCGGAGCCTTCTCAGTATCGTGTTCGGTAAAGCCTCGGCCTTTCAATATCGGAATCCGCATGACCTCGAAATAATTGGCGCTGACCGTGGGTTTGAACGCCCTGCGCTCAGGCGATTCAGGTTGCCCTTCGATCAAAAAATCTCCACGGATTAACATTTCACCGAACGGAAGCAGATTGATCGTGCCGACCGATTCCACGCCGGGAATCGCTCTGAGACGCTCGATCGCCCTTTGATAGAAATCGATTTTCCTCTCTCTCGTACTGTAGTTGTCGGACAGCGCGACATCGACGGCCAGCGCATTCTCCGGCGCAAAGCCGGGATTCACCCGCAGCAAACGAATCAGGCTATTGATCAAAAGTCCGGCGCCCGTAAGCAATACTATCGCCAAGGAGACTTCGCCGATGATCAACAAGCTTCGAGAGCTGATCCGCCGCCAGCGCCCCTCTCTCAATCCGGCTCCTTCTTTGAGCGATTGAGTCAGGTCAGGTTTCGATGCCTGTAACGCGGGCGCCAGACCAAAGAGCGCTCCGGAGCCGATGACACTCAGAAGAGAGAACCCGAGAACCCAGATGTCGATACCTATCACGTTGACGCGCGACAGTTCAGCGGGGGCCAGCGAGACGAGCCAATTAATGCTCCACCACGCCATTAAGACACCAACCAGCCCTCCGAGCATCGCGAGTAGTAAGCTTTCGGTTAACAATTGGGAAATCAATCGCCTCCTCCCTGCGCCGAGCGCAGCGCGAATCGCGATCTCTCGGTTCCGCCCGGAGGCTCGCGCCGACAGCAGATTGGCGATATTGGCGCAAGCGATCAGCAGCACGAACGAGGTGGCAGAGAAAAGAATCAGCAACAGCCGGCTACTGCCTTCCCCGGTCAACTTGCCCAGCGCCACAAGGTCTGCGCCTAATCGCGGTTCGTCGCCGGGCCGTGGATCGGCCTCTTGTAATCTCCCGGCAATCAGTTTCGTTTCAATCCGCGCCTGTTCGCGTGTAACCCCGTCCCTCAGCCGTCCGATCACCGTCAACCAGTCGTCTCTATCATTCCTCGGATTGAGTTCGTATGGGAATAGGGCATCGATCTTATAAATGAATTTAAAATTCGGAGGCAATACGCCGATGACCGTGTAATCGGCGTCGTTAAACCGCAGCGTCTTGCCAACCGCGTTCGGGTCTGCGTCCAGGCGGCTTTGCCATATCGCATGGCTGATAACCACTACCTTTGGCCTGCCTGGAATCTCTTCTTCAGGCAAGAATCCGCGCCCCAATATCGGCTTGGCGCCGAGCGTCTCGAAAAATCTGGAAGTGGCGGCAATTCCAGGAATAAACGCCGGTTCTTTCGCCCCGGTTAGACGGCTGTAGGATCCGGTGAAAGCGAACATTTCGCTGAAGCTTTTCTGCTGCGCGCGCCACGTGACAAAATCCGCCGGTGTGATTTGATGAGTGCGTAACATCCCTGGCGGCAGGTCATGCGATGCGTAGATGGTCATCAAGCGATTCCCATCCGGATAAGGTAATGGATTGATTAATACCGCATTGACGACGCTGAAGATCGCAGTGTTCGCGCCGATGCCGAGCGCTAACGTGAGCACGGCCACCGCCGTGAAGCCCGGATTCTTGCGCAGCGTCCGCAACCCGTAGCGGAGATCCTGGATCAGGTCTTCAATCAACCTCACGCGTCGCATATCGCGGCATTCCTCTTTGCGCCGCTCGACGCCGCCCATCGCGCGTAGCGCGGCGTAGCGCGCCTCCTCTGGCCTCAGGCCTTTGGCGATATGTTCTTCGATTTGTCGTTCGAGGTGATATTCCAGCTCTTCGTCCAACTCCCGCTCGACTTGCCGGCGGCGGAAGAGTGAGCGCAGCCGCAGAGGCAGCGTATAGAACCAGTGTTCGAATCGCATTTCTCAAGCCTCCTTGAGTTTCACCACGCGCGTAATGGCGGCGGAGAGGCGGTTCCAGTTGGCGGCCTCTTTTTCCAACTCCTTGCGGCCGAGCCGCGTCAGGCTGTAGAACTTGGCGCGGCGGTTATTCTCGCTCGGCTTCCACTCGGCCTGGATCCAACCCTCCTGCTCCAGCTTGTGCAGGGCAGGGTAGAGCGATCCGTCGCTGACCTGCAGTACCTCGCCGGAAACCTGCTTCAGGCGCTGCCCGATCGCCCAGCCGTTGAGCGGCTCGAGCGCAAGAATTTTCAGGATCAGGAGATCCAGAGTTCCTTGGACCAGATCTGTCGGTTTGCTCATATGTCCTCACTTGGTTACCGAGATGAGTGTAACCCTACACCACTCGGTAAGCAAGGGGAATTTGAAGCGCTCCACGTCGCTTAAACCGTAAGATTGTCGCTTTCGAACCGTAACCTTGCCGCTCGGAAGCGCTAAATTCTCAAGTTACGATGATGCTCTTGAAGTGATTTTGGAAATGTTTGAACCGAATCCTTGCCGCGGGCGCAGATCAGGCGGAGAGAGTCGCCGCAGGATCAATCTTGTTTAGCTGGGGTAGGTTTCTATAGTCTTTGCCATAGTATGGGATGCTTATGAGAAGATCACTTACGGCGCGCTGGCGGCTGCGAAGGCGTCGCGCGTCAGTGGCTCGCGAGGGGCAGCCGGAACGCAGCCATCTCCTGGCCATTGCGAACCAATAGGACGTCGCCGACCAGCGCCGGGTGGTTCCAGGTCTTACCCTCGATCGCCGGGAACCGCGCGAACTCCGTGAACTTGTCAGAGGCCGCCGCGACCAGAGCCAATTCGCCCTCCTCCGAGAGCACCAGCAGCGCGTCCTGGTCGGGCAACAGGACGATCTGGCCGTGGCCATAGCGTCCGCCCTTCCACTTGCGCTTGCCGTCCTTGAGGTCGATGCATGCGAGGATACTGCCGTCGAAACCGAAGGCATGGCCTTTGTGAACGACGAAGTCGTTGAAGTAGGGCTTCAGCCCATTCGATGTCCAGCGCTCCTCGACGCTCCATCCTGCCGGTCCGTGCGAAACCGCGACGCGGCGGATGCCTACTTCGGAGAGTCCGGAGCCGCTACCGATCAGGACGTCGCTGCCCCCGATCACGGAAGGCTGCACAATGCCGTCGATATTCCACTCGTGCTTCCAGAGCAACTTGCCGTCGGACGGGGCGACGCTGATCGTGCCCTCTCCATTCAGCAGGAGGATCTGGGCGACGCCGTCGATCGTTGCGAGTTGTGGTGAGCTGTAACCGCCACGGCCGGCCGGGCCTTGCCATCGCTGATGGCCGTTGGCGGCGTTGTAGGCGGCGGGCACAGCCTCGGTCGCGACGACGACTTTGTCGCCGACGATGAGCGGCGAACTCGCAAATCCCCATTGAGGGATTTTCGTCTGGGTGTCGGAAGCCGCGTTGCGCGACCAGACGACGGAGCCGTCACGGGCGTCGAGCGCGTTCAGGATGCCGGTCGCCCCAAATGTGTAGACGCGACCGTTGCTGAAAGTCGGCGTCGCGCGCGGACCGGCGCCGGCGTTCGACTCATAAAACCGAACCGCGTCCTTGTGTCTCCACACCGGCGCGCCGGTAGTCAGGTCGTAGCACGACACCACCTCATCGTCGCCGCGCTGTTCCTGGGTATAGATAAGGCGCCCGTGAACCGCGAATGACGACCAGCCGGGCCCGATTGGCTTGCGCCACAACTCGGCCGGCTTTGACCGGGACCAGTCGGTGTCGATCCGCACGCCGCGAATCACGCTGTCGCGCCCCGGTCCCCGAAAGCCAGGCCAGCCGACCTCAGTGTTTGTTGCGGCTGGATCTGCGCCGCTCTTCTCAGGAGCCTTTGCGGCTGCCGGCGTCGGCGTAGGAACCGCCGGCTGGTCGCCGGTCTTGGACGGAAGTCGCGTATCGGGAGTGTCTGTGGCCGCCGGAGCGGCCGGAGCGAGAGGATGCGGCGCCGGCTCGTTGGCGGCTTGGGCGAGGAGCAGTTGCTCGGGAGTCGGGGTCCACCGCCAGTGGAGATCCGAAATGCCCTCGCCGCTGATGCCGCCAGTTCGGATGAGCGTGAATACGGCGCACGCGAGCAGAATCCCCGCGACCATCGAGGCGCGCCGCGGTCCGGTGGGCAGATGGCGGCCCACCGCCGCCGCGACGACGAGAGCGAGGCTCAGGGCAGGGATGGAGAAGATGGGCAACATCATCCCCATCATTCCGCCCGCAATGGACGGATGAACGACGCGCATTGTCGCGAACACCGAGACGACCATCAGCGCGATGGCGCCTACCCGCTCGGCCCATGGCGCCCGGCTGAAGAACAGCCACCACACAAGGACCGCCAACGCGCACGCGAGTCCGCCGATCAGCGCGCCCATACTGGCCTCGGGCGCGACGATGGGGACGCCGAACCAGAGCAGCCATTGCAGCGCCACGGCGACCACGCCGGGCCACAACCGGAGCGGCTTCCTAGATGTCAATTCTTCGGGTTGTTCGATAGCCATGTCAGACCATACTTTCCCGCCCGGCTTTTTGTTCCCCGTATCTTGGAAGATTTTAGCCGCAGAGAACACCGCAGGGCACCGCAGGACATAATGATTTCTCTGTGTTCTCTGTGGCTATTCATGCCGGAACCTACTCATGCCCAGTGCGCAGATATTCGGCGACTTCCTCACGCGACATCGGATTGCCGAGACTGGCATAGTCGCCATCGGCGTTTAAACCTTCGACTATGTCCACAAACTTCCTGAGGCACGAACGGAACACGAATGGGCCAAAACTGACTCGATTGATCCCGATCTCCCGCAATACGGAAAGTGGCGCGGCGGTTGGCGACGCAAGTATGTTGATCGGAGATTCGATCCGATCCCGGAGCATGCGGACTGTCGCTTCATCCCCCGGGCCAATGGGATAGATGCAGTCTGCCCCGGCTTCGGCGTAAGCTCTCGCCCTCATCACGGCCTCCTCCATCGCCTGCCGGCCGTTCCCGAACGAGGGCGTCACGAAGCTGTCGACTCTGGCATTGATTATTAGATGTACGCCCTGGCTATCCGCAATCTGTCTGAGAGTTGAGATCCTCCGGCGCTGCTCATCAATTGCGCGCAGGCCGGCGCCGTTCTCCAGGCTGTCCTCAATATTGACGCCGACGACGCCGGCCTCGATCACTTCCCGCGCCGTCAGTTCCAGCTCAGCCAGGGATTCGCCATAGCCAGCCTCGATGTCGGCGGTTACCGGAACATTCACACTGCGCGCGATGCGCCCGAGAAGATCAATCAGCGTCGAGCGATTGATTTTTTCTCCATCCTGGTAACCCAGAGACGCTGACACCGCGGCGCTGGCGGTCGCGACGGCCGGGTAGCCCTTCGCCTCGAGTATCCGCGCGCCGATCGGATCCCAAATGTTTGGCAATACCAGCAGGCCCCCATCCCTGTGTATAGACAGCAGAGCCTCCGCTTTTTCCTTTTGTGATCGCTCGTTCATCTTGAAAGACTCAATGACGCTCGCCGGGACATCAGGTTCAGCCATCGCATCCCGAGGACGCGCGCTAGTTCCCCGGATGATACTCCCGCTCAGTGTGCCCCTTTAGTTGCGGGCGATAGAAATACACATCCCTCAGATCGCCCGTGCTGTAACGTTTCGCCTGATCATTGAAATGTGGCGACGATGGATTGCCGCTCTCTCCACCGGCGGTCACGGCTTTGGCTCGCACAGTCTTGCCGAATTCGACGACGGCCACAAAGCTGTTTCCGCTGGTCCCGTAAATCTTCTTTGACCCTTTGTATGGGCGCGCGCCGAATGAGGCTAACGACCCCCAGATCGCGGACGTAAAGCCAACCGGAATGCTCGGGCCGGCGTCGGTGAACGGGTGAACGATGTCGTCGGTCAGACGCTGGAAGCGATTGATGTCGCCCCAGGGCGTCTTCCAGGTTCCGAAGTCAGCTGCGAGTTTGTCAGAGGCCGCCGAGAGAGACTGGAGTAATTGTTCCGCAGTGGCTTCGCCGGCGATATAGTTCACGGCTGACAGGCCGTTACGTCTTACTTTGCGCTGAATATCTTCTCCCCAGAACACGGCGAGTGATGTCGGAATTGACGTCGCCGACCACCGCAGATCCCACTTGCGCAGCAGAGCGATTTGTTCGGACGTTTTCGCTTTGAGAGGGTCGGACGCAGGCGTCTGGTCCCATGCCTTGACCAATGCGGGGATCGGCTTCTCGAACCAGGTCAGATAGCTGTCGTAGGCCGCCGCGATCAGCGAGTCGAGCGTGAAATCTTTTTTGTCCTGCAGAACTCTGACTGCGTGCAGTCCGCGCGCAGACTCAACGCCAGAATCGACATAAGCCGGATAATCGGCTTTCTTCGGGCTGCTCGGACCAGCCGCCGACCATGGCGAGTCGTTGCTGTTGTAGAGCCAGCCGCTCGCCGGGTTCAGCAATTTCGGCGTCTCGTCCACCGACAGCAGTCCGCCCCAGTCGGTCGCCGGATCGCTGCCGTCCACCGGCTTCGTCCAGTCGAATCTAGGATCGCGCTTCGGAATAAAGTTTCCGTGAAAATAGGCGATGTCGCCGTCAGCGTCCGCGAAGATCGTGTTGTTCGATGAGTTGGTGTGCAGTTCCATCGACTGCTTGAACTCCGCGTAGCTCTTCGCCTTGGTGCGCGTGTAGGACTGCGTCAGCGCCTTCACCGGCTCCTGCATCAGACTAACGCTCACCCATTTGCCATCCGTCGAGGCGACGACGGGCCCGTGCTGAGTGCGGTAGACGGTGACCGTTTTTTCAGCCATTCCCTTGTCGGTCTTATAGGGTACCTTGATCATGGACGTCGTGACCGGCCGCTCTTCATTCCCGTACTTGTAATAATAGCGGTCGTCTTTTTTGATTACCGTTTCGAGATACTTGTCTATGGCGTCAACCGCGCTGGACGTGTGCATCCAACCGCATCGCTCGTTGAAGCCTTGATAGATGAAGAACTGTCCCCAGGTGGCCGCGCCGTAAGCGTTCAATCCCTCATCGCTCGCCATCTGCAACTCAGACCTGAAAAAGAAAGACGTGTGCGGGTTGATCAGCAGCAACGCGCGACGCGCAACCGTGTTCGACGGCGAGATGGCCATGCCGTTCGACCCCGTCGGCTCAGGCTTGGCGAAGAGCTCACGTTCATTATTCGATGTGAATGCGACCCGCCCGTCCCCGTAGAAAGCCTGCAACTGCTCCAGGCCTATCGTTTCGATGTCGCCGCCGATGCTGCCTTCGCTAAAAGAGAGCGCCATCCAGGGTTCAAAGCGCTTGATCACCCTCGGTTGCGTCTGTGAGTGCTTCGCGAGATAAAAATTCAGACCGTCGGCCCAGGCGTTCATCAGCTTCTTCAACCACGGCGGGCTCGACTCGTACTGTTTCTTCAATACTTCGGGATCGATGAAAAGCTTCATGCGCAAATCCCGCCACACCGCGGACTCGCCTTCGGCCTCCGCAAGCCGCCCCATCGCGTTGATGTAGTTCGTCTCGACACGGTTGAAATCGTCCTCGGCCTGGGCGTAGATGGCGCCGAAGACCGCATCGGCGTCCGTCTTGCCGTAGACGTGAGCGATGCCCCAGTCATCGCGGATGATCGTGACGTTGCTGGCTAGCTTCTCCCACCGCTGGAGGTCAGAGTTTTGCCCGCTCGTTGACGCGCTGGAACCGAGTTGGAGCGCAATCGCAAAAACGAAAAACAGTATCAATCTTTTCATCATTCTTCGCGCAGAATGCGCGGCCCCTTTCTCAAGTAAAATAGCCGTGAAAATCCGCTAGGTTTTTACCTTGATGATCACTCTTGTTCCATCAGGTAAATCCTTGATCTGATCGTGAATCGATGCATAGACGCCATAGTGCTCTGTGATAGGTAGCGTCACAGTATTTTTCACACTGTATTCGCCGCCCAGAATTGGCGGCGTCAAAAAGCTATGGCAACGTCCTTCGTTCAACTGCAATCCCGTCGCGTTTAATTGATCAATGAGGGGAATCATTAACCAGATATTGGCGTTGTCGCCCACCTCAAGTTTCTGGTTGAAATCCTCTTTGTTATCAGCCACTCGTTCAATTGTGCCGGCGCCCACGTCAAAAAAGAGAATTGCGCCTTCGCCAGTGATCAACACTAGATCGCCAAATCTATTCATTAACCAGACGCTGAATTCAGCAGGCAATAGCCAACGCCAATCTGACAACAGCGTGGCCCAATCGAAACTTTGATGATCTATGAGATAGTCATTTATGTTCATTTTGACAGAGCGATGAAAAATCTGACATGAATTCTACTTAAAAACGCCATTTACATTTTTCCTGCCGCGTAGCGGCCTGATGAATTTAGCCGTGGGTTTCAACCCACGGATTGGCGCGATCATTCATCCCCCGTCGCGTCAGCGACGATTGAAAGTGACGCGGCGGATCAACCCCACACGTAACGTTCGTCGTAATCAATCCCGTGTTTATTCAGAAAATCCAGGTACTCCTCCTGAAACGTCTTCTGCCGGTGATGTTCGAGCTGGCTCTCGATGTAGCGGATCACGTCAGGCAAATTTGATTTACTTACCGTGAACGCTCCGTACCCGTCCTGCCACGCGAAGCCTCGCAATTCGGGAAACTCTTCGTGAATCCATTTCGACGAATCGCCTTTTAAATATTGCGCAATCTGACTCGGTGAGAGCGCCGCCGGGGCCATCACTAGCGCGTGGATATGGTCTTCGATCCCGCCCACCTGCATCGCCGTCATCTTGTGCGACCGCGCCACGCCGCCGATGTAAGCCCAGACGCGCGATTCGATCTCCGGCTTGATGTATGCCACGCGGTTCTTTGTGCTGAAAACGATATGGTAAAAGAGAGCTGTGTAGGTGTTTGCCATATTTTTTGCTCTCCTGGTTGGTTCAACCGTCGCTACGCGACGGCAAATATTTGGCCCGCAACCGTGGGTTGAAACCCACGGCTAAGTTCATCGGGCCGCTACGCGGCGGAAGAAAGCGCGCCAAGAGAAAAGTTTTAGGTGATTACAAGGACTAGATACCAGCGGCTACTAAACGCCGGCGGTTTCGCCACTTCGAGAAAACACAATAGCAAATAAATATGAGGGCTAATTCTATGCGAAGTAGAACACGGCCGCCATGATTTCCAGACCGCTTCGCTTCGGCCTGCCGGAAGATTTCTTTTGCAAACAGGCGCCCGCCTGCAAAAAGACTACGGGAAGGTGAGCACCAGTTTCGCTCCTCCGCGGCCGTCGGCGATGATTTGATACGCCTCGACGGCGTTTTCAAAGGGGACGGTCTCAATTGGCAGCGGTTTCAGAGCGCCAGTTTCAAAGCCAGGGCTCAGTTCGTCGGCTATCGCCGCCACATCGCTCGCGGTGAACTTCATGCTATCCACGCCGATCAGTCGAGAGAGATTGTGATAAAAATCAACCAGATCGAAACTCACGCGCCTGTCGCCTGCGCTCGCGATTGCTATCTGCCGCCCTCCGATTCGCAAAGATCGCAGAGCGGGTTCGAACATGGCCCCGCCGACCAAATCGAAGACGGCGTCGGCGCCTTTGCCACCTGTCAATTCAAAAACGCGTTCGCGCAGGTCCTCCGTAGTCGTGTTGATGACGGCGTCGGCGCCGGGGATTGGGTCGGAACTGCGCGCGGCGCCCAGCGCGCGAGCATTTCGCCAGTTCGCAATCTGTGTGGCCGCCTGACCCACGGCGCCGGCGGCGCCGACAATCAGAATCGTCTCTCCGGCCTGAAGCTCCGCGGCATGCGCCAGAGCGGACCATGCGGTGACAAAAGGAACACCGATCGACGCCGCCTGTTCCATACTCAATGCGCGTGGTTTAAGCGACAACGCCTCTTCCGGAACCGTCACATATTCGGCATGCGCGCCGTCGCGCGTCACGCCGATGCCAGGGCCGCTGCACCAGACCTCCTGACCCTTATACCTTTTTCCTTCCACGACAATGCCCGAGAAATCGCGGCCCGGAGTGCGCGGCAGAGTTGTACCGGGGAAGTGACCCGAGACATTCTTAACGTCACTCGGATTTATCGCCGCCGCCTTCACTTGAATCAGCGCTTCTCCATCACGCGGATTGGGCCCTGGAATCTCTTCAATGGCCAGGACTGACGGCGTCCCGAATTTGCTGAAGCGCAAAGCCTTCATAGATAGTTCATCTCCTCTAAGTCGAAACAACCAATAATAGGACAGACTTCAGGCTATTTTATTAAATGCACGCGGCGTGCCGCTGGCGGCCCCACTTGATCCGGCGGCGGGGAAGAGAATTGGGGAAAATTTTTTCAGGGCTTTTACCGGCTGTCCTTCAGAAGACCGAGCCGCGCCAGGCTTTCGGCGGTGGCGACGATGGCCTCCTCGCGCGAACGCGGCGCCCAGCCCAGCATCCGTTTGGCCTTTTCGTTGGTAGCGTTCTTCATCTTGCCGAGTTCGGGCAGGATTTGCCGTACCGCCGGATCACGTATCGCGGCGATGCGAACCAACCAGTTGGGCAGGCGCCGTGTCGGGACCTTCTTAGCCCATGCGCCCATATGGTGTTTCAGCGTCCTGGCGATGTCTTGGATTGACATGAAATCGCCCGCGACGGCGAGGAAGCGTTCGCCTTTGGCCGCTGGATGAATCAGGGCGCGGATGTGCAAGTCGGCGACGTCGCGCACATCGACGACGCCGAAATAGAGCCGCGGGCAGCCGGGCATGGCGCCGTCCAGCAGGCGCTTCACCAGGAGGATCGAGGTCGAATAGTCGGGCCCCAGGACCGGGCCGAACACTCCCACCGGATTGACGACGGAAAGCTCCAGGTCGCCGCCTTCCTTGGCGATGAAATCCCAGGCCGCGCGTTCGGCCAAAGTTTTCGATTTCACGTAGGGAAGCGCGTCATCGCCATGAGGGTCTGTCCAACTCGTCTCGTCGAACGACGTTTTCCTCGGCTTCTTGCCGTAGCCGATCGCCGCGAACGAGGAAGTCAGTATAACTCGCCTGACGCCGGCGTCGCGCGAGGCGCGCAGCACGCGGAGCGCTCCTTCGCGCGCGGGCACGATCAGCTCATCCTCTCGCTTGGGAATGTTCGGGGGAAATGGCGATGCAACGTGCAGCACGTACTCGCATCCGGCGACAGCTTCCGACCAGCCCGCGTCGTTTTCTAGATCAGCGGCGATGAAGGACAAGCTGGCGCCCGGCTCGGCGCCGCCTTCCTTCAGCATCGCGCGCACGTCGCCCTCGCGCTTCAGGCTCCGCAGCGTGGCGCGCACCTGATGGCCCTTGGCCAAGAGCTGAAGGATGGAATGGCTGCCGATGAAGCCTGAACCCCCGGTTACCAGAATTTTGCTCATCGTTACCTCCTCATTGTTCAGATTGTTCACCGCTGAGGACCCTGATCCCTTGAATAACGCTGCTGGCGGTGGATTTGAAGCCGAATGGATTAGCAATGCGAGTCATAATTGACTCTCCAATTTTTGATTTGTCTCGCCTGAGCATAACTCTTTTTCTCATTCCTATCATCAGATTGCATTGTCGAAAATTGATAAGTTGGAACTTCAGCCCGATCCCGCATTCGTGTCATAAATGCGTTTCGGAGATTTTCATGTGGCGATCCTGTTATGAGGTTGCGCAGGAAGGCGCTCCTTTCTGATTCCAACAATCGCCGCATTTCCCTGATTCCGGTGTGGGTTGGCGCGCCTCGACTCCGGCGGCCGGCTGTGGCGCCGGCTTTGCCCTCTCAATCGGTCGTGGCGCGGGCGATTGAATTGTTTAATCAGCACTCGCGGCCAAACAACCAAACATCATCCCTGCTTAAAAAAAGGAGACACACTTTAATGCAAAGAGCAATCAGAATTGTCAGTGGCCTTGCTCTCGCCACCGTCATTGGTTCGAGCGCGCTGGCGCATTCCCCATCAACAAAGCCCGCCGCGCGCAATGTTACACAGGCCAATGTCGCACAGCCGCAGACGGCCAAACCGGCCAAGCCTGCAAAAGCCGCGCCGAAGAGCGACGCTGATATTCAATCATGCATCGAGCAGAAGCTGGGCGCTGATGCGAAGCTTAAGGATCAAGGCTTCACCGCCGCGGTATCGGGCGGCGTCGCCACCTTCACCGGCTCGACGAAGGATGGAAGCAGCAAGGGCGGCGTCAACGGTATCGCCAAGGGCTGCGGCGCGAAGAAGGTCGTCAACAACATTTCGGTGGAGAAAGCGCCTAAGCCCGCCAAGGCGTCCAAGCCTGTGTCCAAATAGGCGCCAAAACACTAACCTACGTCGCGGCGCGCGGCCGGCGATTGGAGCGCAGTGTTGGCCAATCGCCGGCCCACTCGTTGCGCTTGGCATCCACGAGTCCGCGGTCGGCAATCGTCATAACCACGAGCAGTATTTATTCGCGCAGAAATGCGTACAAAATCTCCGACCGGTCAATAAAGTGACGGAGTTCGAGCGGGCAATGAGGTGGGCGGGCGGCAAGTCAGCCGCGCCGCTCGTCAATCGCAACCGGCATACGAGCTTTGTTGTGATCGCGGCGCAGTAGCCGCGATCTTTGCGCTTCTGTCTTGTGATAGCGCCAATTCGATGCGGCGCTTTCAAAGCCGAGCGCCTTCGACAGCGCGGAGCGGCAGGCGCCGAATCACCGCGTTGTTTTTGTAGTCTGGGGGATTTCGAAGGGATTCCCTTCCATCAATGAGAAAGGATAATATATATGAAGAAAATTATAGGCTCACTTCTGCTTGCCGGATTGATTGCAGGCGCTGTCATGGCTGAAGCCAAAACCATCCCGGGCAAGGCCGTTAAAACCATGGCTGCGACAGCGGCTCCGACGGCGGTGAAGAAGCATAAAAAGCATAAAAAGCATCGGAAACCCGCGACTAAGACGGCGCCCGCGAAACTCAAATAATAGAGCCGTGATCTTTCGGGCGACTCGATTGGTCTCTGCCGTACATCCCTTTTATGGCCAAGATCATCGGCGCATTCGACAATCTGATGGAAGCGCAAGCGGCGGCGAAACGGCTGGCCGCGACCGGTATTGCTAATGACAATATCTCGATCATCGGCCGCGGCGGCAGGCCTTCGCGCGGGCGGTCGAAGCTGAAGAAGTCGTTGCTGTGGGGCGGCGCGCTGGGCGCGGGACTGGCGCTGCTGCCTCCGCACGACGGCATTCTCTATCTTGCGGCGCATCTGGCGCGCTCGACTGCGCTGCACGCGCTCGGCGTGACAGTCAAAGGAATGTTAGCCGGCGCGGCGACGGGCGGCGTGTTTGATCTGCTGCGCAGCGCAGGGCTGGATCGCCGCGCTGCGCTCGAAGCGGCGGAGATCATCGCGGCCGGGCGATTCGCATTGGCGCTCGACAGCGACTGGGCGACGGCGCAGCAAGCGCGCAACGCCATCGACGCCGGGCGCCCGCAGGCGGACGAATACCTGGTCGAGATGGTAAATCGCTATGGCTACGAACATCAATCGTTCGTGCTGCTCTATGGCGGTATGGAAGTGTGGCGGTTGCATAAACCGGAAGCCGCCGTGCTTTATCGTCGCGTTGGCCGTGTCGTCGTGGTGGGCGCAGCGCCCCTCACCGCGCGCGCGCATCTGCGCGAAGTCATCCAACAATTTCTCGCTCACTGCCGTGAGCGTAATCTCGACTGCCTGATGCTGCCACTGTGCAACGAGACAGCGGCTGTCGCGCGCGAATGCGGAATGGGTTTATTGAAGATCGGCGAGTCGGGCTACTTCAAATTGCCCGAATGGAAGCCCGCCGGCAATCGCGGCAAGAAAGTCCGCGCCGGCGTCAACCAGGCGCGCAAAGCCGGGGTCGCCGTCGAACGTTACGATCCGCTGTTCAATCGAGACAAGCGCACGCGGGCTGAGATCGAGGAGCTGTGCCAGGCGTGGATCAACACGCGCGAGGTGGATGCGCTCGGCTGGCTGCTGGAACTCGATCCGTTCAAACTCTCCGAATACAAGAGATATTTTCTGGCGCGCGCGGCAAACGGTCATCTAGAGGGGATGCTGGCCTGCAGCCCGATTCCCGCGCGGAACGGTTGGTACCTGGAAGATTTGATCCGGCGACCCGGCGCGGATCGCGGCGTGAGCGAATTGCTCATCGTCGAGGCTCTCAGAGCTCTCGCGGCGGAGGGCGCGGAACTGGCAACGCTGGCCACTTCGCCCCTAGCCGGAATCGAACCGGACAAGGTGGATTCCGAATTCAAATTTCTCGCGCGGCTGCTCAGGTTGATCTACGAACACCTCGACGCTTTCTACCATTTCAAAGCCCTGCATCGTTTCAAGGCCAAATTCGCGCCGTCATTCGTTGAACACGAGTTTGTGGCGATCTATCCGCCTCGAATTCGACTGCGGATGGCGCTGAGTGTGATCGGCGCGTTCGATCCAGGTGGGTTGTCGGGCGTGATAGCCTCGAAACTGCGCAGGCTGTGGCGTGATGCGCGTCAAACAAAATCACCTACTGAATCACCGGAATAAACCTTACCGCCATTTGACAAATCAACTTCACTCAAGCCTCCCGATTCAAAATCGCCACAATCCTTCCGTCTAAACACTAGCGCAATGTAGATGTAGCGGTTGACTCTTTCGGCTTGCGTTCGCCGGCGCGCCCGGTCGTCAGGCTGGCGATGATTACCGCCAGCTCAGCAGGCTCGACCGGCTTGGCAACGTGCATTTGGAAACCCGCCTGGAGCGCGCGCAATCGGTCTTCGCTCCGTCCGCAGGCGGTCAGCGCGATGGCCGGAATCCGGTCCGCCGTGGCGTCCTGCGCGGATTCCAGGGCGCGCACTTTCTTGAGCGCCGTGTAGCCGTCCTCGTCCGGCATGGCGATATCGAGAATCAACACGTCAGGCCGCCTGCCGCCCGGCGGGTTGGAGAGAAACGCCAACGCCTCCGCCACAGACGACGCGGCTGTCACCTGCGCTCCATACCCGCTGAGCGTCTGAACCAGCAACTCGCGCGCGTCTTCCTGATCATCGACCACAAGCACGCTCACTCCTTCGAGAGACAATCCATGATCCATCCAAATGAAATCCTCAGTGCGCGCTCCGCGGGGAGCCACCGCGGGAGTCGAGGGCATGATGAATTCTGGTTGGCGCCGCGGCAACGTGACGGTAACTGTCGCCCCGCGCCCCGCGCCCTCGCTCGCCGCCGTGATCGTCCCGCCATGCAATTCAACTAGATGTTTAACGAGCGAAAGCCCCAAGCCCAGCCCGCCGTAACGCCGCGCGCTCGATGGGTCGGCTTGTCTGAATCGGTCAAAGACGAAAGGCAAGAACTCCGGCTCAATGCCCTTGCCAGTATCGCTGACCGTGATGAGGACGTTATCGGCGGCGGCCTCCATTCGCAACTCGACGCGCCCGCCTTCGGGCGTGAATTTGACGGCGTTCGAGAGCAAGTTCCATACGACCTGCTGCAAGCGCGCCGGGTCGCCTAGCGTTTGTTCCAGCAGAGACTCGTAATCGGCGACGAGCGTGACGCCTTTTGCCTCAGCCGCCGGGCGCACCATTTCGAGCGCGGCTTCGAGCGTCGGCGCTAGATCAACCGGACCCATGTCGATCCGTAGCTTGCCCGTGATGATGCGCGCCGAATCGAGCAGGTCTTCGATGATTTGAAGTTGCGCCTTCACGCAGCGCTCGACAATCGCAGTGACTTTGTTGATAAGGTTTCTGTCCACCTGACTGGAGCGCAGCATCCGCGTGTAGCCGAGGACGGCGTTCAATGGCGAACGCAGTTCGTGCGAGACCATCGCCAGGAATTCGTCTTTCGAGCGGTTGGCGGCTTCGGCGGCCGCGCGGGCGGCCTGCTCCCACGCCAGTTGCTCGCGCTCCGCATCAGCCCGCTTATGCTCGGTGATGTCTATGCACGAGCCGATGTAGCCGAGAAAGACGCCGCCGGGCGAGAATCGCGGGACGCCATGATCCAATATCCACCGGTATTCGCCGTCATGGCGTCGCAAACGGTACTCCATCTCAAATGGTTTCCGCGCCTCGAAGGATGTGACATAGACCTCCATGCAGCGGGCGTAATCCTCCGGGTGAACGCCTTCCGTCCAGCCGTTGCCCAGTTCCTTTTCCATCGCGCGTCCAGTGAAGCCTAGCCACAGTTTGTTGAAGAAAGTGCAGAGTTTTTCCGCCCCGGACATCCAGATCATGACCGGCGCCGTGTCCGCCAAAATACGAAACTTTTCCTCGCTCGCGCGCAGCGCCTCCTCGGCGCGTTTCCGCTCGATGCCTTGAGCGATAGGCGCCGCGATGGTGGCGATAGCTTCGACTGTGTCTTCGGTCAATGGATGACGCGCAAACATCGCCATCACTCCAACGACACGATCCTCAACCAGCAGCGGATAGCCCGCGAATGCGACCATTCCCTCCTCTCTCGCCCACTCCGGATCGCTGATGCGCGGGTCATTAGCCACGTCGTTGGTCAGATGCGGTCGGCGCTCTTTGGCGATCAGGCCAATCTTGAATTCTCCCACGCGAATGCGGGAGTGCCTGCCATTCAAGTGCGTATACAGCCCGGCGCTGGCCTGCAGCTCCAGCAAAGACCCCTTTGGATTCAGCGTCCAGATGCGCGCAAACGCCGCGTCCAGATGTCGGACCAGGGCTTCAGCGCTCTTTTGAAGCATGCTCTGCAGTGAAACCTCATGTTCGGCCAAAGCGGCGTTCACGTCGGCGCGCAGCGCCACACTCGTCAGTTTCGCCTCCTCCGCCCGCTTGTGCTCAGTGATGTCAGCCAGCATGCCGATCATCTTTACCGGCGCGCCGTTACGCGCCAGCTCGAAATTACCGGCCAATTCCAACCACCGCAGCGCGCCGTCCTTGCGGCGGATGCGGTAAACGGTATGGAATGGGCGCCCGGACTTCATTCCGACGTCAAGCGCCTGCTCGAAGGTGGCGGCGTCGTCCGGATGCACATAGCGCTCGATTAACTGCGTCTTGCTGAGCGCTCCGTCGGCTCGGGTGTGACTGAAAATTCCGTACATCCGTTCGTTCTCCCAGACGGCGCGGTCGGTCTGCGCGTCCCACTCGAAGACGCCCAGCCCGGCTGCCCTCGACGCCAGCCGCAGCCGCTCTTCACTATCGCGCAGCTTCTCTTCGGCCCACTTGCGCGCGGAGATGTCTTCGACGATGGAAATGAAGTAGTCAGGCGAACCGTCCGCCTTGCGCATCATGGAGACAGTCAAGTTGGTCCATACGACGGAGCCGTCCTTGCGATAATATCGCTTCTCCATCAGATGGGTATCAATCTCTCCCTCCAACATCCGCCGCGCCGCCTTCACGTCTTCCTCCAGATCGTCCGGATAGGTGATGTCGGCGAAAGTCTTCGTCATCAGTTCCTCGCGCGAGTAACCTAGGATGTCGCATAACCGCTGATTGACCTCTAACCAACGGCCATCCAGGTCGACGCGTGCGATACCTACGGCGGCGTTCTCGAAAATGGCTCTGAACCGCGCCTCTCTATCGCGGAGCTCCTCGATGTTCCGCCGATTCTCGCGCGAATTCTGGATCTCCTCATAGGGCCGCAGGTCGAGTTCGCTGCAGGCGACCTCGTCCGCGCTAGACGGAGGCGGCTCAGGCCGATTGACCGGTGATTGCGCGGCGCCACGCTTAGTGGCTGAAAGTGTTTTCCCGGGTTTCCTAATCATAAGTCACCTTTTATCGATATATTCGGATCTGCCGAGCGGTGTCGACGGGCTTTGCCATCCCTGTTATTGAATGATTGCAAACGCCAGGCCACTTCGACGCCGGAATCCGAGTCGGTCGCGGTCCATGGCGCGGCTGTTGCGTCGTATACTTACATTGGCGGCATCAGTTCAATGTGACTTCATTTGACAAAAGAAGCGAGATGCGGTTTGAGCGCCTTCAGAGGTGGGTATGAAAAAACGATCAATCTCTGTGCTGATCGCGGACGCCGCGCCCGAATACCGCGCCACATTGTATGACGCTCTTTCGCGCGATCCGGCGGCCCGCTATATGGTTATCGAAGCGGAGAGCGGCCTCCGCGCGCTCGAGTTGTGCCACTCGCGGGAGCCGGATTGCCTGGTCATCGCTCACGACCTGCCGGATCTGTCTGGATTGGACGCTCTCAAGAAACTTGCCGCTGAGGGGGAGGCGCCGGCTTGCGCCGTGGTCGTTTTGGTCGGAGCGGGAGACGCGCGACTTGCAGTCGAGGCGATGAAGAGCGGCGCGCATGACTGCCTCGAAAAAGACCGCGCCAAAGGAGCGGATCTGCGTCTTGCCGTGAATCGCGCCGTCGAAAAGGCCGAACAGCGGCGGCGAGCCGTGGCGCATGAGCGTGAATTGATCGAGAAGAATCGCGCGCTTGAAGTTGGTCACGCGGCCGGACGCGAAGAGAGTGAGGAAACGCGGCGGACAGCTAAGGCCGGCGTCAGCGCGAGCGGCGCAGTCGCCTCACGCCAGGAGCCCGCTATCCACAATCAAACCGAAGAGCAATTGCTGTTGCTCAAATCGGCGATCGGGCAGAGTAATGAATCGGTCATCATTATGACGGCGCAACTCGACCCGCCAGGCCCACAGATTGTTTTTGTCAGCCCGGCTTTCACGAGAATGACCGGCTACACGCCCGAAGAAGTAATAGGCAAAACGCTTCACCTCCTGCAAGGGCCCAAAACCGAAGGATTCATGTTTGACCAGTTGTGCAAGGATTGCGTTGCGGGCAGGGTCTTTCATGGCGAGACGATCAATTACCGCAAGGACCGTTCGGAATTTCACCTCGAATGGACCGCCGGGCCGGTGCGCAACGAGCGCGGCGATGTGACGCATATCGCCGCCGCGCAGCGCGACGTGACCGAGCCTCGCCGAGTCGAAGAGGAGTTGCAGCGGCGTGAGGAAGAGTTTCGCTCGTTGTTTGATCTATCGGCCATCGGCATGGCGCGAGTCTCGCCCGAAGGCAAATACCTACGCGTCAATCGCAAATACTGTCAGATGTTGGGTTACTCCGAGCAGGAGTTGCTCCATTGCACTCTCTATGATGTGACTCATCCCGACGACCGCGAGGTTAGCGCCGCCAGGTTAGACGCTTCCTTCACCGGCGAGCCTGAAGAATATAGCATTGAGAAGCGTTACGTGCGGAAGGACGGCGCAATCATCTGGGCGCTGATCAATTGGACGATCGTCCGCGACGCCGAGGGCTGTCCGCTGCACTCGGTCGCCAACATTCAAGACATCACGGAGCGCAAGCTCGCGGAAGAAGCGCTGCGGGTGAGTGAAGAGCGATTGGACCTCGCGCAGAGGGCGGGCCACATCGGAACATTTGATTGGGACATCCCCGCTAATAAGCTCGTCTGGACAGAGAAGTTGAAAACTCTCTTCGGCCTGTCTCCGGACGGCTTTGGCGGCACATATGAGAGTTGGCGCCGGCTCATGCACCAGGAAGACCTCCTCGCCTGCGAGGCGAGCATCCGGGAAGCTCTGGAAAAGAAGCTTCCGCAGTGGCAAATGGAGTTTCGGATAGTGCGCGCCGACACTGGCCAGGTGAGGTGGATTGAGGCGAGGAGCCGCATCTTCTACGACGAGCAAGGCGCGCCATTGCGCATCATCGGGACCAATATGGACATTACCGATCGCAAGCAGGCGGAAGCCGAACGCGAAGAACTACTCGCCCGCGAGCAGGCCGCGCGCGAAGCGGCCGAGGCCCTGACACGCGCCAAGGACGAATTTCTCGCCCTCGTGTCGCATGAGTTGCGATCGCCTTTGAACGCAATGCTCGGATACGCTGTTCTACTGCGCCACGGCGGGTTGGATACCAAAGAGGTCAGGCATGCGGCGGAGGTCATCGAGCGCAGCGGAAAGGCGCAGGCGCAACTGATTGATGACTTGCTGGACACGGCCCGCATCATCAGCGGCAAGCTCAGGCTCGAGCTCGGTCCGGTAAACCTGGTATCGGTGATCGAGCAGGCGGCTCAGACGATCCACCCGGCGGCGGACGCTAAAGAGATCTCGCTCGAAACTAATCTCCCCTCCGAAATCGGTCAGATCACCGGCGACCCCGTTCGCTTAGAGCAAGTGGTCTGGAACCTGCTCTCGAACGCGGTCAAGTTCACCCCACAGGGAGGCCGCGTCGAAGCGCGCCTGGAGCGCATAGACCCGCATATTTGCATCATCGTGAGCGACACTGGTAAAGGCATCAGTCCCGATTTCCTGCCCTATGTCTTCGACCGCTTCCGCCAGTCCGACGCGTCGAGCGTCAGAAGGCACGGCGGCCTCGGCCTCGGCCTGTCGCTCGTCAAATACCTGGTCGAGTTGCATGGCGGAACGATTGAGGCCGCGAGCGCGGGCGAAGGCCAGGGCGCGACTTTCAAAGTTACGCTTCCGGTCCGCGCCATCGCTACGCCGCTCGGTGAGGCCGAGGGCGCGCCTGTTTCGGGCAAGGTGTCGAAGGAACTCACGGGCGTGCGCGCGATGGTGGTTGATGACGAGGACGACGCGCGCGAATTGCTTGACCTGGCGCTTTCGCAGTACGGCGCTGACGTGGTTGCTGTCAGTTCCGCCGCGGAAGCCTATACGTTGATTACCGCGACTCCGCCGCAGGAGCGGCCCGATGTGATGGTGGCCGACATAGGCATGCCGGATGAAGACGGCTACAGCCTGATTCGTCGCGTGCGCGAGTGGGAGCGCGCGCGTGGCGCTTATATCCCGGCGGTGGCGCTCACGGCTTATGGACGGGTCGAGGACCGTATACATGCTCTGAAAGCAGGCTTCCAGATGCACGTCGCCAAGCCGGTCGATCCCGATGAACTGGCCATCGCGATCCAGAGCCTCATCAACCGCCAGAACACCGGCGAGCAGTCGTGAGCCGACAGTCGAGATCGCGTAGGACAAGTTGAAGCGTGGAGGAATTATAGTCTTGAGGCGGGCGCTGGGCGCGCGCTACCATGCCGCCGTCTTTCAGGCCGTGAGCCTTTCAACAAGATCTGAGCATAGATCTGAGCCGGATACGTTAATGCCGATGCCTCCGAACCTTCGGCAGCAGGGACGATTTCTGGGGTAGGGGCAGGATGGGCGTCCGCTACTCCATTTAAATCGGCTTGCAAATGCGCCTACGGGGCTCTGGCGCGAGTTGTTTACTCGCGGCATGTTTCTTGAGCGGTCTTCGCATACGGTCTCGAATACCTCCCCATCCGAGTCAATCGGCTATGGACGGAGTATCCATCGAGGTAGAAGATGAATACATTTAGCGCCGAATCGTTGGCCGCCGCGCTCGCGATCATAGGCATTGTCATTATCGTTTCCGCCCTGCTTTCGGGTTTGATTGAGCGCAGCGGGCTGCCGCAGGTCGCGGTGTTTCTCGCGCTCGGCGCGGCGCTCGGCCCCTTCGGTCTCCGCGTACTCAATATCGAACTCGACTCCGCGGCGTTGCGCGTAGTAGCCACGTTGAGTCTCGCGCTCGTGCTCTTTACGGACGCCGTCTCGCTCAATATCGCTGAAGTGAAGCGCCGCGGCGCGCTGGCGCTCCGGCTACTCGGGCCGGGGACTCTACTCACCGCCGCCCTCATTGCGCTCGCCGGATGGCTGATACTCAGGCTCCCGCCGCCTGGCGCCGCGATTCTAGGCGCGGCGCTCGCCTCCAGCGACCCTGTGCTGTTGCGCGGGCTTCTTCGCCGCCGCGACATTCCCGCGGACGCGCGCCACGCGCTGCAACTTGAGAGCGGCCTCAACGACGTCGCGCTGTTGCCGGTAGTAATCATTGCCATGGCGTTTCTCAGTCATGGCTCTCCCCTCACTGGCGCCGGTTTCGCTAAACTCGGGCTCGATCTGTTCATCCTCGGACCTGGCGCGGGAATACTCATCGGGCTGCTCGGGGTGGCGGCTCTGGATTTGATAAGAAGGCGTATCGGCGTGCGGCGCGACTATGAATCGCTCTATTCCCTCGGCGTCGCGTTCACCGCCTACGCCGCCGCCGAAGCCGTGCATGGCAGCGGGTTCCTCGCCGCGTTCGCAGCCGGGATGACGATAGCGGCCCTTGACGTGGAACTCTGTGATTGCTTCATCGAATACGGCGGCGTGACCGCCGAGATGCTGCTGCTCTTTACCTTCGTGCTGTTAGGAAGCTATGTGATATGGACCGGGCTTACAGTGATCGACGGCGCGACGTTGTTATTTACGGCGATCACAGTCCTGATAAGAACGCCTGTTTACCTCTTGTCGCTGATAAGATCAAACGTAGACATGCGCGGGCGCCTGTTGATCGCCTGGTTCGGGCCGCGCGGATTGAGTTCACTGCTGCTGGTTCTGTTGCCGGTCTTCGCCGGACTGCCCGGCGGCGAACATCTGTTCGCGATCTGCTCTTTGGTAGTGCTCGTGTCAGTCGTGCTACACGGCGGCTCGCCCATGCTGCTGGCGCAAATCGCGCGCAAGAGGGCGCGCGAGGGGCGCGCCGATGGCGCCGGCGAGGCGACATCTGCGCAAGTGGATGCCCGTGTCCCGCAAGAGAGGCCGCGTGAGGCGCTGCCGGTGGCCCTCATTTCACGCGTGGACTCTACGACTTCAGCTGGAGGGACGGATGGCGACGCCTCGACCAAGGCCATAGCGTCGCGCCAACTCGGCGCGGAAGGCGATGGCGCGCAGGTCGGCCCGCAAAGAATCTCACTCGATGAATTACGCCGCCTGTTGCGGGAGAAAGAGCCGGTTACGATCCTTGACGTGCGCACAGAGCGCAGCTTTGAACAAGACGACCTTCAAGCGATGGGGGCCGTGCGAATGCCGCCCGACCATGTGGCCGAACGCGCGAGCGAACTGGGCCTTAAACGGGAGGCATGGCTGGTCGCCTACTGCGCCTGAACGAACGAAGCGACCAGCGCCCGTGTGGCGCAGGAACTCAGACAGGCCGGATGGAAGAATGCTCGCGCCCTCACCGGAGGCTGGACAGCATGGCGGGAAGCCGGTCTGCCGGTGGAGAACAGAACAAGAGAACCGCGAGCGGAAACTGAGTAGTAAGCAAACCTACACTCCATTCAAAAATATTGGATATGCGCGCTTTCCAATAACCAATTATCAATAGTTGAGAGAGCGCCCGGCCCTTAAAGAAGCGTAAAGAAGCATCAAGATTGAAACATCACGGTCGCGGCAAGCGTAAGTGGGAGAGTCGTGTTTGAAACACTACATTCAGGAGAAGGGATGCCATAGGGCATCTTATAGATAGAGATAAAAAATCAGCGGCTAAAGATTTTAGTCGCTGCGAACATTCCAAACGGAGGTAATTTTGAAAAAGCAGATTCTGAGCATCGCCGCCACACTGACACTTATCCTTCCCATGTCGATTATCGGGTTTGCGGGTCTCAGCGGCAGAGTCAGCGCAAACATCCCGTTCGATTTCACGGTTGGCAATAAAGAGTTCAAGTCTGGCAAATATGCTGTCAGCCGGCTCTTTAACGGCAA
The DNA here is from genome assembly GCA_035714085.1 of Blastocatellia bacterium. Lineage (GTDB taxonomy): Bacteria > Acidobacteriota > Blastocatellia > RBC074 > RBC074 > JAJVID01. Next base: position 33,989 of record DASTMP010000283.1, read on the forward strand.
CACCGCTGACACATTGATCATTCGCAGCGCGGACAACAGCGAGGCGGCCAACTTCAACGTCAATAGTGTTACCGGCAAGGGCGATTCGCAGGCTAGGCTGGTTTTCCGCCGTTACGGCAACCAGTATTTCCTCGCGCAGATTTTTGATGGAGAGAGCAGAGAAGGATATGGGCTCTTGAAGTCGAAAACCGAGCGCGAAGCGGCGAAGAAGCGCGACGTAATCACGCAAAACGTCGCCGAGCCGGATGTCGTGACGGTAGTGGCGCAGATCGGGCGATAAGCGCCGCCACATTCCAGTCCCGCAATTCATCGACCCATCGGCGCCCTTAACGAGATCGGTTGGCAAATCGGGACCAATTCTTTACGGCAACCCGCAGCGATTCTTCGGCTGCGGGTTGCCGTTTCATTTTGCCATGCGGTCAAGGTTTCAATTTCAGAGTCATCTGCTGGAGATCTTTAACCTCTGTGTTGAATCGCTGATATTGGCTGAACTCGAATGTCATGTCTTTATCCGTTCCATTGAACAGCGTAGATTTGCCGATGGCATTGAGACGAATTCGCTTGGGAACCCACAACCCGTTCGGCAGGCGCATCTGTTCGTAAACGAGCGTTTCCGCATCCGGATGCGTTGAAGGGGGCGTCCGCTCTGTTTCTGAGGCTGGCCATGCTTCAAGGCGGGCGACCACTTTGTCCGCAGCGTCTATCCAAACGACCCCGGCCATTCTGGTCAGATACCGTTCGCGCGGATCGCTCACATCGCCGGCGCAGGGGTGAATGTCGAGCGCGATCACATCGCGGTCACCCAGCCGGTCGTAGCGAGGCGCGCCGAACCGGCACTGTCGCAGGAATTGCGACACCCCGATCCACACGCCGTCACCGGCCTGACTCACTCCGATCCCCGCGGTGACATACTTGTCCGCGTCGGCTGTGGGCGCGCCGTCGACCTGAAGGGCGCTTTCGCGTTCGGCGGTCTCCATTTCTTTTGCCGCCTGCTCTCGTTCTTTTTTCAGGCGCTTCGGCGAAATCGGCGCCCTGTCCTCACTGATCAGGCTGATGACGTGGCGGCGAGTCCCCAGGACTTTGACCGGATAGGCTTCGTATGCGCTGACGCGTTCAACCATCTTGCCCCTCTGATCGAGTTCGCGTGAAAGCCGCGTCTGGATGTATGTGTATTCGGGCAGACGTAAATGCATGGCGGCCCCCAGGCGGTCGCTGTCGCGGATCAACAGTGGGATGTCCACCGAGGAGAGATCAGGAAGTCGAGCGCCATCCGCCGTCGCATTTACGGGAAAGTAAGCGACCTGGGCCTGTGCGCCCGGCGACGGTCCCTGCTGCATGACAACAGAGACCGTCTGCGGATAAGCGGTAAGGAGCGGCAAACCCAATAAAACGCTCAGCGCCAATGTATTGCCCCGCTGTCGGAGTTTCAGACTAGACTTCCGCAGGGAGTTGCTTCGTCCAATTATGCGAGACATATTTGTCCCCCTCTGGTTATTAATTGAAGCTGATGAGCGTCATTATACCCGGCGCCGCCTCTATACGCGATTTCATATGGATCGATCTGTTTATCTGTGGCCAATTTTTTTGTCATCACGCTTTCAAAAATTTTCCCCTTTTGTAAAGTTTTCAGGGCTATGAAAGAAGTCGCTGTTGCAAGTGTAATCGCTTCTTTCAGCCATACCGGCAATCAGTCTCAATAAACCCTCAGATTGATTCTCTTTTAGCGCGCCAGATGAGGATTTCGGCCGTGGCGCCTGGCGAAAACACGAAGCGGAGAGTCGGCTTTTGTCCGAAACCTCTCCGTAGATAGACCCGCACATTTCCCGGGTCTAGAATAATAATGAAGTGTATGTCCGCACTGCCTTCCAAGTCGTTGCGATATTTTGTAGCGATCGCGGCAACGGCGGTCGTGTTCACCGCCAGGTTTCTGCTTAAATCAATTCTCGGCGATGTGGCGCCGCTTCTGCTGTTCACTCTCTCGGTCATGGTGTCCGCGTGGTACGGCGGCTTGGGCCCGGGGCTTTTGGCGACCACGGTTAGCCTGCTCCTTGGCGATTACTTTTTTATCGCCGAGAGCGCCGCGGAGCGGATAGAAGAGGCTCTTTTCCTTGGTATCGGCATATCGATTTCCATCCTGAGCCAGGCGCGGTTATCGCTGTTGGCGTTTCGCCAACAGCTTCTGGCCAGTGAGCGAGGCGCGAGGCGCGAGGCCGAAGTCGCCAACCGGCTCAAAGATGAGTTCCTCTCCACCGTCTCGCACGAACTACGGACGCCGCTTACCGCGATTAACGGCTGGGCGTTGATGCTGCGCGCGGGCCGCCTCGACGCCGCGCATACCGCGCGCGCTCTCGAAACCATCGTGCGCAGCGTCAGGTCGCAAAATCAGCTCATCGATGACCTGCTCGACGTCTCGCGCATCATCGCCGGCAAGCTACGTCTGAACGTCTCCCCGCTCCAGCTCAGCTCGGTCATCGAGGCCGCCGTCGAAACGGTCCGCCCTGCGGCGGAGGCGAAAGGGGTGCGCCTGAGCGCGCTGCTAGACGCGACGGCGGAGACAGTGTCGGGCGACGCGGAGCGGTTACAACAGGTCGTATGGAACCTGCTTTCCAATGCGGTTAAATTCGCGCCAAAAGGCGGGCGAGTGGAGGTAAGACTTGAGCGCGCCGACTCATACATCGAGATCGTCGTCGCCGACAACGGCCAGGGGATCAAGCCTGAGTTTCTTCCTTACGTCTTTGAACGCTTCCGGCAAGAGGACAGCGGGACGAGCCGCCAGCATGGCGGATTGGGACTGGGACTGGCCATCGTGCGTCACATAGTCGAACTGCACGGCGGGACGGTTCACGCCGCCAGCGAGGGGCTTGGCAAAGGCGCGACTTTCACGGTCGCGCTGCCGATCGCACGGGGCCTCGCCGTGTCGCCAGATGAGTCGCATGACACGGCATCGGATGTGAGATTGGCGCCCGAAAATCCGCCCTCGCTCAAGGGTGTGCGCGCGCTGTTTGTGGATGACGAAGCCGATGCGCGTGAGCTTATAACCCTGATGCTCGCGCAGGTCGGCGCGGAGGTGCGGACTGCAGTCTCCGCGACGGAGGCCTTAGCCGCCTGCGACGAATGGCGTCCGGACGTTCTCATCTCCGACATCGGCATGCCGGGGGAAGACGGTTTCGCGCTGATGAAGGAATTGCGCGCGCGGGAGAGCGAGCGCGGCGGGCATATTCCGGCCATCGCGTTGACGGCTTATGGGCGTCGGGAAGACCGTCGGCGCGCCCTCTCCGTCGGCTACGAGTCCCATATCCCCAAGCCGGTTGAGCCGGCGGAGCTGCTGACTGTAGTGGCGAGTCTGACCAATCGAACTGGAGAGGTTGAGGAATTAGAAGGAAAACTCACTTGAAACTGGCAAAGCTCGCCTGGCTTTGCTCTACGACGACCACGCCCCCCACAGGCTTACCGAAACAGCGACATCTACACTTTAAAGATAGGTTTATCATAAAGGCAGGTTTGACTGGCCTATAGCCGTCTGCTACTTTTCACGCGTATTTATGCTGTTGAGTCAGAGTCAGAGTTTAATGAAACTGAATCGCCTTCGCCGCGGGATAGCGATTTTCCTGCTGGCGATGGCGTTTTTCGATATGGCGATAGTTGACCTGTTCTTCCCGCAGCTCTGTGGCGATGATCAGGTGTCGATTCTCGGCGCCATCCCGGTCGAGTCAACTGAAAAGATCGCCGATGAATTTGCGGCGACAAGAAACCAAAACCCACAGCCAGCTCAGGATTCACGCGAATCTGGGACAGATGAAGATTGCTTTTGCTGTTGCTCTCACATCATTCCCAGTTCACACGTTAGCGTGGCCGCCTTGAATTGCCCGCCACAACCGTATGATCCAGCCGATACATCTTTCCCTTCATCATCGCCGCACGACGTTTTTCACCCTCCTCGTCTCTCATAGTTTATCCGTTTGATCTCGTACAGGTTCACTCGTTCGAGGCGTATTCGGCGTCTCGGCGCGCCCGCATTCGCGGCGAGCGTGAAATCGCGCCGTCCACAAACGGCTTGAACCTGCTATGCCTGCATTTTCCGCCGTGACGGCTGTTCCCGCACGGCGTTCGCAGGAGACCGCCAACAGGATGGAACTATGAGCAAGATCATTTCATTGACTTCGTTTTTATGTCGGGAAATGGCGCGAATGATTGCGCGCGCTCCAATTCGATTTCTTTCGATAATCGTCATCAGTCTCGCAGCCTCAGTCGTCAGTTATGGGCAAGTCCAGGCGGCCGGCGACGGCTCGAATTCTGGCAAGGATTCCATTAATCCTGCCGTCGAAGTTCGTGTCGCGGACACATCAAGCGCGCCCGAGAATTGGATCGCGGCTTACTTCGATCCGATTCAGGGCTCGTCATCCATCGATCTAGTGCGCCGCGCGCTCACGGCGAACACGCAACTCGCCGCCACAAGATTAGAGATCGACCGCGCCCGAGCGCGGTTGCGCCAGGCCGGATTGCGCCCTAATCCAAGCCTGGATTTCGAGCAGCAGAACGGCGTCCTCAATTCGCCCGGAGAGAGAGGGACGACCATCGGATTTTCCGTGCCTCTTGAGTTGGCGGGCCAGCGCGGGCGGCGGATCGATCTGGCGCGGGCCGAGCTTGAAGCCTCAGAAGCCGATGTCGCCGATCGTGAGCGGCGGCTGGCTTCGGAAGTGCGCCTGGCCTACATCGAGACACTGGCCGCGTTGCGCGAGATGGAGGTTACGCAGAACCTGTATTCCCTAGACGTCGAAACGGCGCGCATCGTCGAGGCTCGTGTGGAGGAAGGCGACGCCGCGCCGCTGGAATTGAATTTGCTGCGTGCGGAGGTCGACCGCCTTAGGGCGCGTCGCGCGCTGGTCGAGGGGAGGTTGCAGGCCTCGGCGGCGCGTCTGAAACAGCTCATAGGGATGGCTCCGGGCGAACAATTGCTACTGCGCGAAGTGTTGATGGCGCCGCTGCTGCCTGACCCTCCGGCCTCGCTCGACGCGGCGGTCTCGCTCGCGCTGCGCTCGCGTCCCGACCTGCGGTTCGCGCGGTTGTCGGAAAACGTCGCCCTGGCCGGTTACCGTTTAGTGAAAGCGCAGGCTGCCCCACAGGTCACAGCCTTCATTCAATACTCTGACGTCCTCGGAACATTCGACACCACGCCGATCGGCGTGGTGAACGACCGCGACAGGTTACTCGCCTTCGGCGTCTCTGTCACCCTACCCATCTTCAATCGCAACCAGGGGGCGAAGGACGAGGCGAGAGCGTCAATTACGCAGGCGCAGCGGCGGCGTGAATTCACGGAATCGGTCATTCGCTCCGAAGTCACCGCCGCGTACCGCCGCTACGAAGCCGCGCAAGCTTCGGTCCAGACTTACGAGCGTGGCGTGATCGCGCGTTCGGAGCAAAACGTCCAGACGATGCGCGCGGCGTATCAAGTCGGCGCTTTCCGCGTGAGCGAGTTGCTGGCCGAGCAGCGTCGGCTGGTCGATATGCAGCGCGAGATGACCGAGGCGCTGGCCGAACGTTACCGCGCGCTGGCTGAACTGCGGGCGGCGCTGGGAATAACTGATTAAGAGTGAGTGGAGGTAATGATGTCCGACCAAACATATGAAGCGCTGAATCAAGGGCGCGCGCCGCGTTTCAACCGCCGGCTGTGGTTTTATGTTGTCGCGGGGCTGGTTCTGGTCATCGCGGCGGCACTCTATTTGCGGCTGCGCAACCAGACGCCGAAGCCGGATGAAAAGGCCGCCGTTGAAGAACAAGCCGATAAACATGGCGGGGGCGGCAAGGTCGAGCTGACAGGAGAGGCGTTAGAGGCCGCGAGGATTGAATACGCCACCGTGACCGAGCGCCCGCCTGTCACGCTGCTGCGCGTGACAGGCGCGGTCGAGGCCAATCAGCAACATGTGCAGCAGGTGACCCCGCTCGTCGGCGGGCGCGTCGATCGTGTGCTGGTGGCGCTCGGCGACCGTGTGCGCGCGGGCGCGCCGATGGCCGTCATCTCCAGCCCGCAGATCGCCGAGATGCACGGCAAGCTGCACGAATCCGAGACCCGCCTGCAAAACGCCGAGCGCAATCTGGCGCGTGTGAAGAAGGCCGAAAACCGAGCCGCCGCGCTTTCGGCGAAAGCGCGGCTCGACGAAGCCGAAGCCGCCTTGAAACGCACGAGGCGGCTGATAGAACTCGGCGCGGGCGCGGGCAAGGATTTGATCGCCGCCGAGACCGCGTACAAGACCGCGAAGGCCGAGTACGATTTCCAGACCAACATCTCGCTAAACAAGGAACTGACCGAAGCGCAGGCCGAAGTGGACACGGCGCGCGTGGACGTACAGCACACCCGAGACGGGCTGCGCGCGCTCGGCGCGCCCGTCCCGGAGAACGAACAGGATTGCCGCAATTGTGACATCTCGCTGGTCACGGTGCGCGCTCCTATTTCAGGCACGGTCATCGAACGTTCGATCAACCCGGGCGCGGGCTTTGAGGCCGGCAAACCACTCTTCACCGTCGCCGACATTTCGACGCTCTGGATCATCGCCAACGTGCCGGAGGCGCAGGTTGGCAGCTTGCGCGTGGGCACGCCGGCCGAAGTGCGGGCGGCGGCGCTCAGCGACGGGGTGATCGCCGGGCGCGTGGCCTACATCGATCCCGTACTGAGAGAGGAGACGCGCACGGCGCGTGTACGAGTTGAAGTGACAAATCGGGAAGAGCGGCTCAAGGTCGGAATGTTCGTCGAAGTAGGCTTCGAAGCGGGTTCGTCCGCCCCCGGCGGTTCCGCGGAGAAGGAGTTGGTTATCCCCGAAGAGGCCGTCCAGCGCATCAATGAGCGCACAGTCGTCTTTCTGCCAAAAGAGGGGGAGAAAGGTCATTTCGAGGCGCGCGATATAGAGGTTGGTGGGTCTGCGGGCGGGTACCAGCGAGTCACCAGAGGACTCAGGTCCGGTGAACGCATAGTGAGCGATGGCAGCTTTACGCTCAAGACGCAACTGTTGAAAGGCGAAATGGGAGAGCACGGGCGCTGAGGCGAACGGCTCCAGGAGGAATGACAATAATATGATTAACGGTTTGATTCGCTTCTCAGTCTCGCAGCGACTCCTCGTCTTATTGATGGCGCCGATCATGATCGGCGCTGGTATTTACAGCCTCGTCAAGCTGCCGATTGACGCCGTGCCCGACGTGACCAACGTCCAGGTGCAGGTGTTGACCGCCGCGCCGTCGCTCGCGCCGCTTGAAATCGAACGGCAGATTACTTTCCCGGTCGAAGTGGCGATGTCGGGACTGCCCGACATCCAGGAGATCCGCTCCGTCTCCAAGTTCGGCCTCTCGGCCGTGACGGTCGTCTTCGCCGATTCGGTAAACACTTACTTCGCGCGCCAACTCGTGTTGGAACGGTTGTCCCAGGCGCGCGAGCAGATTCCGGAAAATATCGGTTCGCCGGAGATGGGGCCGATTTCGACGGGCCTTGGAGAAATCTACCAGTATGAGCTAAGAGCCGCGCCCGGCCCCGAAGGCAAGCAGTATGACGCGACGGCGCTGCGCACCATCCAGGATTGGAGTGTGCGACGGCAGTTGCTCAGTGTGCCGGGCGTGACCGAGGTCAACAGCTTCGGCGGCCTCGAGAAGCAGTTTCAAGTGCGCCTCGACCCCACGAAACTCCAATCTTACGGGCTGACCTTGCGTGACGCGCTCGAAGCCGTCACGCGCAACAACGCTAACGTCGGCGGCGCTTACATCGAGCATGGCGCCGAGCAATACCTGCTGCGCGGCATCGGGCTGGCGGAGTCGTCCAATGACATCGCCAACATCATCGTCAAAGCGGGCAAGGAAGGCGTCCCAATCTACGTGCGCGACCTGGGCGAGGTGGTCGAAGGCGCGACCCTGCGGCAGGGCGCGGTGACGGCTGACGGGAAAGGAGAGATCGTCGCCGGCATCGCCATGATGCTCAAGGGCGAGAACTCTCGCGCGGTGGCCAACCGAGTAAAAGCGCGCATCGAGCAAGTCAAGAAGACCTTACCCAAAGGGGTCGAACTCGTCCCGTTTTACGACCGCACTGAGCTGGTCGACCGCACAATCAATACCGTCGTGAAGAACCTGGTCGAAGGCGCGGCCCTCGTCATCGTCGTGCTGATCCTGCTGCTTGGGAACTGGCGCGGCGCGCTGCTGGTCGCCACAATCATTCCGCTCTCGATGCTCTTCGCGGCGATCCTGATGCGGGTCTTCAACGTGTCGGGAAACCTGATGAGTCTGGGAGCGCTGGACTTCGGGTTGATAGTGGATGGGGCGGTGGTGATGGTCGAGAACGCCGTGCGAAGGCGGGCTGAGGCGCAACACGGACAATCGCAGGAGCGACCCGAACGGACGATTCTCGACGCCTGTATGGAGGCGGGGCGTCCGGTGGTCTTCGCCGTGGCGATCATTATGATCGTCTACCTGCCGATACTCAGTCTGACCAGAATCGAAGGCAAGATGTTCAAGCCGATGGCCCTCACAGTCGTCTTCGCGCTGCTCGGCTCGCTGCTGCTCTCGCTCACATACATTCCGGCGGCAATGACCTTCCTTCTGCGCGGGCGCGTAGCCGAGACGGAGAGCGTCGTCATCCGTTACGCGAAGAAATGGTACCGCCCGGCCCTCGCCACGATGATGGGCAATCGCAGGCCGGCGCTCATGGCCGCGGTGGCGTTGGTTGTGATAAGCGGCGCCATCTTCCCGTTCCTCGGCTCGGAGTTCATCCCGCGTCTCGATGAAGGGTCGCTCGCGGTGCAGGCGCAGCAACTGCCGAGCGTCTCGCTGTCGCAATCCATACGCACCGTCACTGAAGTCGAAAAGGCGCTCAAGACCTTCCCCGAAGTCACCAAGGTGGTCTCGAAAACTGGACGCGCCGAGGTCGCCAACGACCCGATGAGCGTGGACTTCAGCGACCTCTACATCGAGCTGAAGCCGCCGTCCGAATGGAAGACCGCGCACGCCAAAACGGACTTGGTCGAGAAGATGTCTGAGACGCTGGAAAAGAAAGTCCCGAACGCCGCCTTCAGCTTCTCGCAGCCGATCGAACTGCGCGTCTCGGAGCTGATCTCCGGCGTGCGCTCCGATATCGCGATCAAGCTCTTCGGCGACGACCTCGACACACTTAAAAAAACGGCCGACCGGATCGGCGCGGTCGTGAGCAAAGTGCCCGGCGCCGAGGACGTGAAAGTCGAAGCGACATCCGGGTTGCCGCAACTGCAAATCAAACCCGACCGTGAGGCCATCGCGCGCTACGGGATCAACGTCGAGGACGTCAACATCCTGGTCGAGTCAATCATCGCGGGCAAGGAGGCGGGGCTGGTCTACGAGGGCGAGAAGCGATTCAGCCTCGTCGTTCGCCTCGCCGATGAGTCGAGCCGTGACCTGGAAACGATCAAGAACCTGCTCGTCTCGGCGCCGAACGGCTCACGCATCCCGCTCGCGCAACTCGCCGACATCAGGCTCGTCCAGGGGCCGGCGCAGATCACGCGCGAGGACACACGCCGCCGCATCGGCGTGGAACTGAACGTGCGCGGGCGCGACATCGGAGGCTTCGTCAAAGACGCGCAGGCCGCGATCGACGAGCGGGTAAAAGTCCCGCCCGGTTATTACCTGACCTGGGGCGGGACGTTTGAGAACCTGCGGCGAGCCTCGGCTCGGCTGCTGATTGTGGTTCCTCTGGCGCTCTTCCTGATCTTCGTCTTGCTCTTTACCACCTTCGGGTCGGTCAGGCAGGCGCTGCTGATTTATACCGGCATACCGTTCGCGGTAGTGGGCGGCATCCTGGCGCTGGCCTTGCGCGGGATGTCGTTCTCGATCTCGGCGGGCGTTGGATTCATCGCGCTCTTCGGGGTTGCGGTATTGAACGGCGTGGTGATGGTCAGTTACATCAATCACCTGCGCGAAGAAGGGCGGTTTGTCGCTGACGCCGTCAGGGAGGGCGCCGAAATCCGTCTGCGGCCCGTACTGATGACGGCTCTTGTGGCGAGCCTTGGATTCATCCCGATGGCGATTGCGACTTCGGCGGGGGCTGAAGTTCAAAGACCGCTTGCCACGGTCGTCGTCGGCGGCCTGATCACTTCAACCCTGCTCACACTGCTCATCCTGCCGACGCTCTACGGCTGGTTTGTGCGTGATGTAGAAATACAGGCCGAGCATTCCGTGCGCATCCAGGCAGGCGAGGTCGACGAGGCGGCGCTCTAGAACGCGTTATCATGATCCGGTTCGGCGATCCGACGCGCGTCAAGATCGCCTTTGCGCTCTCGCGCGAAGAACTGTGCGTCTGCGATCCGGCCAACTTGCTCGGCGTCTCGCAATCAGCCGTCTCGCACAGTCTGCGGGCGCTCAGGCAGATGCGGCTCGCGCGTTTCCGGAAAGAGGGCAAGATCGCCTATTACGCGCTTGATGACGAACACATCGCGCGGCTTCTCGACGGAGGCTTTCGGCGCGTCGAGGAATTGCTGTGACTGCGAGAATGGGGCTCAGGCGCAATGATCGTGAGGTGAGAGTTACATGAACGCTTTCTTCGGCTATTTCCAACTGGCTGCGCTGGCCGTCCTACTTCTCGTCTTCGTGGGAAGAATCCTGCGCTTGCGCCTTGGCGAAAACATCAACCCTTTCGCGCTCGGCGCTGGCAAAGGTGGGCTGCGGCGCGTGGTCGAGTTCGGATTCCTTGTGATCTTCGCGATTTGGACGACTGAGATCATTGCCGCATCCCTGGCGCTCGACTGGCGAGTCTTTCCTGCGCTTATGCAGCGGCGGTTCCTGCCCTCGTTGTCATCGCAGATCGCCGGCCTCGCGCTGGCGTCTTGCGGCGTCGCCGTTTTCATTCTGGCGCTGGCCTCGTTCGGCGCGTCGTGGCGAATCGGCATTGACGCGAAGACGCCAGGCGGTTTGGTGACGACCGGGATGTTCGCGCTCTCGCGCAACCCGATCTTTGTCTCCATCGATCTTTACGCCTTCGGGACGTTTCTGATTAACGGTACGCTCGGATTTCTGCTATTGGCTCTGATCCTCGCCGCCGGCGTTCATTACCAGATTCTTCAGGAAGAGAATTTTTTACGTAGAACTTATGGAAAGGCTTATCAGGACTACTGCCGTCGAACCCCCCGCTACTTCCAATGGGGGCTCTCACCGCCACGGCCCAAGGCGGGCTCAAGCGGAATTGCGGGCTGAATCGATGATCGAACGCCAGGCCGAGCAATTTCTATGGCGAGCGGGTCGCCTTTAATCACGGGCGTTCGAAAATCAGGGCGTCTTGGCCTGACGGTTTCGCGAATCTGTTCTAGCGACGTCTTACAGCCACCCCCACACCCAGAAGGCCCACAATAACAGAACTCCTACGGCAGTAGTGATCAGCGTAATAGGCGCGCCTGCGCGAAGGAAATCTATGAAACCAAGTGGGGTTCTTGCCTGTGCGCCCTGGGCGACAATCACATTCGCCACGCTGCCAAACAGCGTGAGATTTCCAGCGAACGTGCTGGTGAGCGCCAGTAGCATCCAGATGAACTGAGGATGGCTCATCTGCTTGACCCAGGGGCTCATGATGAGCACAAAGGGCACATTGGAAAACAGATTGCTTCCGATGAGCGTCGCGAGGCTGACTTGGGCGACGACGGCTAATCTCACCTGCGCGCCCAAAGCGGCTGTCCAGCGCTCCAGCAGATAATGGTCCGCCTTCACGAAGCCCGCAACGACCACAAAGAGCCCGGCGAAGAATAGGAGTAATGACCAATCGACTGCTTTCAACGCTTCTCGGGGAGGACGGTTCGCCCAAACTAGCAGCGCCGTCGCGGCCGTTACCGCCGCCAAATCCATCGGCGCGCCGATCAAAAACGCGAGGATGAGTCCGATAAATACGCATACGCTTTTGAAGGCAAGGGCACGGTGTACGACCACGTTATGAGAGGCGGACTGCCGCCACTGCCCGTCCCATTGCGCGCCCATCGATGCGAGCGAGTTTCGGTAAAGCGCTTCGAGCGTCAGCCAATTGACTATCAGGCAGAGCATGACGATCGGCGCCATTCGAATCGCAAAGCCCGACCAACTCCAGCCGGAAGCATGTCCGATGATAATATTCTGCGGGTTGCCGGTCAGCGTCATTGCGCTGCCGATGTTGGAGCTGGTCGCCAGCGCCAGAAGAAATGGGACCGCTGGTATTCTCGCCCGTTCAGTGATCTCCAACAGCAAAGGCGTACCCAATAAGCAGACCGTGTCATTCAGCATCAACGCCGAAGCGAGTCCCGCGCTAAAAACAACCAACGCAAGCAACGCATGCGGGCTGCGGCATCGGCCGAGCGCGTTGAGAGCCAACCAGGTCGGTAGCCCGCTTTGCATCAACACTGTCATGAGGACCATCATGCCAAAGAGGACCGCCAGTGTGCTGAAGTCCAGAGCGGCAGCCGCTTCGGCGCGGGTCAAAGAACCTGTCATGACCATCAACACCGCGCCCAACAGCGCCGCCGTCGGACGGTCCAACTTGCGCGGGCTGTTTTCTCCTAGAGAGACAAGAATATAAGTTAGCGCAAAAATCGCTGTCGCCACGTTCACGCGCGGACTCTCCCTACCATCTCAGGCGCCTCCATTTCGGCAGGTTAGCATACCGCGTGAAACTCCTATACGGCAGCCGATAATTTCCTCGCCAACACCGCATTAGCGAGTGAAATTTCTTTTTTGGCAATGAGAGGTCGATTCGGGAAGATGAAGGTCTCAAAAGTTGGCGCGCACAATTCGCACAGAATGAATCCGACAGGCGAAAAGCTCCGTATATAAAGTGGGCTTTTTACGGCGCCCCGCTTCCAACCATGCATAAAACCAATTTCCGGAGCAAACGAATGAAGAAATACATCATGCTGCTGGCTCTTGCCGTTCTGGTTATTACTTCCGTCGCCCTCGCGCTGATGTGGGACGGAGGTGATCCTCTGAAAGAAGGAGAGACAATGACTGAAAAATCGGTGCTTGACTTCACTATGAAAAGCATCGACGGCGCCGATGTAAAGCTGGACAGTTATAACGGGAAAGTCTTGTTGCTGGTCAATGTCGCGAGCAAGTGCGGCTATACGCCGCAGTATACAGGCCTGGAGTCTGTCTACGAGAAATACAAAGAGCAGGGCCTGGTTGTATTGGGATTTCCGGCCAATAACTTCTTCTGGCAGGAACCAGGGACGAACGAAGAGATCAAAACGTTTTGCTCAACGAAGTACAACGTGACCTTTCCGATGTTCGCGAAAATTTCTGTCAAGGGAAGCAAGATTCACCCGCTCTACAAATTCCTAACAAGCAAGGAGACGAACCCGGAATTCAGCGGCTCCATTTCATGGAATTTCAACAAGTTTCTGGTTGATCGCGCCGGCAAGGTCGTCGCCCGTTTTTCAAGCAAAGATGAACCGGAAAGCGAAAAAGTCGTAAAGGCGATTGAGCAAGCTCTAAAGCAATGAGCCGTACGCGCTAAGACTGCCTTCGCAGACAGTCTTACATCGGTTTCAAACGTGTGAAGTTCGTTAGGCGCCGCAGGGCGCCGCAGGGCACAGAGAGCAATAACGGAATTATTGATTTCTCTGTGTTCTGCGGCGCCCTTTTTGGCTATTCATCGACATGAAAACCGCTGTAGCGCGGGCTCGCAGTGGAGTGATTAAGGGCGCCGATACACTTTCGTAATACCTTGGCTGTTCCGGCTTACCGAAAGCGCGCCATAGTTCAATCAATTGCTGTAGCCGCCGTTGCCGGTCCTCACCAGCTTACCGTTCCAATCTGAGCAACAGCGCCGGCGCGCGGGCGTCGAGGCGTAAGGGGTTCTTTTTCATTTGAACCTCGGAAAGCGATAATGAAGAAAAATACCGTTGGCGCTTTACTGATTAAGCGTCTGGCTGTAAATGTATCTTACTTCTTCTGAATTCCGGTCGATATTAAACCACTTGCCGTGACGGTCTCCGGTCTCACAATCACGCGGCTGCTTTTCAAACTCGTGATGACCGGAGCTGGAAACCGCCGCGCTGGCGTAAAGGAAAAATGCGATGACGAAAATCTTCGGTCTGTGCTGTTGTTTGTTATTGCTGGCGCCTCTTTCCGCCTCGACGCGAGTCGCCAATAACGCTGTGCGCGTTGAGAGCGGCCTGCTCGAAGGCGTCTCCAGTTCGGTTGCCGGCGTGCGCGTCTTCAAAGGTATTCCCTACGCCGCGCCGCCGGTTGGCGACCTGCGCTGGCGTCCGCCTCAGCCTCCTGCTAAATGGGAGGGCGTACGAAAGGCCGACAAGTTCTCTGACAGTTGCGCGCAGAATCTCGCCCGGTCGCATAACCCATGGACTGCGGAATTTATGGCGCAGAACCAGGCCGGCGAAGATTGCCTCTGCCTGAACGTATGGACGGCGGTGAAATCAGACAGCGAGCGGCGGCCCGTCTTCGTCTGGATTCACGGCGGCGCATTCACGGAGGGTTCGGGCGAAGTGGCGGTCTATGACGGCGCGGAATTGGCGAAAAAGGGATTGGTCGTCGTCACAATCAATTACCGCCTAGGTGTTTTCGGTTTCCTCACGCATCCAGAACTGACCAAAGAATCGAGTCAGAACGCGTCGGGCAATTACGGCTTGCTCGATGTGGTAGCGGCGTTGCAATGGGCGCAGAAGAACATCGCGGCCTTCGGCGGCGACCCGCAGCGCGTAACCATTGCCGGACAATCGGCTGGGGCCTCCGCTGTGCATGCGCTGACTGCGTCGCCGCTGGCAAAAGGGTTGTTTCATCGCGCGATTGCCGAAAGCGGCTCCGGCATTGGGCGTCGAATGCGAAGCCTGGCGGAGACGGAGAATGAGGGCGTGAAGTTTGCGGAATCGAAGGGCGCTCATTCAATCCGCGAATTGCGCGCAATGTCGGCCAAGGATTTGACCGGCGGCGGAATGCGCTTCGGGCCTGTGGTTGACGGCTGGTTCCTGCCTGCTGACATCACCGCGATCTTTGCCCAGGAGAAACAGAATGACGCGCCGATGCTGACCGGGCTGACCGCCGATGAAGGCAGCGCGTCGCCGACTTACGGCAAGCTCAAAGCCGACGACTTCAAGAAACAGGCGCTACAGCGTTTCGGCGATCTGGCCGACGCGTTCCTGAAGTTTTATCCTTCTGATGACGACGCGCAGTCTGGCGTATCGCAGAAGCAGAGCGCGCGTGAGCAGGGTATGATATCGATGAGCCTCTGGGCCGCCGAGCGCGGGCGAACGAGCAAAGCGAAGGTATGGACCTATTACTTCTCTCGCGCCATTCCCTGGCCGGATCAGCCGCAATACGGCGCTTTCCACACCTCCGAAGTGCCTTACGTATTCGGCAATTTCAAACTCCTGAACCGACCGTGGGAGCCGATAGATCGCCAACTCTCCGCAACGATGATGGCGTACTGGGTGAATTTTGCGACGACGGGTGATCCCAACGGCAAGGGGCTGCCGCAGTGGCCGGCCTCCGACGTGAAGAATCCCGTCACTATGGAACTCGGCGAGAAGACGGGAACACGTCCCATTGCGGACAAAGTCCGGTTCGAGTTTTTCGAAAAGTTTTTTGCCAGGCAGCAAATGCAATAAACGATTCGATTGAGAAACCTAAAACAGAAAGGAATCAGACCAATGAATTATGGAAGGATAGCTGTTCGCGCAGGCGCCGTGTTGTTGATGGTAGCCATATTTGTCTTTTCAGCGATGGCGCAGTCTGCCGCTCCGGCGAATCAGCAGACGCAGGCGCCAGTCGTTACATCGCCTGAAGTTTCTGCAGACCGGCAGATCACCTTCCGGCTGCTTGCGCCGCAGGCTGAAAATGTCAAGCTCACAGGCAGCGACATTCCCGGTGTGGGATCAGGCAAACCGATGACAAAGGGCGACAACGGCGTCTGGGAACTCACCCTCGGCCCGATTGCTTCCGGTTCGTACCGCTACAACTTCAACGTCAACGGCGTGGCGGTGATTGACCCTCGCAACCCTTTGGTGAGCGAATCGAACAACAACGTCTGGAGCCTCGTTCACGTGCCGGGCTCTGAATTCTCGGACACGAAGAACGTCCCGCATGGCGCGGTCTCGGCGGTCACGTATTATTCGACGGCGCTCGGCAAGTTCCGCCGCATGCACATCTACACGCCACCAGGCTATGAATCGGGGCAGGGCAAGTTCCCAGTCTTTTACCTGTTGCATGGAGCAGGGGATTGTGACGATTCATGGACGTCGGTCGGGCGCGCCGGATTTATTCTCGACAATCTGATAGCGGCCAAAAAAGCCAAACCGATGATTATCGTGATGCCCGCTGGACACACGCGCCCATTCGGCCGAGGGCCGGCGCCGGGCGGCGCGCCGCCAGCCGGCGCCGCGCCGCCGCCGGACGAGTTCATTCAGGATTTCATGACCGACATCATGCCGTATGTCGAAAAGAATTACCGCTTGCTCGCGGGTCGCGAAAACCGCGCGATTGCGGGGCTCTCGATGGGCGGCAATCAAACGCTCAACATCGCGCTGCCGAATATGGAAAAGTTCGGCTACGTTGGCGTCTTCAGCTCCGGGCTGCTCAACGTCTTTGCGCGTCAGGCTCCTGGCGCGGGCGCCCCGCCCGCCGCGAATGCCCCGGCGCAGATCACGCCAGCCGGCGAAGCGTGGCTCAAACAGCATCAGGCCAAGCTCGACGACGCCAATTTGAAAAAGGGGTTGAAACTGCTCTGGGTCGGCATCGGCAAAGATGACTTCCTGCTTAACAGCAGCCACGCCACCGTGGAACTTCTCAAGAAGCACGGATTCACGCCGATTTCCCGAGAATCTGAAGGCGGCCATACTTGGATCAATTGGCGAAATTACCTGAACGAGTTCGCGCCGCAACTCTTCCAGACGAAGACTGCGATGTGACTTGAGGCCTGCGCATAAATCGGCGGAGCCTATGGCGCGCAGCGGTTCGGGATACCGCTGCCAAACTCAGGTTTTACGGCCTATGGCGTTTTTAGCCCTGGTGTTCAGAATAGAAAATACCTGACGACTGACAACCGACAACTGACGACTGATGAAAAATAAACCGGCGCTCGGAGCCAAACGCTTGTGTTTATTTTGAACCAGTGATCAGTTGTCAGTAGCCAGTCGTCAGTTGTATCGATGTCCTCAACACCATGGAAGTTTGCCAGTAGTATTCCAAACAATCGCACTCCAAATTCGTACAATTGCTGACACTGAGAGGAACTGATGAGCTCAATAAAACGCAACCGATTCTTTATCTCTGCGATAGTGTTGACCATAACTTTAACCGCCGGGGCGTTCGCCCAAGACCGCGTCAAGATCGCCAACGGTACGCTCGAAGGCGTTTCTGACAAAAGTTCCGGCGTGCGGAGTTTCAAGGGAATTCCGTTCGGCGAGCCGCCCCTGGGGGAATTGCGCTGGAAGCCGCCGCAACCGGTCAAAAACTGGCAGGGCGTGCGCAAGGCTGACAAGTTTGGGCCGCGTTGTATGCAGCGTCCCATCTTCGGCGATATGAACTTTCGCTCGAATGGAATGAGTGAAGACTGTCTCTATTTGAATGTTTGGACGCCCGCTAAAACTGGCAATGAGAAGCTGCCGGTTTTGGTCTACTTCTTCGGCGGTGGTTTTGTGGCCGGCGACGGCTCGGAGGGGCGCTACGACGGCGAGAGCATGGCGAAGAAGGGCATCGTGGCGATTACGGTAAATTACCGTTTGGGCGTGTTCGGCTTCTTCGCGCATCCCGAGTTGACGAAGGAATCGTCGAACCACGCCTCCGGCAATTACGCTCTGTTCGATCAGCGCGCGGCGCTCGAGTGGGCGCAAAAGAACATCGCGGCTTTCGGCGGTGATCCGAAGCGCGTCACGATCGCGGGCGAAT
The DNA here is from genome assembly GCA_035714085.1 of Blastocatellia bacterium. GTDB lineage: Bacteria > Acidobacteriota > Blastocatellia > RBC074 > RBC074 > JAJVID01. Next base: position 51,842 of record DASTMP010000283.1, read on the forward strand.
CCGCCGGTTCAATCGCGGTCAGCGCGCAGATGGCTTCGCCGCTGTCTAAGAACCTGATCGCGGGCGCGATCGGTGAAAGCGGCTCGATCCTCGGCGCGCTTTCCGCAGTCCCACTGGCGGAAGGCGAGCAGATGGGCGCCAAGTTCGCGGCCAGCCTCGGCAAGGGAGACGCTCCATCACTTGCGGCGTTGCGCGAGATGACCTCCGAACAACTGCTCGAAGCAACGGCGAAACCCGGCCAACCCTGGTTTACCCCGACCGTGGACGGTTACTTCTTCCCGAAATCGCCATTCGAGATTTTTGCGGCCGGCGAACAGGCCCACGTCCCGTTGCTGGCCGGAGTGAACTCCGAAGAAATGGGTTACTTCGCCGTGCTTGGTCGCGAGAATCCGACGGTCGAAAACTATCGCAAGGCGCTCGAACGGTTCTATCCCGGCAAGGGCGAAGAGGTCTTCAAACTTTACCCGGCCTCGAACGAGACCGAGGTGATGGATTCCGCGCGTGAGCTGGCGAGCGACCGCTTCATCAGCTACAGCACGTGGAAGTGGGTGGACGTGGCGACGAAGACCGGCGGCAAGCCGACCTACTATTATCTTTACGCCCGACCGCGCCCGGCGATGCGACCGGAAATGGGCGATGCCCAGCCAGGCCTCGCAGGAGGCGTCGTGCGGGGGCAGCAGGCGGCGGCAAATCCGCGGCCCCAACCGCGTGGCGCAGTTCACTCGGCGGAGATAGAGTACGCGATGGGCAACCTCGATTTGAACAAGGTCTATGCGTGGACGGCGGACGATAACAAAGTCTCGCAAATCATGCAGGACTACTTCGCCAATTTCATCAAGACAGGGAACCCGAACGGCAAGGGGGCGCCGAACTGGCCGAAGTTCAGCGAGGGGCAGCGGATCGTCATTGATGTGAATACTCGCGCCGAAGCCGAAAAGATGCGAGCGCGCTACGAATTTCTCGATCAGTTCTACGTCAAGAAGTAGGGAATCGTATGAAAACGACGCTTTTTCCTCTCAACTTCATCCTAAAATCGTCGGTCGTTTGTTTTGCGATTGCCGTTGCCCTTGTTTGCGCCGTGACGGCGGAAGCAAGGGTGACGCGCATTGTGATCGAGCAGAGACAATCGCCCGCTTATGAAGGCAGGTCTTTCGGCGCTGTCGGACAGTACGAAATTCTTGCCGGAAAGGCTTATGGCGAACTCGATCCCCAGGACCCGCATAACACGATAATTACCGACCTTCAGTTCGCGCCTCGCAATGCGCGCGGGATGGTCGAATACCTGGCGACCTTTACGCTCGTCAAGCCGGTGGATTTAGCGAAGGCGAACGGCGCGCTGCTTTATGCAGTGCCGAATCGCGGCAACCGCATCACGACGACCGCCTTCGGCGTGGCGGGAGAATCAGGCGAAGAGTTTTTTCTGAAGCGCGGTTACATCATTCTGCATAGCGGCTGGCAGGGCGATCTTCCGCCACGCCCCGGAGCCGAAAGGATCACCGTTCCGGTCGCCAAAAATCCTGACGGTTCGAGCATTGTCGGCCATGCCCTCGCCCGTTTCTACGACATGCCCGCAGGCGCGAACACTTTATCACTGCCCGTCGCTCACGAAACCGCCAGTCTGGACACGGCCAAAGCCACGCTCACAAAACGGGCCTCCGAAGATGGCGCAGTCATCCCGATTTCCGGCGCGGATTGGGCGTTCGCCGATTGCGACAAGACGCCTTTTCCCGGGGCGCCAGACGCAAACAAAGTGTGCGTGAAAGGCGGCTTCGATCCGGCGTATCTTTACGAACTGAGCTACACCGCGAAAGACCCGCTAGTTCTCGGTATCGGCTTTGCGGCGACGCGCGACATCGTTTCATTTTTCCGCCACGCCGAAAAGGACGAAAACAACAAAGCCAGCCCTATCGCAGGGCGCGTAAACCATGTAATTGCCCAGGGTATTTCGCAATCGGGCAATTTCATCAAGACCTTCATCCATCTGGGCTTCAATCAGGACGAAGCGAATCGCATTGTGTGGGATGGCGCAAACGACCATATCGCAGGGCGGCAATTGGCGATGAATATCCGCTTCGCCACTCCAGGCGGCGCGGCGAATTTGTACGAGGCGGGCAGCGAGCCGCCGCTCTGGTGGAGCCAGTACGAAGACAGCACTCGCGGTCAAAAGACTGCTAGCATGCTTGACCGCTGCCGGAGAACAATAACTTGCCCCAAGATTTTTGAGACCTTCGGTTCGGCGGAATTCTGGGGACTGCGAATGTCTCCAAACCTGTTCGGCACAAAAGCGGATGTGGACATCCCACTGCCGCCGAACGTACGCCGCTATTACTTTCCCGGCACGACACATGGCGGTGGGCGCGGCGGCTTCAGCTCCGACGTGGCTGCGTTGCGGGGCGCCTGTGAATTGCCAAACAATCCCAACCCTCAATCAGATACCATGCGCGCCTTGATCGTCGCGCTGACTGATTGGGTGGTAAAGGATGTTGAGCCGCCGCCCAGCGTCTACCCGCGTCTGGATCAAGGCCAACTCGCGCCGCCTGACCACAGAGCGATGGGCTTCCCCTTGATTCCAGGCATGCCGCTGCCTGACAACCTTATCAATCCGTTGCTTGATTACGATTTCGGCCCGGAATTTAAGTACGGCGATTTGTCTCGCGTGATGACATTGCAGCCGCCGATAATCAAACGCGTCCTGCCCATGCTCGTTCCGAAAGTAGACGCCGACGGTAATGAAACGAGCGGCATCCCGTCGCCATTGCTTCAAGCGCCGCTCGGCTCGTATCTGGGCTGGAACGTTACGCGAACAGGCTTCTATAAAGGGCGCGGCTGTGGCTTCGCCGGCGGATTCATCCCGTTCGCGAAAACGAAAGCTGAACGACTGGCGACTGGCGACCCGCGGCTCTCGCTGGAAGAACGCTACCACGATCACGCGGGCTACGTGGCTGCAGTGAAGAAGGGGATTGAGCGTTTGAGCCGGCGTTTTCTACTGCCCGAAGACGCCGAGCGTCTGACTCGTCAGGCCGACGAGAGCGACGTTTTGCGTTAGGGAAATCAGGCCACGCAACATTGGGACTGATTTCCGGCCAATTCATCGGTTGTCCGGTTGGCGAACGCTTCGTGGCTGATCCAAATTGATTTTCTTTCTTGGTTTTCACCTGACCATCGCATAGAATCTGTCTCCGCAATTTTTTGCGACCATTTGCCTTGGCGCCAACTTAGCCTGTCACTTCGATTTCATTCACGCGAGGCTTTGCGCCTTTCCTTCAGTCTCGGAATCTGTCTAGGAAAATTGCCCCTCGCCAAATTACGACCTAACCATCAGCGCATTCTGGGCGCGTTTCCCTCAGGAGGAACAACAGTCAACTACTCCATCTAAGCGCGAGGAAGCGCTGTAGATGGAGCTTGCGGTTTCAGGTTTCGTACTTGACGCTTCTTCTCAGAAGAACGAACCGCTTCGGGCCGGTTGACTTCCTTCCACGGATATTCGCAGAAGTAGCGGCCCATCACCACAAGGTCATGCCTCGCGGCGATAGATTTCGCTCCATTCAGATCGGCGTTGATCTGATAGCCGCAATCGCGGCATTGGAAATCCGATTGGCTCGGACGTACGCCCAGATGCAAACATCGCGAACAGGTCTGTGAAGTGTACCGAGGCGAGACGGTGACAACCTCCACGCCCGCCATGGCAGCCTTATAGCGGATCATCCATTGGAGTTCGGCGAAACTCCATTCGTGAACGCATTTCGCCTTGCCGGTCTCACGAATCCCGTTGAGATCTTCGAGGACGATCCGTTGATTGTTCGCCTTGGCGTCAGCCACGATTTGTTTGCTGACGCAGTGATTGGTGTCCGCGACGAAACGCCTCTCACAACCAGAGACACGTTTGAGCGCGCGTTTGGCGCTCTTGCTGCCGTTGGCCTGAAGAGACCGTCTCGTCCTTTTGTAGCAGGATTTTTTGTGGCGGATATTCTTCGCCGTGTGGAATTTATTGTCAGATGTCACCGCCACGCGGCTGAAACCGAGATCGACGCCGAGACTGCCCTGTGGGTGTTTAACTTCCAGCGCCGGAATCGTGATCGAAATGTGCAGGTAGAAGTTCCCCTTGCGATAGACCAATTCGGCGGAGCCAAGTTCGCCCTGGCAAAGTTGGTTGCGCATCCTGGCTGACATCTGCAACCGGCCTATGACGCGGCCTTTCGGACAGATAGTCAGCGAGGCGGTCTGACAATCATGACCAAGAGTCATCGACTTGGCGTCATATCGCACAGAAGAATGTGGTTTGAATTGATGCCACTTATTCTGGTCGCGAGTGTAAACGGCGCTGACCTTGGCAATCGCGTTGATCACGTGCTGCGAAGGCAGATTCGTTTCATCTCGGATCAGGCGATAGCCTTCGTGATGGATGTCATATCTGCGATGCAAATCACGCTGAAAGGCGAGTTCGGAAAGGGTGTTGCAGGCGCGATTGAACTCTTCCATAGCGGATTTGAGTTCCTGCTCAGCGCTAGAGGCCATAACCAACTTGGCCTTTATCGACAAGTGAACATCCATCCGAATAATATGCCACAAGTGTTTTACATGAGACAAGCGTTTTACATGCGAAAGTGGCGGCGCATTCCTCTCCCCCCAAAACGAAGCGTTTATGGGGGGAGTATCCTGCGCAAAGAAAGATGAAAGCGACCTTTTGAAAAACGTTTCAGGCATGTAGTGGTCCTTCCGCCCCGCGGCCTGAAGTCGCCAAGGCCATAGACCGCTATTGACTTTGCAAGAGCCCTGCCGCGGTAGAGCTCTTTATCTTTACACGGATCAATCTCCTCATTATTATCAGCGGATGTGGATGAAGCTGATCACCACCTCGATTCTAGCTATTCTTATCACGGCTGTCTCGACGTATTACGCCACAAAGATCGACTTTGGATTGCGCGTGGGGTCGTGAACTATTCAAAATCGTAATTGACTAAAGTTGGCATCGTAATTGGCTGAAGTCAGCATCGTAATAGGCTGAAGTCGGCTAAAAGCGGCGAATCATGAATCGCATAGAGAAGTATGAAATTTTGTCTGTAATCGGGCGCGGCGGGCTAGGCACGGTTTACAAGGCTTTCCACCCGCATCTGAAAAAATACATCGCCATCAAGGAGATCAACTCCGATCTGGCCGACAGCGCGGAGTTTCGGCGGCTATTTGAGAAGGAAATCGAGCTATTGGCCAAATTGCCGGCCCACCCTAACATTGTAACCATACGCGATGCGCTGGTTTGGCAAGATCGGCTTTTCCTGGTTATGGACTACATTGACGGTGTGGACCTTAACGTAGTCATTCAGCGCGGCCCGGTAGACCTATCGCAAGGGGTCTTGTGGCTGGGACATATTCTGTCCGGACTGGCGGCTATTCATCAGCGAGGAATCGTTCACCGGGACCTCAAGCCATCTAACATTCTGATTGATCGGGAGGGCGCGGCATACATCAGCGATTTTGGGATTGCCGAATACATAGACGGCGCTTTGAGCGATATGCTGACGGCAAAGTACGCCGCCCCGGAATTGATAGACCCGGCTCTGGGGCGCGCCGGAAAAAAACAACAAGTAGACATATACGCCGCAGGAATGTTAGCGTATGAGATGTTTCTTGGGCCGAGCCGTTTTCAGAATGCTTTTACAGCGGTATACCAGCGCCAGTCGGCCGAAATCACTGAAAGCTGGCTGGTCTGGCACACCAATTTAGCTAAAACCGTTCCGAAACTCTCAGCAATAGAGCCTCGCATTTCAAATTCGCTTGGACTGGTAGTTGAACGGATGATGGCGAAAGACGTGAACGAAAGATATCTCGACGCAAATGAAGCCAGACGCGACTTGAAAAACAGCGATGGATATCCTGACGACTATTCGGAGCCATTGGCGGCCAGCCGGGAAGACATGACCGTTCCCATCGCCAAGCCGCGCCGAAGAAACGAGCGCGAGCCCATCCGACCCGTTTCGCCCCCCGTCCGTCATAACCCGCCGCGAAAAGATTGGCGACCGGGCTGGCTGCGCCGCGTACCAAAATGGGCGCTCTTCGCCGCCGCCGCGCTGGCGTTTTTCTTACTGGTAAATTTGTTGTCTTTGTTGTTGCGGGATCAGCCGGGGCTGACGCTGATAGTTAAAGGCGTTTCAGCGACCAGCGAAGTCTATGTCGATGGCGTCAAACGTGGCATCCCTCAAATGCAAATGACGGCAGGCGCCTTGCCGATAAGCTCGATCAACGTTTATGGCTTGAAGGCCGATCAGAAATACTCCATCCAGGTTAAGTGTGGCGCCGAGAATGTCAATCTTTTCCGCGAAGGCGTTCCGTTCGATGGCGCCCTGCAGGGCAAAGACGGTCAGAAAATCGAGATTACCGGGGAGAAATGCGGCGTGGCGCCGCCTGGACTACCGCCGGAAATTAACTACAACGGTCCGATGGTGCTAGTGCCTGAAGGCGAATTCATTATGGGAGACGACAGCGGCCCGCCGGAAGAACGCCCCGCGCACCGCGTCTCTGTCCCGGCGTTTTATATCGATAAATACGAGGTTAGCAACCGGCAGTATCGGCAGTTTTGTGTTCCGCAGGGAATTCCGATGCCGAACCTGCCGCAAATGGATGATGCGGCCAAGAGGGCCTTCTCTTGGCTCTTGACTTACTATGCCAAGCCGGACTACCCGGTTTTCGGAATGAGCCATCTGGAAGCGCAGTCTTGCGCCGAGAGAATTGGCAAGCGATTGCCGTCCGAAGCCGAGTGGGAAAAGGCTGCTTCATGGGCGCCTGGAGAGGCCGGGAACGTTCAAAAGTACAGTTATCCCTGGGGCAATCAGATTGATATGAGCAAAGCTCGACTTGCCTCCGATCAGCCAGGACCTGTTAACGGCGATCCGGATGACAAAAGTAGGTATGGTGTGATGGGAATGGCTGGTAACGTCAGCGAATGGGTTTCGGATGTCGCCAGACCTTATCCGGGCTCTGGCGCTTTCGGAAATAATTCTCCATATCAACCGGACGCCCGTCTCGCGCGTGGAAGGACATTCCGGAGCAAGGTGGAAGGAGCGATCACTACGTATCGAAAAGACGCCTATCAGCCAAATTTGAAGAATGGAATGACCACATCGGACGGAAGTCCAATCGGCATTTTTGTCGGGTTTCGTTGCGCCATCTCAGCCGACGACCCCAGGCTCAGGCCATATATCTCGTCGGCTGGCCGATGAGGCGCCACGTCAACAAATGATTCGAAGGAGGTAGACCTGCTTATGAGAATGCCAGCGGCATTTTTGGTTACAGCCCTGATCATCATTTCTTTGTGTTTCGCAGGCCTTAAGCCCAATGACAAAGCGAATGCGCAAACGGCGCCGGAATATGGGGGGAAGGATGACAATATCGAGATTTTTCGAGTGCCAAAACCCGGGCGTCCACGGCCGCGCGTGAGAAGGATTATTGCGCCGCTTCTTTCACTACAGTATTGGTTGATGATCCGCAATCGCGACTGCCGTGCGCAGGAGGTTGATCCTAACGCCATTTTTCTAACCGATGACCAATTGCGAATCGGCGCCAAGGTAAATCAGAGCGGCCATCTGTATGTCACTCTCAGTGTGCAAGACCGCCAGGAAGCCATATTGATTTTCCCCGAGCCGCGCATCAACCGGGGGAGGAATCAGGTCGCCAAAAATCTTGAAATCATCGTGCCATACCGCTGTCCGACGACGCCGGAACGGGACAGGAATTGTCCGCGGGACGTAGATCCTTCCGTCGATTGCTGGTGGAATATGACCAAACCTTATGGCGAAAAGTATGTGACTCTCATTTTCAGCCGTGAAGAGATTAAAGAGCTGGAGGACCTGCTTAAAGAAGCCGACCTAAACCCGCAAGGCAGTATGGATTTGCCGAAGCTGTCACTGGACACCTTGAATAGGATCAAAGACCAAACCGTTCGACAGGAAGACCTCAGGCGGGAGAAGGTTAAACCAAGGCCTAACGAAAAAGGTTTTATCGCAGCCAACTATGTGACGCGAATTACCAATCTAAATCGCAGAGATAATGAGGAGATCGTCGAAACGATCACGCTCAAACATCAACAGAGATAATGGGTCGCATCGGCAGGCGCCACAGGGGGTTATAACCATGAAAGGATTCTTCAGCCGCATCATTGTAGCCACAGTATTCAGTCTACTGGCTGGTTTTGGTCTCTCGGTATTCAGTTTCAATCCCGACACGCTAGCGCTTGCCAACGAGGCGCAGCAACCTGATTTGCTCAAGGAAGGGAAGAAACGAGTCAAGGACGAAGAGAAGAGGCTGAAAGAGGAAGAGAAGAGGCTCAAAGAAGAAGAGGAGAAGAAGCTCAAGGAAGAACAGAAGAGGCTTAAAGAAGAAGAAGAGAAAAGGCTCAAAGAAGAAGAAAACAGACTGAAAGAGGAAGAAAATAGACTGAAAGAGGAAGAAAAGAAGCTGAAAGAAAAAGAAAAAGAAGAAGACCAGGGGCTGAAGGCGGAGGAGAATAGGCTGAAACTGAAAGAAGAAGAGAAGAGGCTGAAAGAAGAAGAGAAGGGGCTGAAAGAAGAACAGAAGAGGCTGAAAGAAGAAGAACAACGAAGGATTGAGGAGGCGAAGAGCGACAAAAGGGTCGCCGCCAGCGCCCCCCTCCGCGCTGACGGCCTGGACATCGCTATTTTGATGAAAGACAACCAGGGAGTGTTCGCCCCCGTCGATCCCAGCCGTGAGTTCGTGAGCGGAGAGCAGTTCAGAGTGGAATACGACAGCCGGCTGGACGGCATTGTGTACTTCGTCAATGTTGATCCGAATGGAGTCACGACGGTGATATATCGCGACGAGGTCAGCTACGGCAAAAAATATGTGCATCCGGCGCCGGAAGAAAATAAGGTCATCCAGTTCAAAGGAAGCCCGGGGATTGAGGTGTTGAAGATCATTATCTCTACGAAAGAACTCCCGGAGCTCGAAAACGCCTTACGGGAAAACGACGGGAAGCTCGGAACAAACACGGAGCAGGCCACGGACGAGCCGGCGGGATATGTCGCGCCGAAGCAGGAGCCGGGCAAGCCTTGTAGCGGATTGGAACTGGGGGTCGGCCGCGCGAAGATCGATTGTCGAGAACTCAGCGTGGTCAGCCAGAAACAGGATCAGGGGAAAATCTCCGTCGCCGTCGCCCCAAAAGGCGGTGGAACGGGGTCAGATTCAATCGACTCAGTCAAATTGAGTCACGGCGAGGTGGCTGTGTTGGAGATTCGGCTGAAGCACGTTCAGTGATAACCGACCTCAACAGCCGTTTTCGCACAAAAGAAATCCGTGGGAGAAAAAATGCGATTTAAACTGTTTATTCTAGCTTGCTTATGCGGCCTTCTGATGCCGCTCGCTGGTTCGGCGCAAAGGCAGGGTAATACCAGAGCGCGCGAATTGTTCGTCACCAAACAGGCTGACGGGCTTGAAGTAACGGTCAAATGTCTCGACAAGGGCGGCCAGTTTAACGTGGTTGATCCGAGCCGGGAGTTCAGAATGGGCGACCAGGTCCGCGTGGAGTTTCGGAGCAATTTCGACGGGCTGGTCTATTTCCTGAACATCACGCCGAATGGCGTTTTGAAAGTCATCCACAAAGACGCAATCCGCGCCAACGCTTTAAACGTGCTTCCGACCAGCCCCAATACAATACAATTCGACAATGATCCGGGTGTTGAAGCGCTGAAGATCATTCTTGCCCGACAGCCGATAGATGAATTCGAGGCGGCGCTGAGAAAATCTGGAGGGATGTTAGGCAAGACGGTCTCCGGAGTCGTGGATGAGCTCTCCCAAAACAATGGGCAGGCGCCAACGTCGAATAAGGCCTCGTCGAATGAAGTGGCGAAAAACGGCAAATATAAGCCGAAAGTCTCGCTGATCTCCGAAGAAGTCGGCGTCGTGACTCCGATGCCTGGTCAGGAGTGTGGCGGGTTGGAGTTGTCTATGGGCGGAAAAAAGCTCAACTGCCGCGGGATGATCGTCGCCAAAGGCAATGAAAAGAAAGGTGAAGGCGCGGTTTTCGTTGCGGCTAACAACTCAGTAAAGAGCGGCGCCCTGCAATCCGGCGACGCGGCGGTGATTGAGCTACGCTTCAAACACGTCAAAGTTCCGGAGTGAGTCGACAGCTTAATTCGGTTAGCAGATGCGTGAACGGGGCTTCGGCGCGAGTTGTTTACTCGCCCCTCTTTCCTGATTAGACTCTTGATCGAACAAGGCCGCAAACAGGGCGATTAAACAAATCGCCCCTTATCGTACGCGCATCCGCTAACCGCCATAGGCAATTGGCACTCTTAAATGCGAAGGATAGAAGCTATGTTCGCGTCTTCTTTCTTGGCCAGGCCGCGATTCATCGCCTTGCTAGCAGTTCTGATTCTCTTTCTCTCCGTGGCTTCGCCCATATGGTCGAATGGATGGTCGAATGCCACGGCGGACGCGCTCTTCAGTCAGTCCGGGAAGTTCGCCAACAAACCGCAAGAGAAGGATGCGCCCCCGGAAAAAGGCCTGACGGCGGAGGCAAGGGCGATAGTCAGAAGCGCCGTGCCGGCAGTCGGGCTGGTGATGGTAAAAGTCGGCGACGAGAAGAATTTGTCTTATCGGGGCTCCGCCGTCGTGGTGCGCAGCGATGGGGTTGTCGTCACAAATCATCACGTCATTTATGACAAAGACTCGAAGACGATTTACGAAGGCCTCTATCTCCGACTTCCCGGCGAAAAAGAGAGCGCAGCTTCGGAATCGATGTATCGGTTGGAGATAATTTCGGTGGACCGCCTGCGCGATCTGGCGCTCCTGCGAGTGATCGATGCCGATAGGAGAAAGTCCGATGGGATGAAGCTGAATCTTGCCAGTCTCGAATTGGGTGACGAAAAGAAGTTGGAATTGCTCGATGATGTGGTGGTGATCGGGTTCCCCGAAAAAGGCGGCTCGTCAGCCACGCTGAGCGTCGGCGTTGTGGAAGGAATTGATCTGAAAGGCGGCTGGATCAAAACCGACGCCAGGCTGCTGCACGGTAACAGCGGCGGCGCCGCCGTCAACAGCGAAGGCAAATTGATCGGAATCGCTACCAAAGTGGTCGCCGATGAAACCGAAAGTAACGTCAGGTTGGGGATGATCGGCTATTTGCGCAGCGTCAGTCTGGTGCGCCAGATGATGGGAAAGCTCTATGAGGCTGGGCGCGACAGAGAAAGGGCGGCCCCCCCGGCTCCGGCGGTCGCGAATTCGGCCAGACGCGAGACCTTACCCGCCGTCAAAGCGATGACCGTGCGCGGCGTCGTCAAGGATGCGCGCACAGGGAATCCCATCGCCGGAGCGCGTGTCGGGTTGTTGGTGGCCGGCGGCTATCTTAACGTCGCCAACATCATCACATGGGGAGGGACGAATGCGGAAGGGATGTTCGAGCTTGAAAAACCTGTCTTGCCTGGAACGTATACTTTGCGCGTCAAAGTCATCGGAGATTCCGCATACGCGCCATACAGCAGAGAAGTGGAGATCAAGCCCGGCGCCCGTCTAATAGTCGAGCTGAACCCGTCGCGTAAACAGTAAGCGACAGGTAGCGAGGGAAGGCCTACTTGGTTTATTTTTATCGCGATGAGCAACGCGAGACTGATAGTTCAAGCCCCTGACAAATCGCCCACCGAGCACGAGGTCACCAATTCCATTTCCGTTGGCAGCGCTGCGGACAATCAGGTCCGTTTAAGCGATCGGGGGGTCGCTCCTTACCACGCGATCATCGTCAGGGTGAAAGATTCTTACCTGATCAGCGACATTGGCAATTCCGGCTCCTTCGTCAACGGAGCGCAGATTCAAACCAATCATCCGCTGCGCGACGGGGACCTCATTTCTATCGGCGAAGCGGCGCAAATCAGATTTCTAATGCCCGCGGAAGAGGTTCAATCCGCGGAGGTCGCGCCATCTCTGTCCTCGCCGAATGCCGGCGAATCAGCGGCGGCAAGCGGCGTATCCGAGGGGGCTTTGTCATCGGGAACCGCTGAATCCGCCCAACGGTCGCAGGCCGTAGGAGGGAACAGCTCCGAAACGTTTTCCTGGCTGCACATCGCGCTGGCGTTCACGATCGGGCTATCAATGGTGGGCGTTGTGGCCCTGGGTTATTATTTGTTTCGCCCTGAAGGACCAAATGTGAACGGTAAGAACTGCGGAGTGGCGCGCATCATCAATCCCGCCGCCGGAACAATCGTCAGCCGCGCTACGACGATTTCCGTCATGGCTGACAATCCTGAATGCATTCGGCGGATCAGTTACCTGCTCGACGGACAGCCATTCGCTAGTTCTGAAGCCGGTGTCTTTGAAGCAGTCCTCGACCCGATAAAGCTCAGGGAACAGTCGCCGCGTCTGGCCACCGGCAGTCATGAACTGTCGGTCGTGGTCGAAGGCGCAGGATTGCGCCGGGAGTCGGAAGCGGTGCAGATAACTTTGGATGTCCCCGGCGGCGGAATTGACCTGGGCTTCATTCGCGAAAAAGCGGAGGCTCTGGCCGGGCTGCTCTCGGGCGCCAATGGCGGCGACTTTGTTTTCGAGACTGAATTTATTGAACGCATCCGAACTCAAACGAGCGAGTTCCGCACGGATTTTTACCCCGCCGCCGAACAGCATAAGTTCGAAATCAATCCCACTTTTCGCAACGACGCGGGATTGTCGGAACTGTTCGGTTACCTCCTGGCGCTGAGCCGCAGTCGGTTCGTCGCCGGGGCCGGCGTCAATGGCTGCGGCGTTGATCCGGATGGCGTCGGACTTTGGCGATTGTCGCAACGCATCGTGCGGCAGTATCCCAATAAATGCGGGGACTCGAATCAAGAAGTCTGCATCGCGGCAACCCATTTCAATGAGCTGCTCGGTATTTTCGACGGCCCCGAGGGGTTTATGTATGCGGTCGCCTGCTTCGGCGAATCGAGCGATCGCGCAGGCAAGATCCTAGACCGTCTGCCTGACGCGAATCAGCGCCGCAATTTTTGGGCGTCGGCGCGCACAGGCTCGATGACGCAGGATGAAGTTAGCCGGGTCGTCTGTTTCATGGCTGCGGGCGTCGTGGCTCAAAATCCGAAGCCCTTCGGGATCAACAGCCAATCGCTTTCTAGCAGGGTAAAATAAAATCGGGAAATATTGAGATGGGACTGATTTTGGACATTCAATCTCCCGGCGCCGAGACTAACGTCACGCTGAACGATGAGGGCGCAAGCCTCGGGCGCGGCGAAGCGGCGCAAGTGCGGATCGATGACTCCGGCATTTCCCGCCTGCACGCCAGCATCAGCCGTAGAAGCGAGTCATGGGTGATTACGGACGCCGGGTCGGTTAACGGCACTTTCGTAAACGGGCGCGAAGTCATGCCCGCCGGAACGCCACTCAAGGATGGAGATGTCATCAAGCTGGGCGAGTCCACGACCATCCGCGTGACACTGGGCGCGGCGGCGCTGGCCGGACGGCGGATGGAGAGACAGAAAATCGCTGAAAAGGAGAACGAACGAACGCCGAGATTGGCCCTGGCTGCGGCCGTCATACTGACCTCACTGTTTCTGGCCGGTGTCGCCGCTCTCGGCAAACAGATGTTTGATAAGCTCAGAGAGCCTTCGGCCCCCGAGCCTACGCCGACGAAGACGAGTGAATTTTCGCCAGTCGCTGAGCTCTCGCCGACAATCACGCCGAGCGCCACTCCCGTTATCACTCCGCCGGGTTCGCCCGCGCTGGCGGCGCCTCCTCCGTATCTGAAAATGAGCGAGGTTGAGCAGTACAATTTCCTGGGTCTCAAGGCCCGCAACATCACCAGAATGATGGGAAACCGCGAATACGTCTTTGACCGCGAAGCGCTCGGTTACGTCAAGTATTATGTCGACGCTTATGCGAAGCGCGTCGGCAATGACTCTCGGACGATTTGGGGAGAAGATCTGCATTTTATGTTCGGTCGCGCGACTGAATACGCGCCGGACATCATCGCAGCCTTCAGACGGGAGAATACTCCGATCGTACTCGGGTTATACATCCCCGTGATCGAATCCGAATATCACAAATGCCTGCAGAGTCCGGCGAAGGCGCTTGGTCTTTTCCAGTTTATCGGGCCGACGGCCGAACATTACGGCGTCCCCGCCGATAAGCGGTGTGACGAGAAGTTGATGGCTCCGGCGGCGGCCAGGTACATGAAGGATCGCATCAAAGAATTCGGCACGGGTCCGATGAGCGTGGCGCTGAGCGTCGCGGGATATAACCGGGACCCGGCCTCGGTGCGCCGCGATCTGCAGGACGTTGTCGACAGCAAAAGCAATGAACGCAGCTTCTGGACCCTGTTGGCGCGAAAAGAAGAGCTCGACCACTGGTTCCGAAATGAGAACGTCAAATACGTCCCGAAGTTTTTTGCGGCGGCCATCGTCGGAGAAAATCCGGCCTCTTTCGGTTTGCGAATCAGAAAACTTTCGACCTACGACCAACCCATCTCTCTGCGATAAAACAGGCTAGGCGTCCACTCGGCTCTGGCGCCGGGATACGGCCTTTCGACAATGCCGCGAGAACTGATCCTGAAGATTCACGACACTGAGCCGGCGCGGGAAGTCAGCGCGCCGATCGGGCGATGCTCGATCGGACGCAGCTCGGAAAACGACGTAGTGATCGACGCGCCTGGCGTTTCGCGACGGCATGCGGTCATAGGTCATTACAGCGACGGCGCGCAGATTTCCGATTGCGATTCGCAGAACGGGACTTTCGTCAACGGGCGGCAGATCGTCGGGTCGGTGATGCTCAACAGCGGCGACATCGTATCGATAGGCGCTGTATGCGAGATCACTGTTATGATGCGCTCTGACGATTCACAAGTGGAAGTTGCGGCCGGCGCGACGGAGCCCCGGACTATACCCGGAAAATCTTCGCTCACGGCGCCCATTGCGGCCGTAGCTTCAATGGCGGTGATCGTGGCTGTCGCGGCCGTGGTCATCCTCGCAAGGTATTATGGCGAGCGGGAGCCTGACAGCGAAACGCCGACTCCAACGCCGAGCGTTTTCAAGACGCCGAGTCCG
This sequence comes from Blastocatellia bacterium, assembly GCA_035714085.1. Lineage (GTDB taxonomy): Bacteria > Acidobacteriota > Blastocatellia > RBC074 > RBC074 > JAJVID01. Next base: position 66,865 of record DASTMP010000283.1, read on the forward strand.
TCGGGCGACTCGACGCGTTCTGAGGAGGCCGTGGCGCTCGACCGGATCGAAAATGCGGTTAGGCAATTAATGAGGCGGATCAGCAATGATTCGCAGATTTACGCTTTTCCTGACGCGTCTCCGCTACGCGAAATCAAGGATACGCTCGGGCAAAGCTGTAAATCGGCGCCGCTCGCCGCCGCGCTTCAAACGATCAGTCGGAATCGCAATGAATTTATCAAGCTGGCCGGAAACCAGATCACTCCCGATCTGCTAGCATACTCGGTCCTGGCCGAGACGAATGGGGGCGCCCCCAATCCATCGAATCTTGTGGATACGGCCCGATTGATGGCTCCGAAACTTATTTCGCTGCGCAATACCTTCGGCGATGAGACGGCCGATAGCGTGTTGATCTTTGTCGCCGCTTACCCGGAAGGCGTCTTTCCCAAGGGCGGCCATCCCTTGCTCGGTCGAATTCCCGGTGATAACCCGATACGGGATCGAAAAGTCTGGAGTCTGGCGCGCCGCGGGAAATTCAAACCCGGTCAGTACGAATTCGTCCTGCGGTTCATCGCCTACGGAATCATCGCCGACAATCCCAGACAGTGTGGTATCCAATTGCCGAAGCTGGATTTTTGAAGCCGCCGGCCGAATATGATGGTTGACTTTTACAGATGCGATAATCAGAATGCGCCTGCGGTCTTAAGGGAACTGAAGCCACGATTGAACTTTGAAGGCAACGGAATCACTCTCCGGCCAGTCAAATCGCCATTATCAAGTTGTTAAGTTTGTTAAGTTAAGGATAGTTGGATAGTTGGCCGGCGGAATTGGTCTCCGCCTGGCAGTTTCTCTCTGGTACAAGATATGAGTCGTTATCGTCGCGTCGTTTGGAACGAGGGGATGCTGTTGACCCCCCACCATTTTCAACAAGCCGACAATTATCACGAAGACCTGGTCAACACGCGAATCGCCGCGCTTCTGCCTTACGAGTGGGGGTTGCTGGAATTGCAGATCAATCGCGACGCTGTCGCCAACGGCTCTGTTCAATTAATCAGTTGCCGGGGCGTAATGCCTGACGGCCTGGTTATCAATATTCCTCAAACCAGTCCGCAACCCGCGACTCGCCCGGTTGAAGACAACTTCAGTCCGACCGCTGACCACCTGGACGTTTATCTGGCTGTCCCGGCCAGCCGCGATGGGGTACCGAACTTTCAGCCGAATGGCGCTCCGGCGTCTGCGACCGTTCGGTATTTGCAGGAACCTGGTATCGTGATTGACGAGACAACCGGTCAAAATGAGCAGCAATTGCCTTTCGGGCGCGGGAACTTTCGATTGATCTTCGAGGGCGAGGTGCGCGAAGGTTATAGCGCCATCAAGATCGCCCAGTTGCGGCGCACGACGACAGGGCAGTTGACCCTTACGCACGAATATGTCCCTCCGGCTTTGCACATCGCGGCTTCGCCCTGGCTGACCAATCTGCTGCGCGAGTTGATCGAGTTTCTGGTCGCCAAGAGCCGCACGCTCGGCGAGCGCCGCCATCAGAGCAGTTCCGGTCAGGCGGTCTTTTCGACGGATGACGGAGTGATCCTGTGGGTCTTGCCGACGGTCAACGCCGCGATTCCGGCGCTGACCCATTTGTTCAGGCAGCGCATCGTTCACCCTGAACGGCTTTATATAGAGATGGTCAAGCTTGCCGGGGCTTTGATGTCACTGATCTTCGAACGTCACGCCAAAGACCTGCCGCAGTACGAGCACCAGGACCTTTACAACACTTTCCGGCGCCTCGATTTTGAAATCAGGGACTTGCTTGAACGAGTAGACCCGAAGCGTTATGTGCCGATTCCTCTCACGCAGGAGCGCCCGGCGCTATATGTCGGCAGAGTCAATGACGTAGCTCTGCTGCGCGAGGCTGAATTCTTCCTGGCCGTCGGCGCAAATGTGCCGGAGAACAAGCTGATCGAGCGCGTGCCGTTCGCCATCAAGATCGCCGATCGCGACGGCATTGACGTCGTCATCAACAACGCCTTGCGGGGGGTCAGCATCACTCACGTCACGCCGCCGGGCCAGATCCCCACGCGACAGGGATTGCATTACTTCCGGCTTGATCGTAACGATCAGGATATTGCGCTGAAACGGTTCTGGGATCGAGTCATCGAGCTCAAGACCATTTCGGTCTGGGTGGCTGACGAGTTCCCGGATGCGAAACTGGAGATGTACGCCGTCAAGCCGCGCTAAACCGCCGTATCGTTTTAACGTCCTACTCAATGGCAATGAAAGATGGAGCAAACGCGTAACCGGCTCAAATCCGAAAATGAATTGATTGACCTGGCGACGCCGGTGTTTCAATTGGTGATGACCCTGAAGTCAGGAGGCGTCGCGTCGTCGAGCGAAGAACTCAGGCGGTCGGTTGACAAAATGCTGCTGCAGATCGAGCAAGTGGGCGCAAGTCGCGGCTACAAAGAAGAGCAGTTGCAGACCGCCAAATTTGCGTTGGCCGCTTTCGTTGATGAAGCGGTTCTGGCCGGCCCCCTGAAAGAGGAATGGGAAAAATATCCGCTTCAACTCGAATACTTTCGCGAGGCGCTGGCGGGAACCAAGTTCTTCGACCGGCTCGACAGTCTGCTCAAACGAGCCGAGACGGAAGCCGATGTGGTCGAGGTCTATTACCTCTGCCTGCTGTTGGGATTCAAAGGCAAGTACGATGTTTTTCTGGAAGACCAACTGCCCGGCGAGATCAACAAAGTGGCCGAGCGTTTGCGCCAGGCGGGACGATTACGCGGCAGCGCGCTCTCGCCTCATTGGAAAGTGACGGATCAGCCGGAACCGCCGCCGCCCGAGCCGGCATTGCCGCGCTGGGTGATCTGGACCGCGGCTGGATCCATTGGGCTCGTCGCGATCGTATACACGATTCTGAGTTGGATACTGATCTCCGGCGTCAATGACTTCAAGCGAAGTCTGCTGAAGTAACATGAGGCCTGCGCCTAAATCGGCGGAGCCTTTGGAGCGCGAGGGCAGAGTAGCCATTTCGAGGTAGTTGATTGTATTCAGCTTTGATTCGCACTCGCATCAAGTAACATGAGGCAGAAACCAAAGAACCGAAGACTATGCCTGCGGTTAGCCAACAACTCAAAAAATTAATTCTCCTGGCGGCGCTCGTTGCGCTCACGGGCATTACTATTTTGTTGATTCTGGTCGTCAGTGAAGAGATCGGCCCGGTGCAAATCATTCTCATCGCTTTGATTTTGTTGCTCTGGCCGATCGGCATTTTGTTCAACTACTACCGCCGACAGCGCCGAGGTTCGGAGCAGACGGACGTGGACGCCGCCGCCACGCCGAAGAAGACGCAGTCAACTCGCGCCTCGCGCACTTACGAAGAACTGGAGCGTGGGGCGTATGAGACCACCCGATGGTTGGAGGAGAACCTCGTTGTGGAAGGGCAGGGCGTGGCGCCTATCTATCGACTGCCCTGGTTCCTGATCGCCGGCCCGCCCAAGTCCGGAAAGAGTTCCCTGCTGCTGTCCGCAGGGATGACGTTCAACGCGCTGCCAAGTCAGCGCCGCGCGGATCAGAACCTGCTTCGCCCGACAGGGGATTGCGATTGGCGCGTGACGGATCAAGCCGTGTGGATGGATACGGCAGGGCGTTATCAAACGGAGAGCGCGGAGGGGCTACAGGGGGGCGATCGGGACGAATGGCTGGGGCTGATCGGCACACTCAAAAAGTATCGGAAGAAGCGCCCGATTGACGGTCTTGTCCTGGCTGCCAACGCCTCGTGGCTGATCGGATTGAATGAGTCTCAAATCGAGCAACAGGCACAGGTCTTGCGCGACCGCCTTGATCAATTGATCGCTGGAACCGGCGCGCGATTTCCGGTCTATCTTGTATTTACGCAAGCCGATCTGATACCCGGATTCGCGCCGTTCTTCAAGCAGTTCAGTCAAACACAGCGGGCGCAGGTTTGGGGCGCGACAATTCCGCTGGCGCAGGCCGAAGCCGGGCCGGCGTTGTTCGACAACGAGTTCGACTACCTGCTCGACTCCCTTATGCGCCGCCGCATGCTCCGCCTGAGCGCCGCCGATAAGCCGGCCGAACAGTTGCAGGTCTTCGACTTCCCGCTCCATTTCAACCAAACCCGCCGCAAGCTCGGACTCTTTACGATGTCGCTCTTCCGGCAAAGCCTCATCAGCGGTAAGCCGCTTTTTCGCGGCTTCTACTTCGCAAGTTGTCCCCCGCCGAGGAACAGGCAGGCGGCCGAGGCTTCCGCCGATCAGGATGACTCAAGGATCATCAGTCCCGGATATTTCGCCGAAGACTTTTTCAGAGAAGTCCTGCTGCGCGATAAAGACCTGGCCGCATCTTTCCAGGAAACCCAGGCCCAGCCGAATCGCCATCGCAAGCTGATGCTGGCCGCCGCCGCGCTCGCCGGCCTGTGTCTGTTCGTGACTCTGGGGATGATCATTTCGTTTTTCAACAACCAGAGTTTGATCGAACTTGCAAAAACGCAAGGCGGCGAACTGCTCGGCCAGTTCAAGCCTGATGACGCGCGCGCCGGCGCTCGATCCAATCAATCTGGAGACCGGTCCGGCGATCGGGCCGGCAATTTAGCCGTGACGAGCGCCGCGGTCACACAAAGCGACCTCAACTCGCTCAATTCCTTGCTCGATGTAATAAATCGGATTGACAGTCAGCGCGAAAGTCGGATCGGATCACTGCCATACCGTTTCGGTCTGTATTCGGGGAATGATCTCCGCCCGCGGTTGCGCGAAATCTATTTTGAATTTGTCTCGCAGCGTTTCCTGACGCCCGCGCTGAGCGGCTTGTCGCAGCGCCTGGATCAAACTTCGCCGTCACAGACCAACAGCGCTGAGCAAGGGGTTGATCAGGAGCAGCTTTATTACGACATGCTCAAAGCCTACAAGATGGGCGAGCGGCAAGCCTATGTCGAGCCCGTCTTTTGGCGTGAACAGTTGGCGCGTTATTGGAAGGAACCGGCGACGCTCGGGGAAAAACGCCATCTGGGCTACTTCACCGAGCAAGCCGGACTGAGCGACGGTGATGACGGCAGCGTGCCTAGACCGCAGGCCGATGATGAACGGGTCAAAGCCGCGCGCGGCAAACTGCAAAACTATGCCTTGGAGAAACTGGTCTACAACCAGATCATTCGCGACATTGAAAAACAGGGGCAGCCCTATTACTTGCGCGACGTCGCGAAGGGGCAATTCGGCAGCGAATTTATCGAAAACGCCGGCTCGCAATCAGTGCCTTACGCTTTCACCAAGCAGGCTTATTACAAACATGTGCAGGGAACGGCATGGCTGAATATCTACGAAGAATTGAAGGAGAAGAACGAAAACGATTACGTTCTGGATCGCAAATCGGAATATGAACGCGTCGAGCCGGAAAGCCTGCGGACCCGTTACCAGGCCGATTACGTCACGGCGTGGCAAAAATTCCTGTACGATCTGCGCGTCAAAAACTTCGACCGGAAGAGAGACGCCGTCGAAGCTCTGGAAGTTCTCTCGCAAGAGAACTCGGCGTTCGGCGCCATCCTCAAAGCCGTCGAAGATCAAACGACGCTCTCCAAACCGCCGATCAGTAGCGGTTTCATCGGATGGCTGAAATCGTGGGTGATGCGGAGAATCAAAGACAACAGCAAAGTCGAAACCGATTTTTCCCCGCTCAGAAGTTTCAATCTCAGCGCATATCTGGGCAAGCTTAAAGAAGTGCAGAACAGACTGCGCAGCGCGAATGGTGACGAGTGGCGCCAGGTGGCGAACCTGAAAGACGACCAGAATTTCCAAAGCGTGATGGGTCAGGCGCGCGATTCCCTGGTGTCGCTGAAATCGTCCAACGCCACCAAATCGGTCGCCGATCTGCTCGAACGGCCATTGAAGAACATCGATGTCGGATTGGGCAAAGGACTCTCGGCCGATCTGAATCAGGCCTGGGGCAAGGTTCTGGCTACGGCGCGCCAGCTCGAAGCCAAGTACCCGTTCTCGGACTCCCCTAGTCAAGTCCAGTCGGCGGAGCTGAAGCAGTTTCTCAACCCGGTTAACGGAGAGTTGTCGCAATTTTACGAGCGCATCAAAATTGATCTGGACGGCAGCCCCGGCCAGTTGAAGCCGAGAAATCAGAACCAATTCAACCCTCAGCTCATTGACTACTTGAACGGGATGCTGTCGCTGCGCGACAAGCTGTTTCCGGCGAACAGCGACCAGCCCAAATTTGACTTCACAGTTTCACTGAAACCTCCCTCGGGCGTGACGGCTGAGATTCTTCTCGGCGATACACGGGTCAGATCGGAAGGCGGCGTACTGCAGCAACAAAACGCCTCCTGGCCCTCTGCCGGAACCTTGGGCGTAACCATCAACCGAATTGACGGTGGGCAATCACAACTGCTCGCGCAGTATCCGGACACCTGGGGGCTGTTCAAAATGATGTCGTACGCCAGATTTGCCGACGGGCAATACCGGCTGGAATGGGGCGGCGTACAGGCGCGGATCCAGCCGTCAGGCAGTAATGATCCGTTTCGGATTAAGTTCACGCAACTGCGCGCGCCTCAAACCTATCAATAACAACATGGAGACCCAGTCATTATGTCTAAGGCAAAAGATTTGTTTGACGCCGGTCAGCTTCAGGCCGCCATCGAAGAAGTAACCCGCGAGGTCAAAGCCAACCCTACGGATATGGCGCGGCGCACCTTTCTTTTCGGGCTGCTCTGTTTTGCGGGCGAGTGGGATCGCGCCGAAAAGCAGCTCGACGTCATCGGCGATCAGGACCCTCAATCCGACCTCGGCGCGCGCATCTATCGCCAAAACATCGCCGCCGAGCGAAAACGCGAGCATGTGCTGACGGGCAAGGGATTCCCTAACTTCATGCTCGAACCGCCGAGTTATGTCGCTTTGCAATTGAAAGCCTTAGGTCAAATCGGAGCCGGCGACTTTACCGAGGCGCGATCCTTGCTCGATCGCGCCGCCGAAGATTGTCCGGTTTTGAACGGAACTTTGGACGGCGAACCGTTCCAACATTTCAGGGACGCCGATGATTTAATCAACTTTGTGTTGGAAGTCATCCTGCAGGGAGAATATATCTGGCTTCCGTTTGAGCAGATTCGCAGCATTGAAATTTTTCCCCCGACCCACCTGCGGGATTTGATCTGGACGCAGGCGCGCATCCAGACCACAGGCGGCGCTGATGGCGACGCGGGGGCGTTCACCGGCGAGGTGTTCATTCCAGTTCTTTACGCCAATTCGCATCAACAGGAAAATGATCAAGCGCGACTGGGAAGAATGACCGACTGGCGGCGACTAGGCGATGAAGTTTATACCGGGGTGGGCCAGCGTCTTTTTCTGGTAGGCGAAGAGGATAAGGCGATGCTCGAGATCAAGGCCATAGATTTTGAATTGTCCGCTTCGGTCACAAATCAGCCAGCAGGTTAGCCAATGAATTTCCCGAGCGCGAAAAATCATTTCTACGACTGGCGTTGTTTTTCTTTGCCAGCTTATAATAGACTGGCGTATGCCAGGGAAATAGGAGAATAGCCTGATGCCAGCCATCGCTTCAGTAATAGACCTTGACAATTTGCTGGTCCCCATCTCCGAAGATAATCCGGTTGGAGCCGAACTGCGTTACACGCCTGTCGATCCCAAACGCGGAATTTCCTGGCATGACGAAATCAGAGAGGCCGCCCGCGAAAATCTATTCGAACAAACGCCGAAAAACTCTGACTGGCCGAAAGTCATCGACCTTACGACAAAGGCGCTGACGAAGCTGAGCAAGGACTGGCAAATCGCCTCCTGGCTTGCCGAGGCGCTGGTCAAATACGACAGGTTCGATCGCATGGCGGGTTTGCGCGACGGGACGAAGCTGATGCGCGGTCTGATGGAACAATACTGGGATAACCTGTATCCCGCCATCGACCTTGAAGACGGCGACGGCCCTTTGCTCGGCCGGATCAACGTGGTCTCCGCGCTCAGCGAGACGTTTTCCATCGCCGTCAAAAAAATACCTCTGACCAACAACCTGTTAGGCTTGAGTTACAACTTTTTGCAATGGCAGGAATCCAAGAAATTCGATGTTCCCGACGACCCGAACGAGCATACCGAAAAGACAGCCGAATTGATTGGACAAGCGAAAGAAGAAGGCAAGATCACCAGCAAAGATTGGCGTAACGCGGAGAAGGCCACGCCATACGAACATTTCCTGGACCGGCTCAATCTGATTAAAGAGTGCCAGGAGGAATTGAAGCTATTCGATGAGGCCATGGACGAGAAGTTTAAACGCCAGGCTCCAGGCCTCGGAACCCTGGGCCGGTCACTCGGCGATATTCACGACCTGATCGCCGAAATCGAGGCGAAGAAGCGCCCCGCTGTTATAAACGATGGCCATGACGGCGATGGCGGCGGAATAGAAGGAGGCCCGACTATCATGCAAGGCGCGGTTAGTACCCGGCAGGAAGCCCTCAGACGTTTGGAAGAGGTCGCCAGATATTTCCGGCAAACAGAACCCCATAGTCCCGTGGCCTTTCTCGTTCAACGCGCGGTCAAGTGGGGAAATATGGATCTCAACGGCTGGCTGGATGACGTCATCAAAGACCCGGCGGTCCTGGCGCAATTGCGAGAGACATTGGGGCTTCAGCCGTCGGACGGAGTTGACGAATAACAATCACCATAAAAATTCTCGGTTCGAAGAAGAAAGGGTAACTACTTATGAAAAAAGAGAGCATACAACAAAAGATCGGCCGCATTCGCCCTCCTCGTGTTCACATCACCTACGATGTGGAGGTCGGGGGGGCAATGGTGATGAAAGAACTGCCTTTCGTTGTCGGCGTAATGGGCGATTTCTCGGGCCAGCCCGCCGAAGGGCTGCCCCCGGTCAGAGACCGCAAATTTGTGCAGATTGACCGTGACAACTTCGATCAGGTGTTGGCAGGAATGAAACCTCGCCTGGTTTTGCGAGTCCCGAACAAGCTGAGCGAAGAAGGCGGCTCCATGAGCGTCGAGTTGAAATTCGAGAAGCTGGACGATTTCCATCCGGACAACCTGGTCCAACAGGTCGAGCCGCTCCGCAAACTGGTTGAGCTGAGGCAGAACCTGAATGACTTACTGGCCAAAATGGATGGCAATGAGAAGCTGGGTAACATACTCGAAGATATAATGAATAATACTGAAGCCCAGAAGCAACTCGGCGCCGCTCTCGGCATCGAAGAAACTGCCAATGGCGAAGACAAAAAGGGGGAGTAAATGGCTGACCAATTAGAACAACAAACCACCGCCGTTGTCACCCAGGACCAATCGGGAGGATTGCTCGATGAAATCCTGAACAAAGGATTCAAAGCGCGCGATGACGCCCAGATGGAGAGGAGTAAGAGCCTGATCGCCGACTTTGTCGGACAGGTGATGAAGGGCCAGTTGGTGATGTCGAAGAATCTGGAAGCCGCGATCAACACCCGCATCGCGGATATTGACCGCCTCCTCTCGGCTCAGGTCAACGAGATCATGCACCACGAAAAATACCAGAAGCTCGAAGGTTCCTGGCGCGGATTGAAGCATCTGGTATTTGAAACCGAGACCGGCCCGATGCTCAAGATTCGCGTCATGAACGTCACCAAAGAAGCCCTGGGCAAAGAGCTTGAGAAGGCCATTGAGTTCGACCAGTCGGCGGTCTTCAAGGGGATCTACGAGCAGGAATATGGCATGTTCGGCGGAGAGCCCTTCGGTCTGCTGATCGGCGATTACGAGATCACCAATCACCCGAAGGATATGAACTTCCTGAAAAAGATGGCCGAGGTCGCCGCCGCCGCTCATGCCCCGTTTATCACCTCAGCCTCATCGAAACTGTTCGGATGGGACAGCTTCACCGAACTGACAGAGGTCAGAGATTTGGCGAAGATATTCGATCAAGTCGAGTACGGGCCGTGGCGCTCGTTCCGTGAATCCGAGGACTCCCGTTACGTCGGCCTGGCATTACCGCACACGCTAATGCGTTTGCCCTATAGCGCCGATGGAGAGCCGACCGAAACCTTCAACTTTACGGAAGATGTCGACGGCAGGGATCACAAGAAGTATCTCTGGGGCAACGCCGCGTACTCTTTCGGCACTCGCGTCACCGAAGCCTTCGCGCTCTATAACTGGTGCGTCGCGATCCGCGGCGTCGAAGGCGGCGGATTGGTGACAGGCTTGCCCTACCATACTTTCTCAACCGATGAAGGAGAGGTGGCGCTCAAATGCCCGACCGAAATCGCAATCACCGACCGGCGCGAGAAGGAATTCTCCGACCTCGGCTTCATCCCGCTGGTGCATTGCAAAAACCAGGATTACGCGGCCTTCTTCGGCGCGCAATCCTGCAACAGGCCGAAGAAGTACAACACCGATGACGCCAACGCCAACGCGCGATTGTCGTCACAGTTGCAATATATGTTCGCCGTCTCGCGCATCGCGCACTTCCTTAAATCCATTTGCCGCGACAAGATCGGGAGCTTTATGTCGCGCACCGATTGCGAGTACTTTCTCAACAAGTGGATTATGAATTACGTGACGCCGGATGATACTGCGGCCCCAACCGTCAAAGCGCAATTTCCGTTGCGCGACGCTAAAGTCGAGGTGGTAGAGGTCCCAGGCAAACCTGGAGTTTACAAAGCCATCGCTTTCCTCAGACCGCACTTCCAACTTGACGAGCTGACCGTCTCGCTGCGATTGGTCGCCGAACTGCCCCAATCAAGTCGGTAACCACCGACGTTATTGCCACTGCCGGCCGAAACGTCGGTTCCGGCCGGCAGATGAGGGTCTTTAACCATAAGAGAACAAATAACCTGCTACTCAGCGGAGGAAACAACCGCGTTCCCTATCGCATTGGTAGCTTAGCTAAACCTTGGCCTGAATACCAAAGGAGAAAATAATGGCAGCAGTTGATTACTTCCTGAAACTTGATGGGATCGAAGGCGAAAGCATGGATTCCAAACACAAGGGCGAAATCGACCTCGAATCGTGGTCGTGGGGCGAAAGCCAGACCGGAACTTTTTCGGCAGGCGGCGGCGGCGGCGCGGGTAAAGTCGCGATGCAAGACTTTCACTTCGTCATGAAAGTGAATAAGTCGAGCCCGAAACTATTGCTTATCTGCGCCAACGGCCAACATATCAAAAAGGCCGTGCTGACCTGCCGCAAGGCCGGTAAGGACCAACAGGAGTTCCTAAAGATCACCTTCACGGACTTACTGGTGTCGTCCTACCAAACCGGCGGATCGGGCCATGCCGACATTCTTCCGACCGATCAAATCTCGCTCAACTTCGCCAAGATAGAATACGAGTACAAGGAGCAAAAGGCCGACGGCTCGCTCGGCGGTACGACCAAGGCGGGGTGGGATGTGAAGCAAATGATTCCCGTGTAGCGAACGGTTTCTCCGCTCGATTTTTCCATTGCTGAAAGCGGTAGAACTGATTCGCCCATGGCAATGGGATAAGGTAGTGCAGGCGCAAACGGTGGAGACGCGCTGCGACTGTTATGCCGGGCGCCTCACTACCTCAATTGGTTCGGATAAGCTTCACGTCGTTTATGTCTCAGCGCTTCGGTTATTATGAACGATAACGATTGGGTTACAGGCAAAGTCAGTCTGACTATCGAGGGGAGACCGCTCGAAATGCAGATGACCGTTCCGGCGAAACCCGTCAAACCACACCGAATGCTACCGATTTTTCAACAAATGACCAACGCTTTTGTTGATGTGAGCGTTGAGGCGGTCGAATCAAAAGGTAAACAAATTTCTTGCAAAGCAGGCTGCGGCGCGTGCTGTCGTCAACCCGTTCCGATCGCCGAAACGGAAATTTATCAAATCTCCGAACTCGTCGAAGCCATGGACGAGCCGCGCCGCGGCGAAATTAAAAGGCGTTTCGCCGAGGCGGTCGAGCATTTTCAAGAAATCAATTGGTTCGAGCGGATGAGAGATCTCGCCGAATCAAGCAAAACGCAAACGCGCGAAGAGGCGACCAAAGAACTCGAAAAAGCCACACTGCAGTATTTTTATGAAGGAATTCCGTGTCCGTTTTTGGAAAACGAATCCTGCTCGATCCATGAGGCGCGTCCTCTTGCCTGTCGTGAATATCTGGTAACTTCTCCGGCGGAAAATTGCTCGAACCCGTCCGCCGCCACCATCAGTAGAACTGATTTGTTGATAAAGCCTTCTCGCACTTTGCGTCAGTTTGCGCGCACGCAAAAGTTTGTCGAATTTGGAGTTCTGCCACTCATACGCGCCCTTGAACTCGCGGAAAAATTCCCCGAAAACTTTGTTGAAAAAACGGGTGAGAGGTGGATGGCGGATTTTTTCCAAAATTTGACGCGGAGCAAGATTCCTCAACAAGGGGAGTCCTCCACGACTGAGGGGATATTATAATTTGGGCATTGATATCTGTTAGAGCATAACAGCCGCCTCGGCGGACGCGCCTTCAGCCCGCCGCTGAGCCTGATCGTTATACACTACTTCGTTCTGTTGTCACCGCTGCCACGGAGTTTGAAATCAGAGTTGTCGGCGGAGGCTCGGCCTCGATAATCGTTCAGGTCACTGGCTACTGACCATTATTTTAGAACGTGACAACAACCGCCACCACATAGGAGGAAGTATAAAAAATGGATCCTGCCGATTCGAATCCTTCCCAGGTTCGAGTGCGATTTCCGACGCTCGAATTGTTCTCGGCCCTTCACGGCAATGCGCTCTCGCTCGGAGGGAGACCGCTCACCATCGGGGAACGAGAAGACGCGAAGTTCGTTTTCCAATCTTCAATAGATCTAGATAAAGTTCGTGTCGTCCATGCGATAGTCGCAAATGCGCCTACGACCCTGGGGAACTATATCCGTATCCCGATGGATGGTTCTATCGATCGCCGAACGCTGATTCACGAACTGACCCATGTCTGGCAATACCAGACAAAGGGAACCCAGTACATTTCTGACTCCCTATGGCATCAAGTCGGGGCTACTATCGCTAGCGGTTCCCGCAATGCCGCTTACGATGTGACGGAAGCGGACCTTCGAGTTAGATCCATCCACAATTTGCCTGCGGAAAAACAAGCGGTCATCGTTGAAACTTTTTTCGCCGACTCCGGCTCCCGTTCTGACCCAAACTATCAACGCTTTATCGAACAGGTGCGCCGGGCCTCCCCACTCCCTGAAAGCCTGATCCTGGAGGAAGCGGCATTCGGCCCGGGCGGGGGGCGGCGCGATTTATTCGACGACCCAACTCGTCCGGGCGGCGGCGCGCCGGGGACGGTTCCCATTATACGAATCGAGTTTTAACGCGTCTGTTTCACAAAGCAGGCGCTAAATCGGGGCAGGCGACATTGGCGCATTGGGTCAGCGTCGCAACCGGTAGGGAGAAACCAATGGCTCATTTTACTAACGCGCAAGGAACCCGCATTTCCGGGCAAAACTTGCAGGTCCAAGTCGGCGAAAGCGCAGAGATCGGCTTGTGGGGCTTTCGTGAGTTCGATGGTCAGCCGCTCGGCGTGGAAGTGATGACGGCCAACGGCCAGCAATGCTCCGAGATCGCCAGCGTATACCAGACCAGAGAGCAAGGGAACATGCGGTACTATAGGGTTCGTGGCTTGCGCGCCGGGGACGGCCGCGTTGATGCGCTCACTCGCAGTTTGGCCGTGTGGGACACTCTAAATCTCAAGGTCTCAGGCTCGCTATCGCCTCTGGAGAGGCTGGTAAAAGGACTCGATGACGGGTCTCTGACGATCAATCCAGGCGATGCGAGAGTGATTCGCGATGCGGCCGCCGGATCGACGACAGTCGCGATCGACCCGCAGATCGTGAATCTGCTGAACAATCTGATGGTGTTCGGAAACGTGAGCGTGATGAGCCTTATGCGGCGCGGCCAGAGCCAGCACGGCGTGGTGAACGGGAACCTCGTAACGTGCAAGGCCGTCGACATTCAGGGATATCGCGGCATTCCCGTGCAATTGCGACCTCAAGACATTGCGATCAATGTGGTTTGTTCGATTCTGGAGAGGTTTCCCGAGGGACAATTCGACATCGGATTCCCTCGGCCGGTTGGCGGCGCTACAGGATTCAATCCCGCCGATGACGTGTTCTTCTCGGTGCCGGATCTGGCCACGGCGCAGCAGTGTTGGGATGGCACGATCAGCCGCTCCCTAAGTCAGATGTTGCAGCCAGCCCAGGATAGAGTGCGCATGGCGATGGGGGCGTCGCGCGCGCGATTCCGCATACTCTACCCGGACGGGCTCAATCACTTGCATGTCTCAGTGACGCGCAATCCCGCATGAATCCGACCGATGTAGAGAGAAAGGCGAGATAAATGAGTCCAACATGTGAAACTTTTATTCGCGCCGTTCTGGCGCAAAACTGGCGCGAGGCTTTTTTGAATCTGAATGGGCTGAATATGCCCGAAATGCTGCGCGGATTGGCGGCTTTGGACCGTCTGGATTTGAATGATTTGTGGGCGCAGAACGGGAACTTCACGGGTTTGGTCAATATGCCGCGCATCGAATACGCTTATAATGTTGTCGTCAATGGGCAGCTTCCGGCGGCCGCGCCGGGTGACCTTCAAGTAACCGGACAAGTAGCCGAAGCCCGTGCGTTCAACATGAATCGCACCCCCTTAACCTTCGAGCATGATTTAACCGGACTGTTGCCAGCTGCAAACGCAAATCCGCCGGCTCTTTTGGAAAACGATTTCGTTATTGCGGCGACAAACCTTGGAGTGGAAGTGGCGGCGATTATGGCGGTGGCGCAAGTCGAAGCCGGTGGTCGGCGCGGCTTTGAGGCGGACGGAAGACCGATTATTCGCTATGAGTTGCATATTTTCCAAAGACGAACCAACGGAATTTATCATCAAACGCATCCGCATCTTTCACAGCCGACTTTGGCAGCCGGTAATCCGTATCATCGCGGCGGTCAACCGAACGAATGGAGCTTAATTCACGGCGCAATGATTTTGCGCGACGGAAACCGCAATCGAAGGTCTTCCGACGCCTGGCAGTCAACCTCTTGGGGAATGTTTCAAGTGATGGGATTTAATTACGCCGCTGTCGGTTGGGGGAACATAGACGATTTCGTCGCCGATATGTTTCGCTCCGAAGCGCAGCATTTGCAGGCTTTTATCGGTTATTGCCGGAATAATCATTTAATTCAGCACATTCAAAATCAAAATTGGGCGGCTTTTGCTCTCGGTTACAACGGACCGAATTACAGGGCAAACAATTATGATGTGAATATTGCAAACGCATACACCCGGATAAGCGCCCAGCGCCGAAGACAAGGGCTTACGCCGTAATAAAAATTGAGGAGGTAACGTAGATGCGTCGTAATTGCAGAAAATGTTTTAGCCTCATCGTATTGCTTATCACGTTTTCCGCGTTGAATTCCCGCCCTTCGGCGCAAAAAAATTCTCTCGGCTATTCGGGAGTTTTCGACGGTTTGACGGTCGGTGTTGACAGCCGCAACAAAACAATTTCAGGATATTTTTTCGATCAAACCGGCTGGGATGAAACAACCCGATCCCCGACTTTTACCTGCGCGTTTTATCTTCAAGGACACTTTCAAGACGATAAATACGTTATTACAACTTGGTACCCGGGCGAAACCGAATCTATTAAGGGACAATTGAAATTTGTTACTGTTGATGGACAAACGAATGTCGAGATAAAACTCGAACGAGAGCACGGTGGATGCGGGAACGTTCATCATTTCACAGCCGAAGACGGCGGCGGAAATCTGACGGAAACAAAGCGTGGCGATTGGTTTGCGGTGCGAGTTGTTTCCGCAAAGAGAGCCTATTTTTACAGCCGTCCGAGTTTGAAAGCGCGAAAAAAGCAATACCTTGTGAGCTATAATCCGATTCGCATTTTTCAGGTCAAAAATAATTGGGTTGAAGCTGAATTCGAAGCGGAAAAGACAACCCGCGGCTGGATAAAAATGTCTGACTTGTTTCCTGCCGAGGTAAAGAAATCTAGTAAATAAATCTCTCTACAGGACCTCACTACAGAACAACAGATGGGCCGAAATTCGCTCTATATTCATCTCTTTGTCGATTACTCATTCCCACCGGGCGATTACCCGGTGTTGACGCCGATGCATTCCGTATATGCTTAGGAGAGTATTCATCTTTCACAGGAGATAGCGATGATTTGCCTGGGCAGTCCCCAAGATTCGCCGACGCGTTTGGAAGCGGAAGCGGCGCAGCTTAGGATGGTGCAACTCTTCGGCGCTGATTTCATCCGTCGTTATCCGGATGGCATAGTCATCAGCGAGTTGGAATATATGGGACGCACGACCTCGGCGCCGAATCAGCCTGGGCCTTTACGAATTCCGGGTAGCCCCGGACTCAACAGAGTACTGGAAGCGCTTGCCTCAGACTTCCGTAACTGGGTCAGAGATCGAGATTACCGTAAATGCGACGCGCTGGGAATTGCAAGGGACGGCGCGTACGCTGAGTTACTCGAGGTAACGACAATTGACAACGCCGGATCAGCCATCAACCAAGTCGCAGTCAAGTTGGCCATTTTGCGGGAGACAGTAAGCCGGATTCACAACCTCTCAGTGGATTGGCGGCCGACACTCTGGCGGCCTGGTCCTGACCAGTTGTTTTACCCTCTTCCTTCGGCCAATCAGGAAGAAGTGCGTTACTTGTGCTACAGCCCGACATACCGGTTGCCCGCGCCTCCGGGCGTGATTCTTTACGAAGTACACGTAGTGAAGCGGCCTCGGGTTCCTGTGCCTGTCCAGGTTCCGGAAGACGCCGCCGAACGCATCCGGCGCGCGGCGCGCGACAATCGACCGACCCAGCAATCGGCTGAAAGCTGGGCGCGACAGTTCCTGGCCGATAACCCGACTGTCGGACTGGCGCTTCGCGGCCTGGCAATCGCCGTTGGGGTTGTTTTGTTGATTGCGGCGCTCATCCTCATTTTTGACCCGGTTCCCGGTGATGAGGCCGCCTGCGCCGCTGCGGCGATGTGGCTGGTCAGACTGGCGACCGCCGCTTAGCTATCAATGCCTGCCGGCGGTAAGTCAAGACAGGCTAGAGGCGCCAATTTGGCCAATTTTGGACTGATTGAAACAGCGATGAACAGATTTGACAATGACACCCGAATAATTCCTTCCGTGCTCGACCGGTTGATCGATCACGAGCCGCAATTGTCTCGTGAAGCGCCGGCTTCTCGACTCCAAAGCCTGAACGATTTGAAGCAAGCCGTGAAACGCGATCTTGAATGGTTGCTCAACGCGCGGCAGGTCGTTGGAGGCGTTCCGCCGGAATTGAAAGAGCTCTGCCGATCTCTCGCCGCTTATGGTCTGCCTGATTTCACCTCAGTCAGCGTCAAAAGCCCGGCCGACCAGGTACGGATGCAGCGGGCCCTGGAAATGGCGATCAGCGCCTTCGAACCACGGCTCGAGAATATCACGGTCAGTTTGACCCCTGTGCAGGATCTTGATCATAAGCTGCGTTTCCGAATAGACGCGCGGATCAAAGTGGAGCCTGCCCCAGAGCCGGTGACTTTCGATACAGTGCTTCAAGCTTCGACAAACCAGTATTTGGTGAAAGCCGAATAACCGGAGACTTCAGCTATTTATTGGCGTGGACGGTAATTTGAAATGCATGCGTGAAAGCGCAGCTAATATAAACGGGGTAACTTATGATGCAACCAAAAATGTCAGCCTTATTAGAAGAGCCGTCGTTGGGGGAAGCCTATAGCGCCGTCGCTTACATCGGCTATCCGTTCTCGCAAACGCATCCGGACCGGCTGGCGACATTGGGCGCCTTGTTCGGCTTGCAGCCCGCTCCTGTTGGCGATTGTCGCGTGTTGGAGTTGGGGTGTGGTGACGGCGGCAATCTGATTCCAATGGCTTTCACTTTGCCGGACAGCGACTTCGTCGGTATTGATCTTGCCTCCGCGCCGGTTGAGCGCGGAATGGAGAGGGTTTCGGAGTTACGCTTATCCAATATTGAACTGCGCTGTGAGGATATCCTGCAATTTGACGCTGAGCCGCGGAGCTTCGATTACATCATCGCGCACGGCGTCTTTTCGTGGGTTCCCCAAGCCGTGCGTTCGCGGATGCTGGAGCTTTGCCGCGAGCTGCTGGCGCCTCATGGCGTAGCATATATCAGTTACAACTGTTACCCGGGCTATCACTTGCGTAACTTGACGCGGGAAATGATGCTTTTTCACACGCGGGGGATGACCGATCCTAAAGAGAAAGTGCAACAGGGCTTATCGCTTTTGCAATGGTTGTTACGAAAGTTCCCGGATGAAAATGCGGCGCGTAGCGATCTGTACGGCGCGTTGCTGGCTCAACAACTCGATATGCTGATGGGTCATCGCCACCGCGAGCAGATTTATCACGACGATCTGGCCGAGGAGAACACTCCTTTTTACTTCTATCAATTCAACGCGATGGCCGAGCAACACGGGTTGCGGTACCTGGGCGAGGCCAATTATTGCGATATGCAGGATTTTATCTACCCTGAGCCGATTCGCGAAACCCTCAGACAGTTCGACGAAGAGAATGTCGTGGTCAAAGAACAGTACCTGGATTTTTTGAAGTACCGGATGTTTCGTCAGACGCTGTTATGCCACGACGATGCGCCGGTTCAGCGGAGGATAGATCCGACGCTGATGACGAAGTTCTACTTTGAATCGCAGGCGCAACCAGTCTCGGCGCAGCCTGATCTGCGCGCCGGCGTGGTTGAAGAATTTCACGGGCCGCGCGGGGCGAAGCTACAAACCGATTTTCCGCTGGCGAAAGCGGCGTTGCTGGCGCTGGGCGATGAATGGCCGCGCTATTTGAGTTGGGGTGAGCTGTGGCAAGCGGCGTCCGCGCGATTGGGCATTGACGGAACACAGGAAATCGCAAGCCAACTTGACGATGAGACGGGGACGCTGTCTGAAATTCTGCTTGCGGCTTGTGGCTCCGGTCTGATTCTTCTTCACACGCAGCCGCCGCAGTTCGTCACCAAAGTCAGCGAGCGCCCTGTCGCAAGCCCTCTTGCGCGAGCGCAGGCGAGCCATGGCGGTGTGGTGACAAGTATGTCGCATAAATGCGTGGATATTGAAGACGCTCTCAGCGTCAAGCTATTGCAGTTGCTGGATGGCGCGCGCGACCATGCGGCGCTGCTCGACGAATTGACGAGCTTCATTGCGAACAAAGGCGACTTCACGCGGCAGGACGGCGCGCCAATCAATGACGAGCGTGAAATCCGAAAAATCGTTTCCGAGGGGTTGGCGCCGAATCTGTCGAAGTTCGCGCAGATGGGATTGCTGGTTGATTGAGAAAAAACGGAGAAGAGCTCAGAGTATCCGTTAATGCCCCGAGCATCGCCATAGTCACTGATAATCTATTTGGGAACTCGCTACTTCGATTTACAATCAGGGAGAATCAAGCGGGAAATTGCATCCTGGAAGCAAAAAACGTATGGGATTATACGGCCGGAAAAGAGGTCACGCATGGTAATGTTATGGATGGCAAAAGGTCCCGATGGAGCCGTCTCACTTTTGCGGAGTTCTAATTCGTTCTGTATGGACATCTGGCCAAAGACCGCAGATCGCCAGAAGCTCCTTCGTAAGAGGAGCAACGAGCGATTAGATAAAGGATCCGAGGAGAGCTAAAGGCGGCGCCTTTGACTCGAAGTCAGGAGAATATTGGTCAGCGTATGCGCGACGAACTACTAGGTTATTACGAACGTGAACTGATCTTTCTGCGACAGATGGGCGCGGAGTTCGCCGAAAAGTATCCGAAGATCGCCGGGCGATTGGTGCTCGAGCCGGACAAGTGCGAAGACCCGCACGTGGAGCGGATGATTGAGGCTTTCGCCTTTCTGGCCGGGCGTATTCATCTGAAACTGGATGATGAACTGCCGGAGATCACCGAAGCTTTTCTGAACGTGCTCTATCCGCACTACCTGGCGCCGATACCTTCGATGTCCATCGCCAAATTCTCGCTCGATCCGGCGCAGGGGAAGCTGACTTCGGCTTACAGGATCGAGCGAGGAATGATTCTTTATTCGCGTCCGATTCAGGGCGCGCCATGCAGGTTTCGCACGGCTTATCCAGTCACCTTGTGGCCGGTTGAAGTCGTTTCCGGCGGGTATGAATCTCTCGATCCGATGAGTAGCCAGGGCAGGTGGGAGACGGCGGAGATCAGGATAGGGCTGCGATGCGTCAATGACACCAGGCTTTCGCAATTGAAGGCCGGGCAGGAGCAAAACGCGCCACCGCTCGATAGTCTGCGGTTTTACCTCAGCGGCGAGAATCAGCTTGTTTATCCGCTGTACGAGGCCATCTTCAATAACGCCGTGGGGGTGGAATTGCGGCCCAAGGTTTCGGAAAGGGGAGAGCGGAAAATACCTTCGCCGATTACGCTGCCGGCTTCCAGTTTGAAGCCTGTCGGGTTTGAAGCTGACGAAGGGATGCTTGGTTATACTGCCCGCTCATTTCCAGGCTACCGGCTGTTGAGCGAGTATTTCGCTTTCCCGGAGAAGTTCCTGTTCTTCGACGTGACGGGACTCGGCGAAGCCGCGCGAGCCGGATTCGGAGAGTTATTTGATGTTGTTATTCACCTGCGGAATGTTACTCCGCCGAGAACCCCGGTGAAGGCCGATACTTTTCAGCTCGGCTGCGCGCCGATCGTCAACCTGTTTCATAAGATCGCTGAGCCGATCGATCTTACACACCAGCAGCATGAATATCGCGTCATTCCCGATATTCATCAGCAATTGGGCGTCGAGGTCTATTCGATAGATTCGGTCTCCTCGGTCGCGCCCAACACAGAAGCCGTGAAAGAGTTTCAGTCGTTCTATTCTTTCGGCCATTCCTATGAGCGCGAGCAGGCGAGCAGTTTCTGGTATGCGACGCGGCGGCTGTCTCCGCGCAAAGAAGATCAGGGCACTGATGTGTACATTTCGTTTGTCGATCTGAATTTCAATCTGCGCCTCCCCGGAGTGGAAACTGTCACGGTTGGCGCCAGTTGCACCAATCGTGATCTGCCGAGCCGGCTGCCTTTCGGCTCCAGAGACGGGGATTTTGAAGTAGAGAACGCCGGGCCATTATCTCGAGTCAGATGTCTGCGGAAACCGACCGACACTTTCCGCCCCCCGATGCGCCGCGGCGCGCATTGGCGATTGATTTCGCATCTGACCCTCAATCGCCTTTCATTGGTCGAAGACCAAAAGGATGGCGCGCCTGAAGCTTTGCGCGAGATTTTACTGCTCTATGACTTCATGGATTCGGCCGCGACTCGCAAACACATCCAGGGCATAGATCGCGTCGCGAGCCGCCGCGTCGTGCGGCAAACAGGCTCGCGCATCGGGACCGGGTTTGTGCGCGGCGTCGAAACGACTATCGAATTTGACGAAAACCAATACGTCGGCGGCGGCGTATTTCTATTTGCGTCTGTGCTTGAGAGATTTCTGGGGCTTTACACCTCAGTCAATTCTTTCAATCAACTGGTGGCGAGGACAAAACAGCGCGAAGGGGAGTTGAAGCGATGGACTCCGAGGGCTGGGGATCAAGTCCTTCTGTAAATAAGCTACTCTACGACGAACCGTACCGCTTCGAATTCTTTCAGGCGGTTCGGCTGCTGGAAAGGCTAATGCCGGATCGGCTGCCCGTAGGTCGTGTGACCGAGGAGGGGCAGGTGATTCTGCCGGAGCGCGAAATCGCTCGTTTTCGCACCATCGTGTCATTGATGTTTCCGCCGAGTCAGGTTCATAACCTGGAACAGGCCCAGGAAGGGGAAAGCGATCGCCCCCCGCAAATGGAAGTAGCGTTCATGGGTTTGACCGGCCCGCTCGGCGTGTTGCCGAATCATTACACCGAATTGCTGATCAACCGGCTGCGCGCCGGTGATCGAGCGATGTATGACTTCCTTGACCTGTTCAATCACCGGCTGGTCTCGTTCTTTTACCGGGCGTGGGAGAAGTATCGTTTCCCGGTAGCTTACGAGCGCAGCTCGAACGACGATCAATTCACTTCATGTTTATTTTCGATCATCGGTTTGGCCACCCGTGGTCTGCGCGGGCGAATGGGCCTGCGCGACGCCGGACTGCTCTCTTACAGCGGATTGATTGGGCAGCGCCCGCATTCAGCCAGCGCGTTTGCTGCGATTGTCGGCGATTATTTCGGAGTCAAGACTTCCGTAATTCAATTCGCCGGACAATGGCTCCCGCTGGACTCTGAAAGTGTCAGCAAGCTGGGTCAAGCCAACAACGCTCTAGGGGTCAGCGCCGTCGCCGGCGCGCGAGTTTGGGATAGTCAATCGAAGTTTCGTCTGAAGATCGGGCCGATTGGTTACAAACAATTCGCCGCTTTTCTGCCCGTCGGCTCGGCCTTTAAGCCGATGATGGAGGTCATAAAATATTTGGCCGGACCGGAATTCGATTTTGATGTGCAACTTGCGCTGAAAGCGGAAGAAGTCCCCGGAACGGTGCTGACGACTCGCGCGCGGCGGCGGCCGATGTTGGGATGGAATTCATGGCTCCGCGCCCGGCCTTTTGAGCGGGACGATGAGCAGGTAATTTTGCGCAGCGAGTCATAAGGCGAAGGAAATATGTATGACTATTGCAAACTGGTCCAGTTCGCAGAAAGTTGAAGAGGCGATTCGCCGCTCAACGCGGTACATGCCAGCGGATCTCGCGCAGCAAGTTGAAGCAATGTTGACGCCGGAGAACCTGGCGATTTTAGTGGGCACGCTCATCGTCTGGGCCGGCTCGCATTTTTTCGGCGTCGGAGAAATTGTAGATGTCGGCCTGCTTGTAGTGGGCGCGTTCACGATTGGCTGGTCGATCGGAGATATCGCAAACAAACTATATTCTTTCGCTACCACGGCGATAAACGCGCAAACCGAACAAGACCTTGACAGAGCTGCGCAATCGTTCGCCAGCGCGGTTGTGGAGGGGGGAATTACAACAGTGATGGCCCTGCTTCTCCGCCGCAGCGCGAAGCAGCTACAGGCCACTAGAGGGTCGAGCTTAAGTTCTGTCGCCAAGCCTCGCAACCCCGGATTGGCGACAGTTGAGGCGGATTCACAAGCCGGACGGCTCTGGCGAAGGCCGACGACCACACGTGATCCATTCATGGCGGCTGGCACAGGAGAAACGACCGCGTTTGGAGATATGACAATCTCGACGGCCGGGTCGGTCGCTGAACAAGAACTGGCGCGGATTCACGAATTGGTGCATTCGTTTCTTTCGCCACGCTTCAGGGTGCTCAGAACGTTTCGCGCCCGGCTTGGCATGTCAGCCTATTCCAGGTCTGCTCTCATGACTTATCTGGAGGAAGCCCTGGCGGAAACTATTGCGCGATTGACCGTTGAGGGCGTCAATCTCGGCAGCCTCAGGCTGGGACTTAAATTCCCAGTGGCTGGTGGTTACATCACAATACAACAGCTTATGTCCGAGGGAGCGGCCATTGGAACGATAACCGTCGGAACACTGCGGTTCTCGGTGCAATTCATTCCTGACGCCCCCCACACGAATTCAGGTTACGTTTGCAGGTAAAGCCATGTTGACTGAGGAGACACGACAGAAACTCATCGCCGTCGGCAAGGCAGTCGCAGCGGATCAGGGTTGGCCCTGGATAGAACCTGTTGAAGTCAGGTTGGATAGAACAACATCAGACCAACGATTCTGGAGCGTTCACACCAACGCTTTATCGAGAGGCAGAAACATCCGGCTGCTTATTCGCGAGTCTGATCTTGCGGTGATAGAGGCGGCTTTTTTGCCTCGATAGAGCCTGTTATCAACTTATGTTTACGACCGAAATCTTCACAGCCAGAAGGGAGGTTGATTATGTTGATACTTAGAAAGGGAAGTAGTGGAGCGGATGTTACCAGGCTACAACATTTGTTGAATTCAGCCTTTAATCCGAGTCCAAAGTTACAAGAGGACGGCGACTTCGGTGATAAGACTCACGCCGCTGTCATTCGCTTTCAGCAAGTAAGGTCTTTGACGCAGGACGGAACTGTCGGACCTCAAACCTGGAATGCTTTGGGGCAAAGGATTTCCTCACCGCCGAGCCAACCTTCCGCCGCGCCGACCGCTGGCGCCAGCTGGATGGCGACAGCGGTCGCGGAATTGGGCGTTCACGAAGAATCGCTGCCGGGACAGCACAACCGGCGAATCATCGAATATCACAGTACAACGACTCTGCGAGCGACAGATGACGAGACCCCCTGGTGTTCGTCATTCGTGAACTGGGTGATGAAAACCGCCGGTTACCGGGGCACCAATAGCGCGGCGGCCAAAAGCTGGCTGGATTGGGGAATAAAGCTGACAACTCCACAAAACGGAGCAATCGTTGTCATTAAGAGAAAAAAGAGTGGAACCGATCACGCCACCGGCTCTTCCTCGGGATTTCACGTCGGGTTCTGGGTCAGCGAAACTTCCACGCACATTCGTTTGCTGGGAGGTAATCAGAGTGATCAGGTGAAATACTCCAACTTTTCTTTGAGCGGTTATGAGGTTAAAGGTTACCGGTGGCCGAATCAGTGATCCGGGTTCGCCGGCTAAAAGTCGATTGGGGGAAACGAGAGACAATGAAAATACAACTAGCTATTATTTTGCTCCTCGCCCTTTCTCCGGGGTGTTTGTTTGCCGGACAGACCGGAGCTGAGACGGCGACGAAAGACTTTCAGTCGTTCTGGACTGAGTTTCGTCAGGCGATCAAGGCCAACGACAAGGATAAGGTCGCTTCTATGACCAGGTTCCCGTTCAAGACGCGTGGGCAGACTGACAGCGATCCGGTTAAGACGCACACTAAAGAGTCTTTTCTGAAGATCTGGGATAAGATACTGCAAGCTGATCCAGGGCTTAGTCCGGAAACGGACACGATGCGGCGGTACGTTGAGCGGAAGGCGACAATTACCAGCAAAGACTTAGGGTCAGGAAAAGGCTCTGCCCGTGTCGGCACTTTCGTTTTCGAGAAAGTTCAAGGGAAATGGTTGTTCACAATGGCTTATTTGGATGAGTAGCCGCTGCCGAGGCGGGGGCGCCCGCCGGGCGTAGCTCGAGCCGGAATTTAAAAACTGGAAGACAAATATGGACGTCAATCTTAAATCGCTTATTGGCCGCCTTAATGACACCTGCCGTAGCGCGCTGGAAGGGGCGGCGGGCTTATGCCTTTCTCGGACCAACTACGACGTGGAGATCGAGCATTACCTGATCAAGCTACTCGAAGCGCACGACGCCGATCTGCCGCGCATCCTGAATCATTTTGAAGTTGGAATGTCGCGATTGAGCAAAGACCTGACGCGGGCGCTCGATCGGCTGAAGACGGGCAATTCGCGCACGCCGGCTTTGTCGCCTCGGCTGCCCTTACTGGTTCAGGAAGCGTGGCTGCTGGCTTCGATTGAATTCGGCGCGGCGAAGATTCGTTCCGGCCATCTCTTGCTGGCCTTGCTCGGCAATGACGATCTGGGGCGTCTGGCCGTCGACATCTCTCACGAATTCGACCGCGTCTCGTTGGAATCGCTCAGGAGTAAATTCGCCGACATCACCGCGGGGTCGGCCGAAGACAGGGCCGCAACCAGCCTGGCGGACAGGGCGGCGGACGGCGGCGCGGGCGCTGAGCCTGCGGTCGGCCTGCCGGGCAAGACGCAGTCGCTCAATCAATTCACGATCGATCTGACGGCCAGGGCGCGCGAAGGGAAGATCGATCCGGTGCTGGGACGCGATTTCGAGGTTCGCCAGATCGTTGACATCCTGACTCGCCGCCGCCAGAACAATCCGATCCTGACCGGCGAGGCGGGCGTCGGCAAGACCGCAGTTGTCGAAGGCTTCGCGCTGCGCATCGCCCAGGGCGACGTGCCCGATCCGCTCAAGAACGTGGCTGTTCGCACGCTGGACCTGGGACTTTTGCAGGCGGGCGCGGGGATCAAGGGGGAATTCGAGAATCGATTGAAATCGGTTATCGAAGAGGTCAAAGCGTCGCCGCAGCCGATTATCCTGTTCATTGACGAAGCGCACACGATGATCGGCGCTGGCGGCCAGGCCGGGCAGAGCGATGCGGCTAATCTGTTGAAACCGGCGCTGGCGCGCGGCGAACTGCGAACAATCGCGGCCACGACGTGGGCCGAGTACAAAAAATATTTCGAGAAAGACGCCGCGCTCGCCCGCCGTTTTCAGGTCGTTAAGGTCGAAGAGCCGGCCGAAGAACTGGCCGTCGTGATGATGCGGGGACTAACCGAAACTCTGGAGAAACACCACAACGTGCGCATTCTGGACGAAGCCGTCGCTGACGCCGTTAAACTCTCGCATCGTTACATCTCGGGCCGCCAATTACCCGATAAAGCGGTCAGTGTGCTCGACACGGCTTGCGCGAAAGTCGCTATCGGGCAGGGGGCGATTCCGCCAGCGGTCGAAGACGCCACCCGCCGCATCGCGCAATACTCCGTTGAGATTGGAGCTCTGGAACGCGAGGCAGTCACCGGCGCGGATCACGCCGAACGCATCGCCGAGCTCTACGTGAACAGAAAGAGCGAAGAAGAACGCCTCGCCCAGCTCAACGAGCAGTGGAACGAAGAGCGCGGTCTGATCAACAAGATACGCGAGATTCGCTCACAGCTTGAGGCGCAAGTCGCGGGTAAACAGGATGAGGGCGCCGCCGAGGTTAATGTGGGCGCGTCGCGCGCGGAATTGGCCAAGCTGAATGAGGAATTGCGACAGGCGCAGGGTGAAACGCCGTTGATGCAACCCGTCGTAACTTCGCAATCGATCGCCGAAGTGATTTCAGGCTGGACGGGGATCCCCGTCGGCAGGATGCTGGCTGACGAGATCAACACGGTGCTGCAATTGAAAGACCGGCTGTC
Organism: Blastocatellia bacterium; assembly: GCA_035714085.1. Taxonomy (GTDB): domain Bacteria; phylum Acidobacteriota; class Blastocatellia; order RBC074; family RBC074; genus JAJVID01. The sequence goes on from DASTMP010000283.1 coordinate 93,651, forward strand.
GCGCCGCGTGATAGGCCAGGACCATGCGCTCGAAGCCATCAGCCAGCGCATCCGCACCTCGCGCGCAAACTTGACGGACCCGCGCCGACCGGTCGGCGTCTTTCTGCTGGTCGGCCCGAGCGGCGTCGGCAAGACTGAAACCGCCCTGGCGCTTGCCGACACGCTCTACGGCGGCGAACGCAACCTGGTGACGATCAACATGAGCGAATACCAGGAAGCGCACACCGTATCGTCGCTTAAAGGCTCGCCGCCGGGATACGTGGGTTACGGTGAGGGCGGAGTGCTGACCGAAGCCGTGCGTCGCAAACCGTACTCGGTGGTCTTGCTCGACGAGGTCGAAAAGGCGCACCCCGACGTGATGGAACTATTCTATCAAGTCTTCGACAAGGGCCTGCTCGAAGACGGCGAAGGGCGCGAGATAGATTTCAAGAATACGGTCATCCTGCTCACATCGAACGTCGGGTTGGACACTATCCACAAACTCTGCGCCGACCCCGACACGCGCCCCGAGTCGGACGGCCTGACAGAAGCGGTCCGCCCTGAACTGCTGAAAGTTTTTAAGCCTGCGCTACTTGGACGTATGTTCGTGGTTCCGTATTACCCGATCTCGGATGAGGTGATGCGCGAAATCATCAAACTGCAGCTCGGACGAATTGGCAAACGGTTGGAAGAGAACCACGGGGCCGAATTCACCTATGACGAATCAGTGGTCAACGAGATTGCCGGCCGCTGCAAAGAAGTCGAAAGCGGCGCGCGCAACGTGGACCATATTTTGACGCGGACGTTACTGCCGGAAATGTCGGGTGAGTTTCTGGCGAAGATGGCTGCAGGACAGGCTGTGTCTCGCGCGCATATCAGCGTCAAGGATGGCGGCCAGTTCAATTACGATATCTCGTGAACCGGGCGCAAAAATGATGTAAGTAGATTTATATGGCTAATTACATTAGTGGCGCGGGAGATCCGACGATCAACCCTGATCAACCCTGCTAAAGGAGCGGGAAAGTGGAAATCGGAGCCATGGACATCCGGGATGCTGGCGAAGAGGCTGCTCATTCTTAACTACACTCCTCACTATTATGATCCGGCAGTGATCGAATTGCGCTTATTTCGGCAAACGCAAAGGCTAGAATAGGCATCTATGCGCTGTCGGTCGGAATTCGGCAAGGGACGGCAAAGGAATGTCTAGTCTTGAAAGGTGAATATCTGAGATGAAAAGTAAGCTCAGACAATTCAATTTCGCGTTTTTGCTGGTGATTCAGATGGCGTTCTATTTTCACGCGTCTGCCCAGCGTACCGCGCCGCAACGCCCCAACACGCAAACTCAAGGTCGCGCTCAAGGTCGTGAGGTGCTGGTCAAGGAGATGAGCGGCGCCCCGCTCGACGGGCGCGGCAAATTGTGGGCGGTGGTGATCGGCGTATCCAAGTACAAAAACCTGGCGCCGAATTCTCAACTTCAGTATGCGCATCGCGACGCTGAAGATTTCGCCGCCTTTTTGCGCAGTCCGAACGGAGGCGGTTTTCCGTCGAGTCAGCTCACGTTGTTAACCAATCAATCGGCGACCCTGTCGGCGATTCGCAGCTCTCTCGGCACGATCCTGCCGCGTTCGGTCGAGCCGGATGATATGGTCGTCATCTTTTTTGCCGGCCATGGTGTAGTTGAAGGCGAGAGCGATGGATATTTGTTGGCGTATGACTCCGATCCGCAAAATCTTTATGCGACGGCGCTTCAAGTCTCCGAACTAAATCGCATCATTTCCGAACGATTGAAGGCGCGGAATGTGATTCTAATCGCCGACGCCTGTCATTCCGGCCGTTTGGGATTTACCTCGCGCAGCGTGGGCGAACGAGCAGTGCTGGTCAATCGTTTTCTTGACGAAGTCGGCAAAAGCGGCAAAGGCGTCTTTCGGCTGCTTGGTTCACGTCAGGATCAGCTCAGCTACGAGGGAGCAAACTGGGGTGGTGGGCACGGCGCCTTCACGTGGTTTCTGCTGGAAGGACTGCGAGGCAAAGCCGACCGTGACAGAGACGGTTATGTCCGAGTCGGTGAACTGCTTGACTTTCTCTCCGAATCCGTGCCGAAAGCCACGCAATCCTTACAGCACCCTCGCGCCGCCGGAGATATTGACACCCAGCTGCCGATGGCGGTGGTCGCCGCCGCGCCGAAAGTCAGCGTAAATGTCGCCGCCGCGCCGAAAGTCAGCGTAAATGTCGCCGCCGCGCCGCAGTTGTTCTCACTAGAACTCCATGGCGCTCCGGGACTCGAAGTTTATCTCGACAACTCGTTTCGCGGGCGTGTGTTGCCGAACGGCGTGCTGATAATCGGACAGCTCAATCCAGGCGAGCACGACCTTTCAATACTCTCGCCGGGCGCCCAGCCATTCAGCAAGAAGGTCTCGCTCATCAAGACAAACACCATTCTGAGAGTGAATAGTGGCGGCTCGGTTGGACGCGGCTCGGTTGGACGCGGCTCGGTTGGAAGTGGCTCGGTTGGAAGTGGCTCGGTTAGTTCCCCGCTTGTCGCTCAAATTAAACAGTCGCTCAATAACAGGGACCTCAGCGGCGCATTCAATCTCTACCAGCAGCTTGTCAGCCAGGCGCCAGGTGATCCGCAGCGCGCCAGCATCGAAGCCACTCTGAGCTCCATCCTCGAACCAATTGGTCAAAACGCGATCAATTTTTACGTCCAGTCATCAGGCAGGGGGGAGCGGCCCGGAGTGTTTAAAGAAGCCGCTGAGGCGTTTCGGCTACTGAAGATCGTGACGCCTAACGCCGATCAGAGCATCGAGGCGAAGCTGAAGTTCTGTGAAGGCAAAGCGATGTTTGACAACAAGCAATTCGCCGATGCCGCGGAGCGATTCAAATCTGCGGTTCTACTCGATCCGCGCGCAGCCTACGCCTACAGCGCGCTAGGCATGGCCTACCGCAATATCAGGAAAGATGACCAGGCGCTTGCCTCGTTCAAGCGGGCAGTGGAGCTCGCGCCTTCCTGGGCCTTGCCGTATTTACAAATGGGAGTCCTCTACCGAGATAATGGCGATCTGGATAAAGCCAGGGAGGCGTTTCAAAACGCCTCGCGCTTCGATCCTGGCAATCCCCGCATCCAGGAGCAACTCATACCCATCTACATGCTTAAAGGTGATCTTAATGAGGCCGAACGATTAGGGAATGAAATCGTCAGTAAATACCCGGATTCAGGATTGGCCTATTTATGGCTGGGCCAGATTTACGAACAAACGGGTCACCGGTCGAAGGCGGCGAAAGCCTATGAGAGGGGATTGGCCCTTCCCACCGACATCAGTCCGGAGCAGCGCGATGATTTCATCAATCGGTTGAAGAAATGCCGGAAGAAAGGGAAAAAGTAGAAAGAATTCTCGGCTACGATCATTCCGGGGCGCGTTCTAAGTAGCCCCATAGGAGGCCCATCATATGGCAGGCTCGCGTACTCCAGGCCCAACGCGACACGACCCATTTTCCAAACGGGTTACAGCAAGAACGCCCGGTCCCCTGGGGAGAAACGATGCGGCGGATCCGAACGCGTTAGCCCTATTGGGTGATACGTCCAGTTCTTTGGGTGTGAAGGACCACGCAGAGCCCTTTGCATATAAGGCGGGGCAAGACTTTCCGCTGCCTGTTTCTCGTCAACAGGTTGAATCCATCAAGAAGGAAGCGGAAATTGCAAGAAGTCGTTATGGTAACCCTGATGGCAAGGCCCCTGTATTTGCATGGGATCTGCTCACCAAACAAGAAAGGGAAATCATTGCCAAAAAAATTAAACTCAAAAAGGATGAAACTGTCGCCCAGGCTTTCAATGGAATGGTTGATGTAAGGGGCAAGAGCGCAAACGAGGATCAAGCTGCTACGGAAGCCCAGGCGACTCATGTAATAAACTTCATAGATAGAGCTGGTGGCAGGCGAAATAGCCCCATGTGGCAACAGATCAGTGGGCTCCTGGGTATCACCGGCCCACATCTAGTGATTACCATACCCGATTACCGGAAATTCTTAATAGCAGCGGAAAAAGAGGGGTTCCAGGCAATTCGTGGTTCTGACCAGTTTCTTGCCTGCGTCGGCATAGGCTATCACAAATTTAATAGCGTTCGCGAAGTTACCCCTTTTTCTACTGATTTTTCGATGCATTTTGCGAATGATAATGGAAATAACACTTATTATGTCCATTGGGATCCAACATCAGTTACATTCATACCGCAAACTGGTTGGAGTATGTACTCAACTGACCCTGCCGCCAAAAGCATTCTATATAACACCGAGTGGTTATATAGAGCATTTTTCCATGGCTCTTTTCCCAGGCCTGCTGAAGTAAGAGAACAGCTTAAGCGGTATGGTCAGGCGCCGAGGGAGAGATGAGATATTGGAGGGTCTTACTTAAAGCAATTTCGGCATACGTGTTCAGCCGCTCCCTCGCGGTCGCGGTACAGTATCGCGCGCGTGAGCAAGCGGTTCCTGAATACAATAGTCGAAAATGCTGTAATTCGCTGTGGATAGTTAGTTCGGCTATAATGCTTAGCTGTTGCTGCGCTCCTGTGGCGCAGCCAGCGTATCCTCGCGATGTGCCGGGATGGGTGGCGCCAAATAAACGTGATGGGTCATTAATTGCAACGCTCGTGCTGAAAAAAGGGGAAAAAAGTCAAAATGGTGATATTGGCGTTGAGGTATCAAATATTTCCCCCCCTGAGAGACCCTGCGCCAAAGATTCTGTAGGTAGCATGCCTTCCGCCATAATCAGGTTCTATCGCCCAAAAGATCAGCAAACAATATGCGAACACAGGGTTTATAGTCCGAGCAGCCTTAGAGTCGATTGCCCTTCTGAATTTGAGGTTTCTTCAACTTACGTGCATGCGATTAATTATGCGGATAATTGGGTATTCTTTGAACTGAGAGGCGTAGCAAAAACTGAAAGATGAGGAAGCCCGATGATTTGGGTCGGTCCCGAAGCGATCGCCAATTGAACGACCGATGAATTGACCGGAGTGAATAGGTCCACTTTACAATAAATGGATAGCGCAATGCTCAACATGTAAATATGGCGCGCGTAGATTCACATGAAGTATCAAGCTAGCAGGTCAATACTTGCAGAAAACTACCGGGTCGGACGCCCGGAAAGTAACGCCTACGAGATATCAGCGACGGCGCTCTGGCGTAGGAATCCCTCGCCATAACGCGACAGCGTTTGGCGGCGGGAGAATGTCAATGTCACACTGTATTTTGGCGTCTTACCATTATTCCCCCTTGTACAATTTATAGGAATAGGCAAGCTATTCTGTCATTTGAAAATGCCGGCTCTTTGGCCTGTGATAGGACTATTTGAAGCCTGAGCGTCAGGAATGGATGACGAATGGCCGCCAGTAACACCATTACAACTATGGTTAATGAGTGTCACTGCCCTGGCGATATCAGCGAGCGCTCTTTTTGTTCTGTACAAAAAAATGAACAATATAATTGATAATGTTGCTCTCAAAGCAGGCGATTCCATTGGCGATGGTGAATTACAAAGAAAATTTTTTAATCGGAATGTAAATCTCCGGGAAATTTCTCCCCCGTATTTATCATATATATATTATATTGAAAATTGTTCGGGCGGTGAATTACTCGGATGACCTGTCCCAAGTGGCCGATGGCAATTTGCTTTAGTTTGCGCAGTGTCCATCGAATCTGCCAGCGCTAAGTTACCCAAAATGGAGGTTATAGTTGCCGACATATACACAGGACAACCGGTTCATCAGGATTGATACGCCGCTTGGCGTGGACGAGCTTCTGTTGCAGCGCTTCAACGGCGAAGAAGGGGTTTCCAAGCTCTTTCATTTCGATCTGACGATGCACTCCGAGAACCGTTCGATTCAGTTCGATTCGATAGTCGGCAAGAAGGCGACCGTCACCGTTTTCCTGCCCGACGGTTCGAAGCGCCACATCAACGGGATCATCAACTCCTTCTCGCAAGGAGGCTCTTCGCCGCTCGAAGGCGGAACGACGCCCACTATCTTCACTTCATATTACGCCACGCTCGTCCCCTGGCTCTGGACGCTGACTCGAACCAGCGATTGCCGGATTTTTCAGAACATGTCCGCGCCCGATATCATCGCGAAGGTTTTCAAGGAACACGGCTTCTCCGACTTCGCCATTCGCCTTTATGGAGCGTTCGAACCGCGCGAATATTGCGTGCAGTACCGCGAGACGGATTTCAATTTCGTCTCGCGGTTAATGGAAGAAGAGGGGATCTTTTATTTCTTCGAGCACAGCCAGGACAAACATATCCTTGTGCTGGCCAATCGCCCCAAAGAATTCAAGCCCTCGCCGCTGCACCCGGACGTCAGTTACAAATCTGTCATCGGCGAGAAGCGAGAACGGGATGTGATCAGTGAATGGAGTCTTAGCCAAGAGGTGCGGCCCGACCAATACACGCTGAAAGATTTTAACTTCCAACAACCGACGCTGGATTTGACTTCGACCGTCAAGGGCAAGGATGAGCGCAAGCTGGAGATATACGATTATCCGGGCGAGTACCGGGAGAAAGGCCAGGGCGAGCGCTTGGTGGGGCTCAGGATGGAAGAAGAGCAGGCGCCGCTGATAGTCATCAGTGGGTCGGGCACATGTGTAGGTTTTACGCCCGGATACCGATTCGATCTGCGAGACCATTACCGGCGAGATTTCAACAAGAGCTACGTTCTGACATCGGTCTATCATGAGGCGGTCCAGGGGGGCGCCTATCGCAGCTCCTCTGATGGCGCAGGGGCAGAATTTCATTACGCCAATCATTTCCAATGCGTCCCTCATCCGACGGCGTTCCGGCCGCCGCGAGTGACGCCTGCGCCGGTAGTTCATGGTTCCCAGACCGCCATCGTTGTTGGGCCGGCCGGCGAAGAAATATACGTGGACAAGTACAGCCGGGTAAAAGCGCAGTTCCATTGGGACCGCGAAGGCAAGCGCAACGAAAATAGTTCCTGCTGGATACGCGTATCGCAGAATTGGGCCGGCAAACGCTGGGGGGCGATATTCATCCCGCGGATCGGTCAGGAAGTGATCGTGGATTTTTTGGAAGGCGATCCCGATCAGCCGATCATCACGGGCCGGGTGTATAACGGAGATTCGATGCCGCCATATGAACTCCCAGGGAAAATGGTCGTCAGCGGCGTCAAAACCGATACCCATAAGGGCCAGGGCTATAACGAGTTGTCGATGGATGACACGGCGGGCAATGAGCAGATCACCATTCACGCCCAGTACGATATGGGAACCACGGTCGAACACGACGATACGCAGACAGTCCACAATGACCGCACGATCACAGTCGACGGCGCGCACACAGAGACGATCAAGAAGGACACTACAATTACGGTTACAGAAGGCAAGGAGACTAACACAGTCAGGCAACAAATAGTCATTACTTCCGAGACCGCGCATATTCATGTCACCGCGGCTACGGAGATCAAGCTGGAGGTCGGCGCCAGTACGTTACTTATGAAAAGTGACGGGAGCATAAAGCTGAAAGGCGTAAATATAGCCATCGACGGATCGGAATCGGTCAATACGCACGGCGCATCTGTGACGACTAAAGCTGACATGGACCATAACACGAAAGGCGCCATCGTCGTTTCGGAAGGAACCGCCACAAATACTGTCAGAGGCGGCATGGTCATGCTCAACCCGTAAATTCGAAAGCCGCATGGAAGCGAATAAACCTGAATTCGATGTCGTGTCAGGCCAAACCGAGGCGGGAACGCCGATCTTCTCCGTGCTCGTCAAACGCACCTATGACATCCGCCCAAACCAGCCGGCTGTCAGGGCTGCGCAGACCCGTCCGCTGGTCAAGGTCGATGAGTATTACGATCACGGCGATCCGGAACGAAGCCCCGTCAAGTACGAAACGGATTTGTCGCCTTACAAGCTCGCCACCGATGTGGTATTGGTCGGTAAAGCCTATGCTCCGGCTGGCAACCCCACGTCGCAAATGGCGGTTACATTACAGGTCGCCGATTATCGGAAGGTGATTCAAGTCATCGGTGACCGCAGGCTCATTTATCAAAACAATCGACATCCCTCTTTCACCGACCCTGTCGAGTTTACCGATATGGAGATTCGTTACGACAGGGCCTATGGTGGAACTTATATGAGGTCTGATCCGAGCCGGATGTTTCCATATCCGCGAAACCCCATCGGCGCCGGTTTTGCGATCGGCAATACTCGCGAGGCTATTGATGGATTGCCGGCGCCGAACCTGGAAGACCCCGGGGATTTGCTTCAGCCACATCGAGTAGCGTTAGAAGCGCCGGAGCAGTGGAATCGCCAGCCGCTGCCGCAGGGATCGGGCTGGTTTCAGCGCAACTGGTATCCGCGCTGCTCATTCGTCGGCGCAGTTCCCGGTTTCGTCGATCCCGATGAGGTCATGAGAGAAGAAGAGCTTGGAATCGTACCTAAGAATCAAATTGCCTTGGCTCGGCAATTCAAACTGCCGGCTTTTGACGTGAGGTTTAATAATGGAGCGTCGCCAGGCCTCGCTTTACCATTCCTGACTGGCGGCGAGCCCGTCAAACTGATCAATCTTACGCCTGCCGGACTTCTGGATTTTTTTCTGCCAAATGATTCGCCCCGGATCATGCTCGACATCGGGCTGGGCGAGAACGAGCTAAAACCGGCGTTGCATACCGTCTGTATACGGCCAGACGAGATGCAGGTCGACCTGGTCTGGCGCGGCGCGCACGAATACCCTGGAATAGATTGGTTGGCCGAAATGAAGCGCCTGGTGGCGCAGATATCTTGACTCATGAACACTGGCGCAATACCTCATACTTCTTCTGCAGCCGGTTCAGGCAATGAGCCTGTGGTTCGGAAAGTCGTACTGCCGGGGCAGACGCCGGATGGGCGGCACATACTGAGCGTCCTGGTCAAACGTAGCTATAAGATCGTACCTGACAAGCAATGCGTTCGGGCCGAGGCTGACCGAAAATTACACGCCGGCGATCTCTATTATCGCGATCCGATGAGCTCTTCGGTGAAATACGAGAGCGATTTTGCGCCATATAAGATCGCCACGGATGTCGTCCTCAACGGCCGGGCCTGCGCTTCAAAAGGCGAAAAGGTAGATCAGTTCGTAGCGTCATTGATAATTGGCGGACATCGCAAGGATATTTCAGTGATCGGCGATCGGGTGTGTCGATATCGCGCCGGCGGAGATCCAATTTTCACCGAGCCCGAGCCGTTTACAACTATGGAGATTCGTTACGAGCGAGCCTACGGCGGAGTGGATATACGCTCAGATCCGAAATTACCTTGCCCATATCCCAGAAATCATCTGGGGCTCGGCTATGTGATAAGAAATGAGCGTAAGACGATTGAGAACCTGGCTCTTCCGAACCTGGAAGATCCTCAGAATCGTTTGGTCCCCGGTCAACTCGCTAAAGGTCATTTCATCGCCTGGGAGCGTCAACCCATGCCGCAAAGTTTCGGCTGGGTCTCCAAGTTCTGGCATCCGCGATCGACTCTCGCTGGCGTCATGCCGGCCGATCGCCAGGTCGAGCAAGCGTTGCGCAGCGTCTATGCGTCCATCGTCCCGCCGGAGCAAAAGGAGCTGTATGCGCAGACCAAATTGCCCGATATGGATTTCCGTTTCTTCAACGGCGCCTCGGATGGATTGGCGCTCCCTTTCTTGTCCGGCGACGAGGATGTCCGGTTGATAAATCTCGATCCTGACGGAGAGCTGCTGTTCAAACTCCCGGGAGAGCGTCCGCGAATCTGTCTGGATATAGGCAAAGGCGCAGAGGAGCCGCCGGTCGTTTTGCACACGGTAATGATCGATATGAATGAACGCCAGGTGGACTTGGTCTGGCGCGGCGCAGTTCCGTATCCGGGCCCGGATTGGTTGCCGGAGATGCGGAAAATGGAGGCGCTGATCGAATGAATAAGCTATCTTCGAACTTCAACCGTTATATGGTTATTTTAGGAGCTATTATCGTCGTCTGTGTGGTCCTTTATTTCTCGTTTACGACTGTTGACGGGGTTGCCCTGGGAAACCAGAAAGGCAAGGCGACTGTCGTGAATAAAGAGTACCGTGAAACTAAACGTGGCTACTCCACGGAGATTATCGGCGGCCGAACCAAAGCCGTTCCGCGCGTGACGCCGGAGATGTACATACTGAAACTGAAACTCGACGGTAAAGAGACGGAGTTCGCGGTTGAAAAAGAACTCTACAGCGCGGTCAATGTAGGGGACTATGTGCAAATAATATATCAGCGACGCCGGATTACGGGCGCGATCAAGATTATAGAAGTAACACGCTAGCTCGTGGAGGTATTTAAATGCCATTGTGGCCTGCTGCGAAGCTGCTAGATATGGTCATCGGGATAGACGTTCACGCCGTCGCTCCGATTCCGGGAATTCCGATACACCCGTATTTCGGATTGGTCTATCTGTGGCACGATCCGACGTTTCCCAGGGTCAGCGTCCTGATCAACGGCTTGCCTGCCTGTTCGGTCGGAGCCATGGGCTATTCCGCCCATATCCCACAGGGTGTGCCTGTGCCGCCGACGCCGACGAACTTCCCATACTGGAAGCGATATCTGACGAATATCGCTATGGGGCTGACGCTCGTGACCTTGACAATACTCGCCAACATCGCGATTGCGGGGATCGCCGCGTTGATTCCGAAACCGAAGAGCGCGGAATCTTTTATCCAGGACGTAACGGGGATAGATACGACCAGCGCCGCCACAACCTGGGAGACGATCAAATCCAGTTTTTCGGCGTTCACCAAGTGGCAGACCTGGGTCAAATTGTTGATGCCTCCGATTCCTTATCCCGGAGCGCAAGGATCTACCGCCGTGGGGAGCCCCAACGTTACGGTCAACGGCGGCCCGCTGGCTTTCGTGGCCCCGCTTGTCGCCACTTCGTGCAGCGATATTCCGGTCGTGCCGAACGCCATGACGCTCGGCTTCACCAATGTCATGGTGGGCGTCAGTTTCGCAGACCTGTTGCGAGGCGTCGCAGTGAGCGCCGCGCAGAACGCAGTATATGCAGGGCTCCATGCCGGTTTGAATAGAGCGGCAGGTCGCATGCCTGGACTCCGCGGCGCTGGCTGACGATAAGCGGTTGGTGTCCGGTCGGACACTTATATAAATTATAGAGATTACGGCATGCTAAAAGGACTACAAACAGTCGGTCATCCTGTCGATGTCGCTTCTGGGACAGTCTATTCGACGCACAGAGATATTGATATCACTGGCAAAGTGAGTCTGACCTGGGAGCGTTATTACACGACAGCGCTGCTCGATCTGCCGAATACGCCGCTAGGCCCAGGCTGGACGACGCGCTACTTTTGCACATTGACAGACGCCGGCGCCGAGTATCGTTTTGTTACCCCGGGAGGATATGTTGAAATCTTCGCCGACCCTGGCCGCACGATCGAGCGAGGCGGATGCGTAAGAAACCTCGGAACATTTCAGGAACTCGTCAAACGCGACAGCCGATATATCGTCACTAGGTGGGATGTCGAAACCGGAGAAATCGAGCGATATGTCTTCAAGGAGGGAAGGAAAGGCGAAAGCTGGCTGCTTGAGAGTATCGAAGACGTGACGGGGCAGGGGATAGACTTGGCGCGAGATCAGCGTTCGCGTTTGACGGAGATTCGGCAACGGCTTGAAAAAAGAACACTCGTCCTTGGCTATTCGGCTCATAATCAAATCACGTCTGTCTCCTTTCGCCATTCCGATGGTCAAATCCGAAAGCTCGTCCAATATGAATATGACCGTGACGGAAGGTTGAGCGCAGCCACGGACGCGCTGGGGCATACAGACCGGTACGAATACGATTCCGCCGGGCGTATGACGAGGGAGATCGTCAAAGATGGCGGAGTTTTTTACTTTAAATACGACCATAAGGGAAGGTGCTTTAAGACCTCTGGCCTCGACCGCTACGACGAGAAGTCGCTTCGCTATTTTGACTATGGTTTGACAGAGGTCACCAATAGCCTTGGGTATATAACTCATTATCAGTGGATGCCAAGTGGACAGGTTACGACCGAAATAGACCCCCAGGGAGGAACGCGTAAGACTGAATACGATGGACAGGGGCGCATTGTGGCGGAGTCTGATTCTGGAGGCGCGACCACACGCTACGCCTATGACGCTTCAGGCAACCGCGCCGCCGTTACTGACGCGCTCGGCCACACCATCGGGTTTGCTTACAACGAACATCACCTCCCGACCACAATGACTGATCCAGTTGGGCGAGTCTGGCGCCGGGAGTACAACAAAGCGAATTTGCTGATTGCCTCCGTGGATCCTGCTGGTAATCGCTGGACGATTCGATATGACGCAGACGGTAATGTTTCTGAGATCCAGAATCCGCTGGGCGCGGTTAAACGCCAGCTATACAATCGGGGCCTCTTGGAGAGCGTAACTGACTGGAAAGGGAACACCACACGTTACGTTCTGGATATCTTTGGTCGCGTTATCGAATTCACCGGACCTGTGGGTGAAGTCTTTCGAATCAGCTATGACGCTCTGGGGCGTCCCGTCAAAGTCACCTTGCCCGATGGCTCTACGCAACGCTCCACCTACGACAGTGTGGGTAATATAACCAGTTTCACTGATGGCGACAACCGCACGACACACTTCCGTTATGGTCCTTGTAAACGGCTACTGGAGCGCGAGAATCCGTCTGGCGCCGTCGTCCGATACGCATGGGGCTCCGAGCCAGGATGGCTGGAACAGGTGATCAATGAGAAAGGAGAGACTTACAAACTCGTCCGCAATAAAGTCGGGCGCGTGATTCGTAGCCAGGGGTTCGATGGCGCCGCGCGACACTTCGAAGTAGACGCCAACGGATATGTTTCAGCGTATACCAACGCCAATGGCGAGAGAATCAGCATTCAGCGTGACGCCATGCGCCGTGTGATTGGGCTAACTTTGCCCGATGGCGAACATGTCACCTATAGTTTCAATCCTACTGGCAGCATGATCGCTGCGGTCAACTCTGATCTGGCGCTGACGTTCGAACGTGACCCTCTTGGCCAGATCCGTCGCGAATTACAGGGCGCCCACTGGGTGGAAAGCCACTATAATACCCTCGGTAACCTCACTCGCGTCACGACCAGTCTTGGCCATACGGTGGATTATGAAATTGACCCGAATGGATTCGTTAACAAGCTTACTACTCTCAACAATCAGGTCATCGAGTTCGCTCGTAATGGTTACGGTCAGGAAACCAACCGACGAATGCCGGGCGGTATTGCGATGGAACAGCGTTATGACGGGCTTGGCCGGCTGCTCGAACAGAGCGTCAGATCTGGCCCTACGGGCTTTAGCAACGCGGTTGGCGTTCCACGTCAGAATGAAATCATTCGCCGCAACTACGCCTATGGCCGCGACGGTTCGCTGACCTCGATTGTCGATAGCGACAGGGGACGGATTGATTATCTACTCGATCCCGCTGACCGGTTATTAAGCGCGGTTCGTGATCGCGGACTAAGCGAATCTTTTTCATATGACCCGGCGGGTAATATCACTCGCATGCGGATACAGGATAAGGAGTCGACTGATGTAGCGCTGGCGTATGGTCCAGGTAATCGCCTCCTGCAGAAGGGTAGTACCCGTTATGAGTATGACTCTGAAGGCAGGCGAGTCAAAAAAATCGAAAACGCTGACAGCGACAACCCGAAGATATGGTTGTATGAGTGGAATGCGCTGGATCAGTTAAAGACGGTGACGCGACCAGGTGGGGAGGTTTGGCGATACAAGTATGACGCGCTAGGGCGTCGCGTGGGAAAGATTGGTCCGAACTACTCGCGGCAATTCTTATGGCATGAGGGCGTTGTGATACAGGAGGTGGCGGGCGCCCAATCACTCGCGGCATGGATGTTCGATACTTACTCCTACGCGCCTATAGCCACTGTGCAGAACGCCAGTCTCTTCTCGGTTATAAACGATCATCTCGGGACGCCAAGAGAGATAGTCGATAGTCGTGGTTCGGTCGCCTGGTCGATGGAGTTCAAATCATGGGGGCAAACTCTAAAACAAACACCCGGCCCTTTAGCGATGACGCCAATCGCAAGTGTAGAGCAGAACCTGCGCTTCCAGGGCCAGTATTTTGATGCCGAGACCGGTTTGCATTACAATCGCAATCGCTATTATGACCCTGAAATAGGGGCGTATGCCTCTGACGATCCGATCGGGCTGATGGGTGGGCTGAATCAGTACTCGTACACGCATAATCCTGTTAATTGGATTGACCCTCTTGGATTGATTGATCCGTGGGATGTTTATTTCTCTAGAGAGCCACATGGCCCGGAAGAGGTTTTCCAGCATGGCCCTTGGGCAGACCGAACAGTTGGAGAGGCTATTGAGGAGACAAGGCGATTGGGCAGACTTCCAGAGGGTCTACAAGTACATGGAGACTGGCTAGTTCTTCCTAGTGGTGAACAGATAGCAGTAGCGGCGAATAATAGAACTCTTTACGTAGCTCAAGAAGCAAATTTACGCGATATAGCGATACATGATTTAGGCACGAATGCAGGGGCGCATGCAGTGCAACGTCAGTTCGCGCTGGCGAGGGATAAAGGAGGCACTGGGTATCCAATCGAGCCAGGTGACATCGCTATCCGACAAACGGATTGTGAATAACGAGTGAGAACATGGATATTGAAGAACTCATAAGAACTCTCGATAATCTGAGAACTCAATATGGAATTCTTTCTAGCTCTCCTGTAAAAGTTGAGGATTTAGAAAGACTGAGATCTTTAAAGACAGAAGTCCTAGCAGCAGAGCGGCGGCTAGCGGCGGCAAGGAATGAGCCATATGCTACCCCTTGGGGATGGCCGGTAGACTGGGCGTTCTCCATATTTCAGCCTATTGTTGTAAGCAACGGTAGGCGTACATTGCTTATGTACTCTGCTCAGGACAAAGAATCTGCATCTAAGGCGAAGAAAGACCAAGCCCAATATACTGCAATATTGACTTTTAAAGGTTGCGTGAGTTGTAAATTTGGCGATCCAAATGATGAGGCTATAGAAGGACATCCTCTTTACGGTAGAGGGATTGATGCGGGTGGAGCATATATCATTATGAACTCGCCTTGGCTTGAGGAACTCAAGAAAATCAACTCGGTTCATCCTCAGTTTGATAATCAATCATGGTCGGAAAAGAGGCATTATCTTCTTTTTTTTAAGGATAATGCATTCGAATGTATCGCGAAAGATGCCACTAGTCATATTAAAGACGGGCCACTTCCTGATGTCATTAATGCTGAGGTCGGCGTGTTGTTCCAAAGAGGATAACCGGGTTGATTGCGGCCGCCGCGATTACATCATGTGCGCGATCGGGAATGGAAGCTTGATTCGTTTTCTTTAGGTTCAGGTCAACAGCGCCCACGACCAGCCGAAGATATTGCCGAAGTTGCGATAGGGCAAAACTTCTATCCCAGCGCTTATGTTAATGACCTACCTGGACTACAACGCCACAACTCCAATTGATCAGCGGGTCGGTCGCGCGCTCAGCGCGGCGTATGCGGAGAAGTTCGGTAATCCGTCAAGTCGTGACCACAAATTCGGTTGGGACTCTGCTGAAGCCGTTGAAGACTCTCGGAGTCAGGTGTCGAATTTAATTAACACGAAGCCGGGAGAGATAATATTCACGAGTTGCGCGACGGAGAGCGTCAATTTGGCGCTGAAAGGGATCGCTCAAAGCAGAGGATCAGGAGGAATGACCATAATTTCCTCTGTCATCGAGCATAAGGCTGTGCTTGAGACGATTCGCCAACTGGAAAGGCTGGGAGGCGTCCGCGTGAAGCTACTTCCTGCTGATCGAGCCGGGAATATCGATCTTGAAGAATGGAAGCGTCACATATCGAGTCTGAGTCCGGCGCTAGTCGCGCTGACGCTCGCGAACAACGAGATAGGCGTCATCAACCCCATTCGTGAGGTTGCGCGGATGGCGCATGAGGCAGGCGCCCTGTTCTTTACTGATGCGGCGCAGGCGTTGGGTAAGATACCTGTGGATGTTCAGGCTGATGGCATAGACCTCGCCGCCTTTTCCGCGCACAAACTCTATGGGCCAAAAGGGGTAGGCGCGTTGTTCATTCGCGGCGGCGAGCCGAAAATCGAACTCGAACCGCTCCTCGCCGGTGGCGGACAGGAACGGGGGCTCAGAAGCGGAACTTTGAACGCGGCGGGTATAATCGGTTTCGGCGAGGCGTGTCGAATCGCCGGAGAAGAGATGGCGCAGGATGCTGAAAGAATGAGCCGGTTGCGCGACAATCTGGAGCGGCGTCTGCTCAGCGAACTCCCGGACGTTCATATCAATGGAAATCCGGATAACCGCTTGCCGAATACAAGCAACATGAGGTTTGATGGAGTGGACGCTAGGACGCTCATTCGGGATATGTATGTCCTGGCTGTATCGACAAGCTCAGCTTGCTCTAGCGGAGCTCAAGGCCCAAGCCACGTTCTGAAAGGGCTCGGCTTGAGCGACGAACAGGCCTATTCTTCCATCCGATTTAGCCTGGGCCGATTTACCACCGAAGAAGAAATCGATCGAGCTGTCGAACTCGTCACCGGGTCGGTGCGAAAGCTGAGACAACACCGTATGAGATAACGCCGAACTTCTACGGGCAACTTGCAGCTTGGGACCGGAGTTACTTCTTTCTCAGGACTATCAGAATTATTATTAGACCAGCGGCGAATGGAAATAACACAACGTTCCGAGAGATTGCGACGCCAATAAAACTGGCGATAGCAAAAGTGAGCGCGGCGGCGCCAGCCAGCGTCTTCCACTCTTGCCGGCGGCCAAGCGCATCGATCTTTTCGGCGCAGAAAGCCTTCTCCTCTTCGGAAGCCTGGTCGCGTTTGAATTGGCCGGAATCTTTTGGGAGTGTGGACAACATCCCCTTGAGCGAGTGATGAGGAACATAGCGTAAGCTGGTGATTGTTCGTTCGAACTCCTTGAGGCTCAGCCCGAATCTCCACATATCGATAATGCCTGCCCGCCAGCGCCTGACCCTGCGGCTATCGATATATAAGAATGCGCCGGTCAATGGCGCAAGCAGCGCGAGGCCGTAGGCTGGGACCCAGGAGAGTAGAATGATCGAGAGAAGAATCGAAATGATTGAAAGAACGCTGATGCATACGACCAGATTGCGATAGAGTCTGGTTCGTCTCTCGATGGTTTGAAGTGTAGCGTCCACAGCCTCCTTGATCATGGGAAGGCCAGATAGTCGATGAGGATCAGAATTGGCAGCGGGGCGTTTCATAGCGCTAATCCATTCACCTCTTATTAAGCCATGCTCGTCCCCTGGCTCTGGACGCTGGCTCGCGCAGCGATTGCGGGATTTTCCAGAACATTCTTCAGAGCTTGTCGGACGGCCGCTTCGCCGTTGAATCCAGTTGGAAAGCTACTATGGCTGCAGCCTGTCCCCATAGCTATTGACCATCTCGATCAGCCGGTCGCTCAGAGGGTCGCGGAGCTCAATGATATCAGCGACCTTGACGACCTCCTCAAAAGCGTTGACGCCGGAGATCTCGGTGCTTTCGATGATAACGTTGTCGGGCGGACGAATGGTCGAGACCGACGCGGAGATGACGGTTATCGGCAGATTGCCGAATCCGGGCAGATGTTCATTCGGATTGACGGGGAAATGGAGCGCCTCAAGCAGTCTGGTGAGGCCTGTCTGTTTGGTCATCACCTGGTGCAGTATCAGATAGTGCAAGATGGCGTCCTGCAACTCTTCGGCCGAACGGTCGCGGTCGGCGCTCATCTCGCGCAGCCGCGATGGCGAATAGCCGGGATAATAGACGATCCATTTGAATGGTAAAGTGACGTTCACGTTCTTGCTCGTCTGATCGGCAATTGCCTGGTGGGTATAGTCAACCGCCGTCATCTCCAGCGTCCCGCCGAAGATGTTGAGAGGCGCTTTCATCTCTTTCAAGAGGTTGAAGGGCTTGGACGGAGCGATGCTGTCGTAAAGCGCCTGCAGTTCCTTGAAGGCCAAGCTGGCGCTTTTGAGAGCATCTTTGCCGCTGCCCTGTATATAATCGCCGAGCACGTTCCGAGGATGGTAGAGCGGCGCCAGCAACGTTAGGTAATCACGCAATTGGCTACGTAGCAGTTCCGCGATGGCGCGCGTCAATTTTCTTAGCTCCAACATTCGCTGGATAAAATAGTTTTCTTCCATAAGCGGCTTTCCTTTGATGGCCCGCCAACGGCAGTGCGGTGGCAAATGACGCTTACTAGGCGCTAACTTCGGCAGCTTATAAGCCATCATATGTCTTGTCAATTGTTTGCGGGGGCGCTGCGAGTATACCTTTGTCTATAACGAATGGCTGGTTGGCGATCCGGTCGACGTTGGCGCCATGGCCAACATCGCTGCTGTGAATATGAAATCTGGGAATCCGGGAAAGCTACGAACGTCGAGAAACAGTTTGAAGTGAGATTAGAGGAAGAGGCGTTCAACAAACACAGCGGTTACTTTGCGCCAAGGGCGTCAAAGCGCGCCTTTTTTTAGTTCCCTCAATATATCGCGGGGTGATTGCGCAATCCACCAGGCAAACAGAACGGGCAGGCGAATCAGGCGAGAATGTCTGTCCATTTGGACCGAAGGATGGCAAAATAGAATGGGATCATGTTGAAGGCGGCCATCTCTATCTGTGACCCGAAGGCGGCCATCTCTTCTTTACTCCTGGAGTGGTCTAAATTATTGGGCTTGCGCATATCGCAGCAAACAAAAAGGCTTGAATAGGCATCTATTAGCTGCGAAACCCTACGAGAATGGGTTGGCTCTTTCCACCGACATCGGTTTGGAGCAACGCGCAAATTTCATCAAGAGGCTGAAGGAATGCCGGAGGAAGGGGAAAAAATTAGAGGGGATTCTCGGCTACGATCATTCTGAGTGAGGTCGAATGGGGCCGAAGGGGGGCCATTTCCAATTTGCCACAAGGCAGGCTCATCATATGGCAGGCTCACGTATTCCAGCCACAACTCATTACGACCCTTTTCCCAACTGACTCCGGCGAGGGCGCCAGACCCCTTCAAACAACTCCCAGTCGAAATGTTGCGCTGGGATCACAAAGACTAACGGCCAGGTTCTAGCGTGAAGAAAAAGCGCACGAATGACCATCTAATCTAACAGCGCCTCGTCGACCAATGGAGGTCGTAGTTGCCGACATACACACAGGACAACAGGTTCATCAGAGTTGACACGACTCTCGGCGTGGACGAACTTCTGCTGCACAGCTTCAATGGCGTGGAGGGGATCTCCAAGCTCTTTCATTTCGATCTGACGATGCACTCCGAGAACCGCTCG